>OMUP01000109.1 GCA_900314255.1 uncultured Lachnospiraceae bacterium | reverse complement strand
ACGTTCCGACGCTGAAGGCGATGCAGGATCAGTATGTGGCGTATCAGCGCCAGCATGTCAAGCCGCAGACCGCTGAGAGCAGCCGCATGCATACTAATGTGATCGTCCGCCTGCTGGGGCCGGATACGCTCGCCGACCGGCTGACCGCGCCGTACGTGGCGGACAGGCTGGACGCGGAGCCGACCACCTACAATGAACGGCTGAAGAACTTCAAGGCGTGGATACGCTGGGCGTACCGCATGGATGTCATCAGGGATATCCGGTATATCGATAAACTCACCCCGAAAAAGGCTGAATCTGTGCGCGTAAAGGACGCCGCAAAATATCTGGAGCATGATGAGATCAAGAAGCTCCTCGAAGGGATGCAAGTGGAACGCTGGAGGCTCCTGACGGAGTTCCTGCTTCTCTCCGGCCTGCGGGTCGGCGAAGCCATGGCGCTCAATGACAGCGATGTCGGCGAGGTTATCCATGTCACGAAAACTTACAGCATGAACATCCGGGAGATCAGCTCCACGAAGACGGCGACATCTACCCGGGACGTCGATGTTCAGCCGGAACTTGCCGACTGTATCCGCCGGATCCGGATCTTCGTGAAGGAAGAAAAACTGAAATTCGGATACCGGTCAGACATCTTCCTCCCGGCTTTCGGCGGAGGATATATCAGCTATGACGCATACGGGAAATACTTCCGGGAAAACTGTGAGCACATCCTCGGCCGGAAGCTGACGCCCCACGCGCTAAGGCATACGCACACGGCGATGCTCGCAGAAGCCGGCGTGCCGCTGGAAGTCATCAGCCGGAGACTCGGGCACTCCAGCAGTAAAATTACCAGGGAAGTGTACATGCATGTCACCGACAACATGCGAAAAAGGGACCGTGACAGACTGATGCCGGTCCGCATCCTGTGATTTTTCTGAAAAATGTCGCATATTTGTCGCACGCGCCTGTTTTCAGGCAACAAAAAAGACCCGGAAAACCGCTTATTTACGGTATTCCGGGTCTTTTGGTGTAATGGAGACGACGGGATTCGAACCCGCGACCTTTGCGTTGCGAACGCAACGCTCTCCCAACTGAGCTACGTCCCCGCGACTTCTCAAGTATACCTCGAAGCAGACTGGACTTCAAGAAATATTTCTAAGGCCTCTTACCTCAGGCCGCGTAAATATAAACGGCAGATATGTATCTTCTGAATCTTTTCTTAAATCAGAAATTACTATTGACACAGCGTCTGATTCTGTTATACTGCATGTAGTTTCAAATACTACTTATTGCGTTTTTGCATATCATATTGTTCATCAACCAGAGCGAGGAGGTGGTTGTTGTGAATTCAAAGGAGCTGAGACAATTTTTCAAAGGGCACCTGGTTCCGTCCAGACTTTATGATCTCAGAAAGAATCATAAGGGCCGCATCTGCATGGAAAAATCTGCTTCCGGCTGGTCTGTGTATTTCTCGGACAAGAAACAGAAAGTCGGAGTACTCCACTACAAGGACGAAGCTTCTGCCTGCGCTGCCATGAAGAACGAGGTGCGCAAACTGATGGAAGGCCTGTACGGTGTGACCTGGTCCGCAACACCTGTAGCCTGAGAAGCCGGAAAAGTGAGGCGGCTTACTCCCGTGCATACATCCCCGGAAGACGCGGGATGTATGCTTTTTTCATGTCAATCCATCTGCTGCGGACTTCATCTGAACACACCTGAAGGCAGCCGTCGGCCGGAAAAATGCATTAATTTGTCTTCAGACGCATAATTATAAGTGCCAAACCGGCATTTCTATGCTAGTATAAGGTCATCAATTTCTGCGTTTTTCCGCAGAGGAAAGCAGGTGCACGTTTGCAGGCATTTTTCTCATCTCTGTCCTCGCAGTTCTATATCAGCTTTGTGGACCAGAACCGCTGGCAGAGTTATCTCAAAGGTCTTGGCGTTTCCTTTCTCGTGACGGCCGGTGCCCTGGCAATCGGTATCGTGATCGGCATACTCGTCGCGATCTGCCGTACGGCGCATGATCAGAAGAAGGGAAAAGTGAATCCGGTCCTTTCGGTATTCAACAGAATATGCATCATTTATACTACTGTCATCCGCGGAACGCCTATGATGGTTCAGCTTCTTATCATGGGATTTGTCGTGTTCGTCTCGAGCCGCAACCTGATCGGCATCGCGATCCTGACACTCGGCATTAACTCGGGCGCTTATGTCTCCGAGATTATCCGAAGCGGTATTATGTCGATTGATCCGGGCCAGATGGAAGCAGGCCGCTCTCTGGGTCTGCCGTACAGCACGGTTATGAACAAGATTATCATTCCGCAGGCCATCAAAAACGTGTTCCCGGCTCTTGGCAACGAATTGATCACCCTTTTCAAGGATACTTCACTGGTTACCGTCATCGGCCTGACCGACCTGACGAAAGCCGCCATGCAGATTCAGGCACGTACCTATCAGGCCTTTATGCCGTATCTGTGCATTGCCGGCCTGTATCTTCTCTGTGTCATGATCATGACGAAAATACTTGGAACTGTCGAGGGGAGAATGAGAAAAAGTGAACGCAGATAATGAACTGATCCGTATCGAACATCTTCAGAAAAGATTTGGCGGCAACCTTGTTCTGAAGGATATCAACGAGCACATTCTCGAAGGAGAAAAGGTTGTCATCATCGGACCGTCCGGCTCCGGAAAGTCAACACTGCTGCGCTGTCTCAACCTTCTCGAGAGGCCGACGGCCGGTCATATTTATTTTGAAGGCAGCGACATCACTGCGAAGAAAACAGACATCAACGCCATCCGCATGCAGATGGGCATGGTTTTCCAGCATTTCAATCTTTTCCCGCACAAGACTGTGCAGGAGAACATCACGCTGGCGCCAGTCGAGACGCACCGCATGAATAAGGAAGAGGCAAATGAAGAAGCCACAAAGCTTCTCAAACGCGTGGGACTGCTCGACAAGGCAGATGCCTATCCGTCTTCTCTTTCCGGCGGTCAGCAGCAGAGAATTGCCATCGTCCGGGCACTTGCCATGCATCCGAAGGTAATGCTTTTTGATGAGCCGACTTCTGCCCTCGATCCGGAGATGGTCGGAGAAGTTCTGGAGGTTATGAAGGAACTGGCCGATTCCGGCATGACCATGGCTGTCGTGACACACGAAATGGGATTCGCCAGAGAAGTGGCCGACCGCGTTCTGTTCTGCGCGGACGGTGGAATTCAGGAAGAAGGAACGGCGGAGGAAATTTTCTCCCATCCGAAGAATCCGCGTCTGAAAGACTTCCTGTCAAAGATTCTCTGATGGCCAGAAAGCTCGTTCCAGTCCGGATATAATAAGTATAAGCAGCAAAACAAAAAGAAGGCATGTGAGGAGTGTGTACTCTTTCACATGCCTTTTATTATGTCACTCATTTGTCATGCGTCTGCCGAAGCGCCTTCGCCAGTGCCTGTCTGAGGCTGGCGGCGGTGTTCCCGGATCATCAGGATGATTCCGGCTGCCAGCATGAAGATCGATATGAACTGGGAAGTGCTGAGGATTCCGACGTTTCCTCTCGGATCTCCGCGAAGGATTTCGACGAGAAACCGGCCGACGGCGTAGAAGTCCATGTACAGGAAGCCGATATCGCCTTTGCGTCTCCATTTCTTTCCCTGGCTCTTCCGGTCGATCAGAATCAGCGCGAGACAGATCAGAAAATCACCGGCGGATGAGATCAATTCAGTCGGAATGACCTTGACGGTGCTGCCGGGCCCTAAGGAATTGTCCGGAAAATACACGCCGAAAACGGAATCCGTCGGCTTTCCGTAGCAGCATCCGGCCAGGAAACACCCGATGCGGCCGAACCCCTGGGCCAGCGCCACTTCCGGAACAAGTGCGTCAAAATAATCCATGAAGACGAACTTTTTGTGATGGCAGTACAGCATGATCGCAAGCACGCTGGTGATGATACCGCCGTACACGACAAAGCCGGACGAGCCGAGTATTGCGAGCGGATTTGCCAGAAATCTCTTCCACTCCACAATGATGTAGAACAGCTTTCCGCCGCCGAAACCGACCAGTCCGCAGATCAGAACAATGTCGACCACGGCGTCCGGTTCCAGATTTTTTCTTTTAAAGCGGTAAAATCCCATCAGCATGGCCATCACAAAGCCGATGCCGATCATCAGGCCATAGCCATGAATGGTGATTGGTCCGATGGAAAACAGATCAACAGCCATTTTTCATACTCCTTGTAATCCGTCCTCGGCCTGATTGCACCGGATGGAGAACTGCCGGTAAAAGCGTTCGTCGTCCGCTATCCATCTGCGTTCATAGAAATTGCGCAGCAGATAGAGAGACAGGGCAGACCGCTGCTGGTCTGTCTCAAGAAGCGCCATCTTCCGGCGCATCTGCACGAGAAGCCTGTGCCACCGCTCGTGAAAGATCCGGTCACTCTCCACTTGTTCCTTGGTCGTAAGACCGAGCCACTTGTTGACTTCAACCTTGCTTTTGCCGGGTCTCACACAGGCGTCCTTCTGCAGAATATAGCGGAAGGATCCATCCTCATTCCACACCCGGCCCAGCGGAAACAGCCGGCACAGATCCGGTCTGTCATCGTGAATCTGACACCGCCCCTCCTGCGAGAGCCAGGGACATCCGCCCTCTTTTTCTCCCGGCGCCGGTTCTTTCATCTGTATGTGCGGCAGAATCAGCCCGTCCGTGACAGACAGCCGGATCCTGTCCTCTTCCAGCAGTTTCAGAAAACTTGTTCCCGCTGCCCGTTCAAGACGCATCACATCCAGCGGATCAAGAATGATCGTATCCGATGTAAAATGACAGCAGGCCGAACAGCCGCTGCATCCGGCGCTTGCACACCGCACCAGATCGCTGCCGCTGTAGTACCTGCCGTCCCAGATCGCGTCCAGTCCTTCTTCCCGGATCACGTCAGTTTTCCTCTTGCGCAAGCTGCATAGCCGCAAGCTTCAGAGCGCCCATGATGCCCGGATTGTCGCCCAGAGCCGGCGCTGTGATGTAGTCCTTCATGCCCTCCGGCGTGAACTGCTTTTGCGTGAAGTAGCCGGACAGAAACTCAAGAGTCTTCTCCCGGACCAGATCAAACATCTGCGGCTGATGCATCACGCCGCCCCAGAGAATGATCTTCTCCGGAGAATATGTGCAGATGTAATCGGCGATTGCCTGTCCCAGATAGTAGCTCTCCAGCTCCCAGACTTCCTTTCTGTCTGAGAGAGCGGCGCCCTTCTGACCCCAGCGCAGTTCGATCGCGCGGCCGGCCGCCAGCCCTTCCGCGCAGTTCCTGTGGAACGGACATCCGCCGGCAAATGCTGTGTCATCTGGATGCCGCGCAAGCAGTATGTGTCCCGCCTCCGGGTGCATAAGTCCGTGAAGCAGCCCGCCGTTTACATACACGCCGACGCCGATTCCGGTGCCGACCGTGATATAAATCGCAGAACTGCAGCCTTTCGCGGCGCCCCAGGTCACTTCGCCCAGGATCGCGCCGTTCACATCCGTGTCAAACCCGACAGGCACACCCAGTTCCTTCCGGAATGCACCTGCAAAATCATATCCTTCCCATCCCGGTTTCGGGGTCTTCAGGATATGGCCGTACAAAGGAGAGTTTTTGTTCAAATCTGCCGGTCCGAACGTCGCAAGGCCAAGCGCTTGGATTCCGCGGCCACGGAAATAGTCGATCATCTCCGGCACGCACTTTTCCGGTTCCCTGGTCGGTATGGACACCCTCTCCTTCAGATTTCCGTTTTCGTCGCCGAGCGCGCACACCATCTTGGTTCCGCCCGCTTCAATTCCGCCCAGCAGCATTTTTTACCTCCCGGCCTTCTCTTCTGCCTCTGCGGCAGCCTCAGCCTTCATCTCTTCTTCTGCGTACTCTTCTTCACGCTCTTTATAGTGGTGCGCGTTCTCCAGCATCATATCCTTGACTTTCATGAGACGCGCCTGCGTGCTTCTTTCGTTTTCATCCAGCTTCATCGTGATGTAGCGGATGCTCTCTTCCATCTCCGGAATCATGACATGTTCCAGAGCGTTGACACGGCGTCTGGTCTTCTCGATCTCGGAAGCCATCAGCTGGCAGGATTTCTCTACTTCCGCCAGCCGGATCATATCCGGCATGACATCTGACAGCTCCCGGACTGCATCGTCCAGATCTCCGCTCGTGAACGCCAGACCGTACGAATAGATGTCATTTTTGTCCGGTGTCCTTGTTTTCAGTGTGTAGACGGGGATCTCAACACTCATGATATTCCGGTCCCCTTCCGCCAGCTGAACCTCCTGTCTGGGCGCCATGAACGCCACGCGCACTTCTTCCTCTGACATGGCGGACTTGCTCATGGCAAACTGCCGGTTGGCAGCCGTGATTCCGGCCTCAACCTTCCGGCGCAGCTCCATGTTTTCCCTGACCATGATCAGAAACTGGCGCATCAGCTCATCGCGCTTGTCCTTAAGGAGTTTATGCCCGCGTCTGGCGGTATTCAGTTTGTTCTTGAGCCTTGTCAGCTCCATCCGGGTCGGATTGACCGTTGCTCCTGCCACCGCCATTCACCTTACTTTCTGTCGTAATACTTGTCAAGGTATTCTTCCTTGATACGCTTCAGTTCCGTTCTCGGCAGGATCCGCAGCAGCTTCCAGCCGATATCCAGCGTTTCTTCTATACTGCGGTCCGTGCGGTACCCCTGCGATACGTATTCCTGTTCGAACGCGTCGGAGAACTTCGCGTACAGCTTGTCGACATCCGTCAGAGCCGCCTCGCCCAGGATTGTCATCAGCTCCTTGGCGTCCTTGCCGCGCGCGTACGCGGCGAACAGCTGGTTCATCGTATCGGCGTGATCTTCACGGGTCTTGCCTTTTCCGATACCCTTGTCCTTCAGACGGGACAGAGACGGCAGCACATCGATCGGCGGTTCGATTCCCTTGCGGTACAGATCTCTGGACAGAATAATCTGTCCTTCGGTGATGTATCCGGTCAGATCGGGGATCGGGTGCGTCTTGTCGTCTTCAGGCATGGTCAGAATCGGGATCAGGGTTATCGAACCCTTCTTGCCCTTTTGACGTCCGGCTCTTTCATAGAGAGAAGCCAAATCGGTATACATATAGCCCGGATATCCGCGGCGTCCCGGAACTTCCTTGCGGGCCGCAGAAATTTCACGAAGCGCATCGGCATAGTTCGTGATATCCGTCATGATAACCAGAACGTGCATATCCTTCTCAAAAGCCAGATACTCTGCAGCGGTCAGCGCCATACGCGGTGTCGCGATACGCTCGACGGCCGGGTCATTGGCGAGATTCATGAAGAGAACCGCTCTGTCCAGAGCTCCTGTCTCCTTGAATGAATTCCGGAAATATTCGGCTTCCTCAAAGGTGATACCCATAGCCGCGAACACGACGGCAAATGGCTCATCGGTTCCGACTACTTTGGCCTGTCTTGCGATCTGTGCCGCCAGCTGTGCGTGCGGAAGACCGGATGCCGAGAAAATCGGCAGCTTCTGTCCGCGGACCAGTGTATTGAGGCCGTCGATCGCGGAAATACCGGTCTGAATGAACTCCTCCGGGTATGCACGGGCTGCCGGATTCATCGGGAGTCCGTTGATATCTTTTCTTTCGTCCGGCAGAATTTCCGGTCCGCCGTCGATCGGGTTGCCAAGTCCGTCAAATACTCTGGAGAGCATATCCTCGGACACACCGAGCTCCATGCCTCTTCCCAGGAAACGGACTTTTGAGGTCTTCAGGTTGATGCCGGCTGAATTCTCGAACAGCTGTACCAGTGCATTTCCGCCGTCAATTTCCAGGACTCTGCAGCGGCGGCGTTCACCATTTGCCAGCTCGATTTCTCCCAGTTCATCGTACGCGACACCTTCGACGCCGCGGACAAGCATCAGCGGTCCTGCGATTTCCTGAATGGTTCTGTATTCCTTGGCCATCAGAGCGCCTCCTTCTCATCTTCCGCTTCCGCCATTTCCTTATCCAGCTCCTTGCTGACGGTGTCATACCGGGCATCGGTTTCGTTCTCTGCTGCATACTTGAAACGTCCGATTTCCTCACGGACAGGCATCGAGATGAGCTTGTCGGCGGATGCGCCGTGCTTCAGGGCTTCTTCAGCGTCGTCATACCACTTCAGAATCAGAAGCATCAGCTTGTGCTGCTTGTGAAGAGATGTGTAGGTGTCGGTCTCGTGGAAGGCATTCTGATGCAGGTAGTCCTCGCGGATGGATCTCGCCGCTTCCATGGTGATGCGGTCCGGTGCAGACAGTGCATCCATGCCGACCATCTGGACCATCTCGTTGAGGCGGGATTCTTCGTGAAGAATCAGCATCAGACGGCCGCGGAGTTTCATCCACTCGCCGCCGGTTCGGTCGTTAAACCACTTGCCGAGAGACTCGAGGTACAGCGAATAGGACGTCAGCCAGTTGATCGCCGGGAAATGGCGCTTGTAGGCAAGCTGTGAATCCAGACTCCAGAACACCTTTACGATTCGGAGTGTCGCCTGTGTGACCGGCTCGGAAATATCACCGCCGGCCGGCGAAACAGCGCCGATTACCGAAAGAGCACCTTCCTGCGGATGGCTTCCGAGCGTCTGCACGCGTCCGGCGCGCTCGTAGAACTGCGCCAGGCGGGACGACAGGTACGCCGGATATCCTTCCTCGCCGGGCATCTCTTCCAGACGTCCTGACATCTCACGCAGAGCCTCCGCCCACCGGGATGTGGAGTCAGCCATGAGTGCCACGGAATAGCCCATGTCGCGGAAATACTCGGCAATAGTGATGCCGGTGTAAATGGAAGCCTCGCGGGCCGCCACCGGCATATCAGATGTATTGGCGATCAGAACGGTTCTTTCCATCAGGGAATGTCCCGTTTTCGGGTCCTTCAGAGCTGGAAACTCATTCAGAACGTCGGTCATCTCGTTGCCGCGCTCGCCGCAGCCGATGTAAACGACGATGTCGGCATCCGCCCACTTGGCCAGCTGATGCTGCACGACGGTCTTGCCGGAACCGAACGGGCCCGGGACGGCCGCCACGCCGCCCTTTGCGATCGGAAACAACGTGTCGATGACACGCTGTCCGGTTATGAGCGGCTGATCCGGCGAAAGCTTGGTCTTGTACGGGCGCTCTCTTCTGACCGGCCAGCGCTGAAGCATCGTCAGTTCGTGAACTTCGCCCTTTTCGTCTTTCAGTTTTGCGACGACGTCCGTCACATGGAAGTCGCCTTCTGTGATCTCTGTCACAGTTCCTTTCAGAAGCGGCGGCACCATGATTTTCTGAACAACGATAGCTGTCTCCTGCACCGTTCCGATGCAGTCGCCGCCCGTCACAATATCGCCTTCTTTAACTGTCGGCTTGAAGTGCCAGAGCGGATCCCGCTTCAGTGCCGGAACCGAAACACCTCTTTCAAGCAGGTTGTTCCCTGTCACTTTCATGATGTCATCCAGCGGTCTCTGAATGCCGTCATAGATACTTCCGATCAGGCCGGGTCCCAGCTCAACGCTCATCGGTTCACCGGTAGACTCGACCGGTTCACCCGGTGCCAGTCCGGCCGTCTCTTCATAAACCTGAATCGACGCTTCATCTCCGTGCATTTCGATAATCTCGCCGATAAGGTGCTGCCTGCTGACCCGGACAACATCGTACATGTTCGCACCGCCCATGTCTTTTGCGACAACCAGCGGTCCGGCAACTTTCTTAATTTCTCCGGTTACTCCCATGCCTATCCTCTCTCGTTATTATTTATCGTCACCATCGTCACTGCCGCCGAACAGGATGTCAGACCCGACTGCCTGCTCGACTGACCTTTTGACATTTCGGATTCCCTCGCCTGTATTGCCGGAAATCCCGGGGATCAGAACGACCGTCTTCCCCGGCACGGACCGGCAGCTCTCGATTTCCTTCGGAATCTTCGCGGCGAGCCACTCTGTGATATACACAACTCCGTATCCGCTCCGGAAGAGCTGTTCCAGCTGCTTCCCGGCTGTCTGGGCATTCATCTCGTCAAAACGGAACGTATCCATTCCCAGAGCTCCGAAGCCGTAGATGCTGTCCCAGTCGCCCATGACCGCAATTTTAAGCATACGTCAGCCTGATCCTTTCCCGGATATACTCTTCCGGAAAATGATTTCTCTTCCCGGAAAGAATAATCCGAACGCTCCGGATTTCGGTCTCCGTCGCCAGTACATACGCAGCCAGCGGCCCGAGCCCGAAGGAATTGTGCCTCTGCGGACGAATCGCCTCAATCAGCCGGTCATCACATCTGCGCTCAAATCTGGCCATACTCTTCTTCAGAATATCGACATCTGCGTGATACGGCGTCCGGTTTATACAATCGTATACCGCATCCTCTCCTCTTGCCGCTGCCTCGCCCAGTTCCTTCACATCAAGCGTATCGCAGGGCACAAGAGCCATCTTCATGAAATCCAGAGACTTTCCCATGCGCGAAGCTCTGACGGCGACTTTAATGTCCGATGAGGCCACTGTCAGTTCTCCGTACTGCTTCAGAATCTCGTTCCCTGACGCCTGTCCTGCCTTTTTGATCGCCCGCAGCGCCCCGGCATCCACCAGGATGTCGCACAGCTGTCCGTCTCGGGTGGAAAGCAGCGTATCCGTCGCCTGCTTTGCGACCTCGCTCATGGACTCCGGGAGATCGGCAAAACGGCGGTTCTCGATTTTTTCCTGAATCCACTTCGGATCAAGCGTTCCTCTGGCCGCAAAGATCCCCGGGTGCGTCCCGGCGATACAGGATTCCTTGATGGCAGCCTTCAGATTGTGAAAATCATTTTTATAAAAGAACACATTAAAGACCGAGATATCGCCCAGCAGTTCCCGCATGAACGCCCATGTCTCGTCTTCCTTCTGGCTGAAGATCTCCTCGGCTTTCATGCCTTCAGATCCCCATCCGTGCTCGTGGAGCATTTTCAGGGCTGAACTCTCGTCCTTCGCCGCAGCCAGCTGATCCATGAATCCCGCGTCAAGCAGATCCTTCTCGTGCGTGCGCACTCTGGCGACAGCGTATATGTATTTCGTATCCGCCATAGAGTCACGCTTCCTCTCTGAACAGAATCTCCCTGCAGATATCCCGGAATTCCGATTCCCGTTCCGCAAAAACTGCATCAAATGTGCAGTCCTCTTCCACACCGCCGTAATCCAGGATAAAGCCGCTGCCTATCTTTGCCGGGCTTGTACCGAGAGTCAGAGCCGCTCCGTCCGGGAGCGCTGCTTTCAGCCTGTCCATGAAATCCGCCGGCATTCTGTCGAGATCATTCTGTCCAAACAGAATCCTGCCGTCATGCTTTTCCGCAGCCTTTGCAGCCATGGAAAGGCACAGATCAAAATACTCCTTCACCGGAAGCGACATGGCGCTCTTCTTTGCTCTGGCGAGTGCGTCATTCAGGATTTCCTGCCTTGCCGCGAGCATCATCTGCCGTCTGGCCAGCGCCTGCGCAGAAATCTGTCTTTTGGCGAGATCCTGTGTCTGCCGCTCCGTCTCTGCCCGGATCTTCCGCACCGCTTCATCGGCATCTTTCCTGGCGTCTGCCAGGATCTGGTCAGCCTCTTTATGTGCAGCATCTGTTTTATTCCCTGCTGCTGTCCGGGCTTCTTCTTCTATATCAGCAAGGATTTTCTCAAGGCCCGCCATACGCTTACGCCGCCACGGAGGCAAGTCCGAAGATCGCAAGGATGCTGATGAGAAGTGCCAGGATGGCGTAGGTCTCAACCATGGCCGGGAAGATCATGGATTTACCGAACTGATCCGGGCTCTTGCTGACCATATTGATGGAGGAAACCGCCGCATTAGCCTGCTGAATGGCAGAAATCAGGCCTACAAGCGCCATCGGAAGGCAGGCTGCAAAATACATGAGTCCCTTCGCCGTGGAAAGCTCCACGGCATTGCCGCCCATGATACCGATCTGGCTCAGCGTGATGAAACCGATCAGAAGTCCGTAGATACCCTGCGTGCCGGGAAGAAGCTGAAGTACCAGCACACGGCCGAAAAGATCCGGCTGATCCGTCGTGACACCGGCTGCCGCCTGACCAGCCCGGCCGACACCGATTGCCGATCCGATTCCTGAAAACAATGCCGCGCAGACAGCGCCCAGAATTGCGAAAAACAGTCCCATGATTAAACATCCTCCTTAATCGTGAAATACTTTGTTTCATCAGAAAACGGCGTGAATTTTTTGCCGCCGCCTTCATAAAACTTTCCGAAGAACTCAACATACTGCAGACGGTTTGTATGTACGTAGGCGCCCAGAGCGTTGATCAGAATGTTCAGTGTATGTCCGACGACAAATACCACGATGAATACGATCGCTCCGAGAACACCTCCGCCCAGCATACTGCCCATCTTATTGAACACGCTGGCGATAACGCCCGTCGCAAGTCCGAGCGCCAGCAGACGCGAATAGCTGAGAATATCGCTCAGCCAGCTCGTGATGCCGTACAGAGAATACAGTCCCTTGAGAATTCTCTTGAACCAGTTTCTGGACTCTCTTCCTCCGGTAAGTATGATGCCCACCGCGCCGATGGCAGCGATGATCTCGGACGGCGTCCGGAGAGAAGCCGGAAGCGGCTGCGAAAGTCCGAGCATAACCGTGACCATCGATGCCGTCAGAAGGATCACAACGACACCGCCCACGAGCATGTACCAGAACACGACATCAAAGATCGCCCCCTTCACATCCTTTGTCCGGATGCAGTTGTACAGCTTCGCTCCCAGTCCGACGAACAGATGAAGGAGTCCCACACCAAAGCAGAATCCCATCATGCGGATCGGGTTGTCCAGCGGTGCAAACCAGATCGGATTGAGTGCAATGTCCGGGCGATTGAAGAATGTCGTCGCGATCACGTTCACGGCATCGCCGAAGAACGATCCCTGCATAAATCCCCAGAAAATCGTTGAAATTCCGCAGTAAAAGAACATCTGAAAGAACTTCTTCGTGCCTTCCGGCGGATTCTTCATCTTTTTGAGGGCGACCGCGCTCGCCACTGTCATAATGATGCCGTACGCGGCATCCGACAGCATCAGGCCGAACAGAACATAGTAAAACAGCGCCACCAGTTTGCTCGGATCAAAGTCATTTTTGCCCGGCAGCGAATAGCTTTCGACAACCGGCTCCACAGCCCCGAAAAATGATCCCTTGTTGTGAAGTCTCACCGGCGGATCCTCTGTTTCCTTCGGATCCCGCAGTTCCAGGACACAGTCAAATTTCTGCGTGAGCTCCTTTTCAAGAGCGGGCGCATTCTGGGCTGCCATCCAGCCTTCCAGAAGGAATGTCTTTCCGGACTGGGCAAGGCCTGAGATGACATCGTACTTGTCAGCGCGGACGTGGTAATAGTCAACCGCGAACTTCAGCTCTGTCTTTTTATCTGCAAACGCCGCAATCTGCTTTCGGATTTCGGCAATCCGCGCCCGTTCTGCTTCTTCCTGCGCGTCCAGTTTCTTCATCTCCGCCGCCGGAATATCCACACTGTCCGGCGCCTTTGAAAAGCCGGCGGCTCTCAGCTGTCCCATGACGGCTTCCGAATTCTTCTTTTCACAGATGACTGTCACGCATGTCTGCTGCTGCGTCGAGGACAGAATCCGGATCTGAACCGGTTCTTTCAGGCTTTCCGAGACGGCCTTTACATCCACTCTCGCAGGAAATGTCCCCGCGAAAAAGTTTGTGGTCCGCGTTCCCTGAAAATTCAGCGGGACATCCAGCTCTTTCCACGGATCAAGTGCGATCCGGCGCGCCTGAATCTTCGGAATTTCCGCCTCACATTCGGCTTTCTCCCGGTCAAGATCCAGAATCTGGCTCACCATGGCCATGATCTCGTCGCGACGGCCAATCAGCTCCTGGAACTGCTCCGCTGGCATCTCGTCTTTTCCGGCCAGCAGTGACTCCAGCATTCCCTTGTTTTCCGGCGCTTCCCTCAGGACTGCTCCGAGCGCATCAGAAGCCTTTTTCGAGTACTGCCTGAATCCAAGGGAAGCCGACGTCCGGTCTTCTGTGTGGAAATAATCCCCCGGCTTCACATCGCCCGGGACAACCTGCACCGTACCGTGCAGCTGAAGGGTCTCGAGAATCGCTTTTCTGTCTTTTTTCAACGCGCAGATGAAGACATGCTTCATCGCTACCTTAGCCATACTTCTCCTTTCCGTCTTCTGAATCGGCAGGCTCACTCCGGTACAGACCGTGTCAGCCGCCCATCGCCCTGAGGACTGCCTTCACCGCTTCCGGCATGCGCCCTTCTGCGGTTTCTCTCATGCTTTCTGCCGTCTTTGCAGCTTCCTCCCTGGTGCAGTTTAGTTCCTGCTCCATCCGGCTTTTCTCAGCCGCCAGGGTCTCTTCGCGCTCTTTTAACGCCTTTTCCTTTTCCGTCTTCAGCAGTCCGGCCGCTTCTTTCCCGGCATCTGAGATGATTTTCTGGGCTCCGGCCGCCGCCTCCGTCTCCAGCGCTTCCGCTTTTTCCTCAGCGCTGCGGATCTGCTCGATAACCTCTTTCTGCATCTTAAGCTCCTCTGCTGGCATATAAATTTGGATTGATTATATCATATTTTCAGTCAGTATATCGACGGGAACCTGTGACAAATGCATTCATTTGTCACAGCGGCTGCTCTTCTTCGGGCGTTTCTTCCGCCGAATCCGGATATTCCGTCACTTCGCCGGTTCCCGGGTTGACGGAAATTCCGTTGACACTTAAGTTTTCATCGATGCGGATGACCAGATAGACTTCGCCGTCGATCTCGCGCGTCTGCAGCAGGTCGCTGTCTTCTGGTTTGACATGAACGACGACGGACGGGGTTTTGACGACCATATCTTTGGCCTTTGTCAGATTGGTCATGGCGAGTTTCTGGTCTTCACCGGCCTGCATCTCAAACTGTTCCTCGAATGTCTCCAGCTTTTCTTCCGGAACGCCGCTCTTTTCCAGAATTTTTCTGGCTTCTTTCTGGTCAATGGACGGTACTTTTTCCTTGTTCTCCGCTTTCTGCTCGTTCTGGAATTCGCGGAGATTGTCATCGATCTTTTTGGCCACTTCAAAATTAATGTCATCTCCCACCGATGCCTTCACGATATCGCAGAACACATCCTTCTGCTCTGATGCGCCCAGAGTCCGGCGGCAGGAAAGCACATCTTCCAGGAAGCCGCTCTGCAGATCATTGGCGTTTTTAGAATAAAACTGAAGGCTGTCCTCGTCGCTAGTCCTGTCATTGAACGCCGGGAATAAAAATCCGCAGACCGGCGCATCCACGACCATGGAAAGATTCAGATCGCGGAACCGCTGCAGATCACTGTCAAATGCCAGGCCGCCTTTTTCCGGGCTGACAGGGCAGACAGCGCAGATGATATAGCGGAATACTTCGTCCGAACTCTCTGAATCGCGGATTCCGTCCGCCGTGATGACCGGCAGATCATAGGCATGCCAGGCCAGCAGAATCAGAAAATTCCCTTTCATCGAAAGTCTGGAGGCGGTTTTCTGGAAGAATTCGCTGAGCGCCTCATCATCCTTCAGTTCGCTGTCCCGCAGCTTCATCAGAAGGCCTCTTCCGCCGTCCGGTGCGTAGGCATCATCAGAAAAGCCCGGATTTATCTGATTTTTTCCCGGAGTCCCGGAAAGGACTTTCCGGAAGATTTCAAAATACTTCAGCCTTTCCGCCACTCTCAGGCTTTCCAGATCTTCCTTCGCGCTGACAATTTCTTTTCCTTCTCCGTCGAAATACGCCCCCGCAATCTGCCGGATTCCCATTCCGTTTTCGCAGTTATCCGGCTCAAATATTGCCTTTATCTCATTCAGTTCCCGTCTGTTCATACTTTTCCTTTCTGAAAAAGGCCGGTGAAATAAAAAATTCACCGGCCTGTCTGAGCATCTGTACGCCCTGCATCAGACCATTCTGACACAGAGGCTCACGCCTCAGTCTTATTATTTGAATTCAAAGCGGTCAATCCCAAGAAGTCCCGGACCTGTGTGGATCGCCATCGTCGCAGTGATCTGTTTGCGGATGATGATGTTCGCGGCAGGATACTTCTCGTATATCCTTTTGATCGCCTGCTCTGCGAGCTTGTCGCCGTCGCCGGTCATGACGCTGATCCAGTATTTTGAAATATCCAGCCCGTCCGGCAGCACCAGATCTACCAGTCTGGCGACACCTTTTGCCTGTCCGCGGATCTTGGCGACCGGATAGTAGACACCTTCCTTGTCACAGCCGATGATCGGCTTCAGGTGAAGGACCTTGCCCACCAGAGCCACGGCCGGCGTGATGCGCCCGCCTTTGGCCAGGTATTCCAGCCCGTCCATGTAGAAATTCAGGACGCTGGCTCCTTCTTCCTGTTTCTTCTTGAGCGCCGCAACAGTCTCGTCAAATGACGCTCCCTGCTCCAGCAGATACGCCGCATAATACGCATAAATTCCGGATCCGATGGAGATATTCTTTGAGTCCATCGCGAAGGTTTTAATGTTCTCTTCCTCAAACGCGGACCGGACGACACCATATGTGCCGCTCAGATGGCAGGAAATCATGACGGCGATGATGTTCTCATATCCTTCCGCCTTGATCTCATCCACCACATCCATGACTTCCGCCATGTTCGGAGTCGACGTCTTCGGAATCTCTTCCCGGAAATGCTCATAGATGTACATCGGGTCAATCTTGCCGTCTTCGTACATGCGGTCATGATAGATGACTTTCATCCGGATTGTAAAAATGTGATACTTCTCTTTTATCTCCTCCGGCAGATCTGCTGCCGAATCCGTAAGAACCGCAGTCTTTGACGCATTCATCGTATCGATATCCTCTCCTGGCCCGCGAACATCACGTCTGCCATACACTTAAACAGGACTTTAAAGTTCATCCAGCTAAAATAATAAGTGGAATGAGGGATCTTTTCAACTTGAATTCAGGAAAAAAAGTATAAACTTATCAGCTGCGCTTCAGACGCGTGTCGCGGTACATCTGCAGCAGAAAAACAACCATGACTGCTATTCCGCATACTATGGCAATAGAACGCCCTCTGCCGCCGGTATTAAGAACCGCAGCCTTGTCATTGTGAACGGTGCACTGTGCAGTTCCGGCTGAAACATTCAGATTGTTCTCCCGGCCGCCGGTGCGGATCAGAGCCGACTTCAGCTTCCCGTCTGCCGGTGTATTCCCGCTGAACACGATATCAAACGGTTCCGTCAGAAGCGATCTGCCTTCTTCTGTTTCCGTCTCGGTAAACGTATACGTTTTACTGTCAAATCCCTTCAGCAGCAGTTTTCCGGACTTGTCCGGGCGTACCTGATTCTCGCCGGTTTCCGAGGCTGCCGCATCTGTAAGGTGATATACGCCGTCGCTCTCCTTTGTGAAAGAAAGCGGCGTACCGTCAAGAGCCACGGTAAAAGCGGCCCGGCTCCCGTCTGTCAGTCCTGTCTTCGTGAGATCAAGCGCGTATGTGTACAGAGCGGGCGTATTGCCGCGGACGCTGGAGCTCACCGTATCCTTTGTGCGAAACGTAAGCTCCGGGGTATTGGTGATCTTTTCTCCTGTTCCGGCCGGCGCCGCACCATTCAGTCTGCTGGTGAATGTGATGACAAGCTGACTCCCGGCCTTTACGGCATTCAGCTTGTCAAGTCCGGACTGCGTGAGTTCAACCTTGAAAGTCTGACCGCCCGGATTTCCCGTAACAGCATAGTCGCCTGCGTCCAGTTCCGTAAAACCTGCAAAACTGCTTAAATTTTCAGGCTCGGCCACCAGGCTTCCCAGTTTAACGCTGTCAACGCTGACAAATGACTGTCCCGCGTCCATCGTATCCGTGACGAAATAGGACTCATACGCCTGCTCGGCCCGGACCGCCGGCACTCCCGGCGTGAGAATCTGGACCACGTCCTGCCCGATGGCCCTGTCATCAGCTGTGAGCAGCTTTTCGTCTTCTTCTGCCACGATGTATTTCGGAATCGAAACCGTGGCGTTTTTCGGATAGACGTGAACGTCATACTGCCACTGTGTGCCGGCGGCATGTCCGTCGATTGTTGTCTGCGAGGTCATGGGAAGCGTGACAAGGAACGGCTCGGAGCCCGCCAGAACGCTGGTGATGGCCTCGGCGCCTTCTTTCTGTACCAGACCGGATGTGTCGGTTTCAGCCACCAGATAGACGCCCTGTTCCAGCCCTGTCAGCTGCAGAGTGCCGTCTTCTCCTGTCTTTCCCGATGCACACCTGTGTTCCCGGACAAAGTCTGTAAGCAGCACAGATCCGGGCGTCGTGCCGGCAGCAGCATTCACACGGCTGACTGCCGTCTGTGTGTCCTCTGAGAGGAACACCTGAACGCCTCCCACTTCCCGTGCGGTAAGTTCTGCGCCTTCAGAAGAGAGAAATTCGAGGAAATCAGCTGAAACCTCCGTGAAATATGATCCTGTCACTTCCGCATCGCCGGCCGCAGTCCAGCTTCCGACCTTGTATACGGAATACTCGATTCCTTCCATCGGAGTGCCCGGAACCGTCTGGACCGTCCCGTTTCCGACGACCTGATATGCATCGTTGTTCTCATATTTGTGAATAGTCAGACTCACCGGCACGTTCGGGTAGATGACTGACTGCGGTGCGGCGTCGGCGTAGACAGACGGCGCGGATAATACACTCATGCCGGCAAGACAGCATGCGGTCAGAAGACCAATCTTGTGCAGTTTCATAGATTCAACTCCTTTTGAATTTTGAAAGAAAAAATCATTTACAGAAAAAAATGAAAAAAGCAGGAACAAATGATACAAGTACCAGCAGAGAAAACGCGCGTTCCCGCGCTTCTTTTTCGTACTGCCGGAAACGAGCCTCTTCAGCGGTGTCCTGCGCACCGGAAGATTCGCTTCCTTCTGTCTCTTCAGACGACAAATCCCGTATACAGCGGACCAGAAGCCGGTGATCATTGACCCCCGGCGGCGTGCAGGTGTAGAGCGTGATCCGGTCTTCGTCATCTGCCATCAGCCAGGGAGCTTCCTCTCCCTGCGGCACGGCAAGTACTTCATCAACCCGGTAGCAGTGCTTTTCGCCGAGTACATAGATAAAAACACAGTCTCCTGTCTGAATATGCACCAGTTCCGTGAAGAGACTGGCCGTCGGAAGCCCTGTGTGCGCCGCAATCACAGCGTTGCTTCCGGTGCCTCCCACCGGCAGAGAGGTCCCGTACATGTGCCCCGCTGCCGTCTGCAGATCTTCCGGATGGGTCCCGTGCATCACCGGCAGCAGGATGTCAAGAGACGGTACAAAGACAACTGCCATGACGCCGCTGTCTCCTTCGGACAGGAGAGCGTGGTACGTCTGATCCCCCTCGTCTGCCGTGTCCCCGAGATATCCCGTGTAAGTATACTGCTGTTCCTGCCGGATTTTCTGGTTATACCGGAGCGCCTGAAGCCGCTGCTCTTCCTCAGCCTGGTCCGCCTGCACGCTAAGCTGGCTTTCTGAAAGGGCAGAGGCAGCCTCACGGCTCCCGCTGATCTGCGCAGCGCTGTCACTGAATGCCGGAAATGCCATCAGCACCATCGCTGTGGCAAGCAGCAGGCATTCATTTACTCTGATTTTCCCTCCTTTCCCGCATCAAAGCCAAAAGGGAGACCTGGCAGTTTCCCTGCCGGATCTCCCTGAATAAGCTGACGCGATTCCAGACGGCTGACCGGGCCGCCGGAAACATATAGTTTTATGATTTAAAGTATATGAACTGTGAAAGCATTTGTCAAGAGATATCGGTGAAGAAGAACGGGTTGGTCGGATCAAAGTGTCTCGGAACCTGTTCTTCTTTCGGCGGAAGCTTCATGTAATCGCCGAACATCGATGTGAGAACCTTGTCGTAGCCGGCCGGCCCCATGAACATATGGCCTTCATACTCCAGATCCACCGTCTTGTCAAACCACGCCTTCGGATAGATGATGCCAAGCTCCTCGAACATATAGTCCGGAGAATAGAGGAATCCGGTACCTTTTCCGTCATACCGGGTGCCCAGTCTGTAGAACTTCTCCATGAGCTGACTCTGGCTCTGGCGCCGTCCGAGGGCACAGAGGACTTTGATGCCAGCTTTCTGAAGCTTCGTGTATTTCTCGTTGTCCATCGAATAGCGGTATGCCCAGGACAGACCGTAGCGGAACCGGAGTTTTGTAACCTGGATTTTCTGCCCGGGTCTGGAGTCGGTGATCTCATCCATGACAAATATATCAAGCAGAATGTGATTTCTGAGCCCTTTGTAATACTTCACCTCCGGATCCTGCGGATCGGCGACCTGAGAATTCACATACGCAATATGCGATACATAATCATAAAAACAATTTTCGCCGAAATCCGCCGGGCAGATGAACTGGTATCCTTCTGCCAGATCCGGAACAGCCTCTTTGATGAAGCGCTCATAATCCGCCCGCTTCATCGTTACATCCACATCGTCATCCCACGGGATGGCGCCGTGATGGCGCACTGCGCCGATCAGCGTGCCGCCGTCCATATAATACCGGATCCCATGCAGGCGGCAGACTCTGTCCAGCTCCGCAAGAAGTCTTGTATTGACTACATGAAGTTCCTCAAACTTGTCCATATCGGAATTCCTTCTTTGATTTGCATTTGAATTTTATTTTACCACGTTCTTACATTCATGCCAAAATAAAAGGGCTGCCGCGTATGCAGCAGCCCGGCAGGGAGTCCGGATTTCCTTTACTGAAGATGAAGTGCCAGCGTGATGATCCGGATGATAAAGAGCGCGAAAATGCCCCACATAACCGGAGATACTTCATTGGCCTTCTTCATGCAGACTTTGACGATAACCCAGGACAGCATTGCAAACATGATGCCGTTGGCGATTGAATAGGTCAGAGGCATGATGGCAATGGCCAGGAAACCGCCGATTGCATCGGCCGGATCCTTGTCAAAGCTCATCTTCGTGACACTCATGATCATCATCATGCCGACATAGATAAGCGCAGGGCTCGTCGCAAAACTCGGGATCGCAAGAAATACCGGTGCGAACAGCAGAGACAGCAGGAAAAGGCAGGCAGTCGTGAACGATGTAAGACCGGTCTTGCCGCCTTCCGCAACGCCAGCGGAAGATTCCACAAAGCTGGTGATGGTCGATGTTCCCAGGCAGGCACCTACGCACGTGCCGATGGCATCGGACAGAAGAACTCTGCCGGCTCTCGGAAGTTTTCCGTTCTCATCGAGCAGATGTGCCTTGTCCGCAACACCGACAACCGTTCCGACGGTATCGAAAAGATCGACAAACAGGAAGCTGAAAACGATCGCGGCAAACTCAGCCAGATGCGCACCGGCCCATGCGAAATTAAACTTGAAGGCGGTGTTGGTGATGCCCGAGAGATTGATCCCGCCTGAGAAATCCGGGAAAACATTGGTCGCTGTGTACCATCCGCCCACCTGTGCGATCATTCCGAGTATCCAGGTGATGAGGATGCCGATCAGGATGGATCCTTTTACATTATAGGCAGAAAGAACAACCATGATCATCAGGCCGATGAGACACAGAACGACGTCCGCCTGGCTGAAATCACCAAGAGTAATGAGTGTGGAGTCATTCGCAACTACAATGTTGGCATCCTTCAGTCCGATCATTGTGATGAAGAGACCGATGCCGGCGGTAATTCCGTACTTCAGATTCATCGGAATTCCGTTGACAATCGCCTCGCGCACCTTGAAAAGCGACAGAAGGATGAAGATGATACCTTCCACCAGAACAGCGGTCAGCGCGATGGTGAACGCATTCGGAACATCCTTCAGATCTCCGAGGCACACGGTAAACGCAAAGTATGCGTTCAGGCCCATTCCCGCGGAAAGAGCTACCGGATAGTTCGCCAGAAACGCCATGATAAATGTGGCGATGGCAGAGGCCAGTGCCGTTGCGACAAATACGCCGTTTGCGTCCATGACATTGCCGAGAATCGAAGGATTGACGGCAAGGATGTACGCCATGGCGAGGAATGTCGTAAGACCGGCTACAACCTCCGTGCGTACGTTCGTACCGTACTTCTTCAGTTTAAAAACCTTCTCAAACATATTCCCTCTCCTTTTTGGAATAGCTTTTGCGGCGGACCCCTCCGCCGTTTATATTTATTTTACAAATTTCATACCGGATTGGCAACACCATACTCCCTTACAGAGCAGCCCGGATGGCATCAAGAAGCTCGCCGTATTCCGTGAATGCCGGGATATCCGGATAGTCCGCCCGGATTTTGTCGGTGGTGCGGAACAGGAAGCCAGCCTTGGATGCCTGAATCATTCCAAGATCGTTATAGCTGTCACCGCTTGCGATCGTGTCAAAGCCAATGGACTGAAGCGCCTTTACCGTCTCAAGTTTCGTGCTGTGCGGCCGCAGGCAGAAATCAGAAATCATTCCGTCTCCGTCCACTTTCAGCTCATGGCAGAACAGCGTCGGACGTCCGAGTTTCTTCATGATCGGCGCGGCAAACTCCTTGTACGTATCGCTGACAATAATGACCTGTGTCTCTTCCCGGAGACTGTCCAGGAATTCTCTGGCACCCTCGAAAGGCACAATTTTATCCGCCGCTTCCCGGATCTGGGCAAGCCCCAGGCCGTGCTCCTTCAGAATGCCGAGTCTCCAGCGCATCAGTTTCTCATAATCCGGTTCATCTCTGGTGGTCCTGCGAAGTTCCGGAATTCCCACTGCATCTGCAAATGCGATCCATATCTCCGGCACAAGCACGCCTTCCAGATCCAGACATACAATATTCATTTTCATTTCCTCCGAGGTCAAGAATTCAAACAAACCTATCATACCATAATCCGCGCCGGGAAAACGTGCTTTTATTCTTGAAATCAGCTTGCCGTTGTTATATAGTGAGTGTAGATATTTTTCTAAAAATTTATTCCAGATTCAGCCGGTTCCGGCGCATTTTTCATCTTTTCCATTTTCTTTTTTCCACAAGGAGGTTTTTTATGCGCACTTTTTCTGCCCGCGGGCACGCCCTTGTGGCGGCTTTTCTTTCCGCTGCCATGCTCCTGCCCTGTCTTCAGGTCTCGCATGTGCAGGCCGCCGAACGCACTGCCTCGGATTTCAAGGATCCTGTCACTCTGGTCAGCGGTTATCCGGACGAACTCGGCCCCACCGACGGTCCATATCCTTACGGTCCGTACGGGACGACTGCGGCGCAGCTTTCCGCCGGTATGGGTGTGATGTTTGCGCCGGACACAAAGTACGGCCCGTTCGAAGACCTCTATGCGCACTACATCGGAAGCGGTGACGGATTCAATCCGGCGATTCCGGCATACTGCGTGCAGTTTGACGTCCTGCTGGACGGAAGTGCCAGCAAGACGCCGGGGACATCCTTTGACAGTCTGACGAATCAGCAGCAGCGCGCCATTACACTTGCACTTGCTTTTTCGCCGGATCTTACCATCCCCGACTACAGCGCGGACAACGCCGGCACTATTCCAAAGGACACATACCTCTCCTGGCTCGGTGTCCAGCAGCTGATCTGGAACATAGCCGGATCAGACGAAAATGGATATACACCGATCGGGAGCAGCCGCAGCCAGGCCTCCGGGGAAGAAACTGACGCCGCGGATTTTCCGCTGCTTTCCGGTCAGTCACTGGAAAATGCAAAGCTTCTCAGCCAGGAAACCGGCAGCTACGACACCGACGGAATTCTGCTGGACACATACCGTGATACCGCGAAAAAAGTGATGAGTGCCGCCTCCTACGCATCGCACGCCGCAGTCCTCGACGGATCATCTTTGGAGCTGCAGCAGGCTTCCAGCTATACCACAGAAATCTATATCGGAAAAAACATGGATCCGGATCTTCTTCAGATCTCCTGTCCGAAGTCCGAGGTGAGTCTGTCTTACAATCCGTCTGACGGAATGCTGCGGGCTTCCATTCCTCTTGAGAAGGCATCTGATGTCAGCACAACCGTGACGCTTCGCCATCTCCTGCCGGCATCTGACGATTCAGCCGTGTATTTCAGCGGCGGCGGTCAGGTTGTCACGGCCCACCGCCCGAAAACCGTTCTGAACGCCGTCACCCTTCATCTGACGATTGAGAAACCCAAGCCGTCTGTAACACCTTTTTCCCTGCAGATCATAAAGACGTCCTCCGCCGGAAATCCGCTCGCAGGTGCTGTGTTTTCCGTCTCCTACCAGCCGGAAAGCGCTTCCGTCACCGATTCTGACGGCAGCGCTGCCACGGCGCGGACCTGGTACCTGAAAACCGGTTCTGACGGCACAGCGGGATTTTCTGATCTGGATCCGGACCGTGTCAGTTCTCCTCTTTATCCGGCCGATGCTTCCGGATGCAGGATCCCGGCCGGAACTCTTACCGCACGGGAAATTCAGGCACCCGCAGGTTATGAAACAGATCCGGATGTGAAAACGATATCCTCATCCGGTGACGGCTTCACCGCTCCGGTCGTCTTCTCATCAGACCCGTTCTCGTTTTCTGACGCGCCTGCCGCACTTGCGGCGTACAGCACCTCTGCTTCCTGGTACAGTACGGATACAGGGAGTATCGGAAAAGAAATCTCCGGTGATGAAGCCGAAGATTCCGGTAATTCCATTTTTCTGCAGGACACTGTCACCTGGAAAGGTGCCTCCGCTCAGGAGACATATCAGGTGCACACTGAGCTTTTTGACACAAACCATCCGGAAGTGACCGCAAAGACCTGGGACACAGAGTACCGTTTTCCCGAAACGGACGGCAGCGGTGTGATGAACTTTCCGCTCACTGCACAGGAGCTGGCCGCTCTGGGAAAAAACAGCACCTGGCAGCTGCGGCAGACACTGTCTTTAAACGGACAGCAGGCGGCATCCGAAACCAGTCCTGAAGAGCAGATCCACATTACGCAGCCTTCTCTTGAAAAATCCACCGATCATCCGAGTCACTCCATGGATGAGACGTATCTGTATTCTGTCGAAATCACCATTCCCGGCGATCCTTCCTGGCCGTGCCAAAGTGCTTCCATTGATGACACGCTTCCCGCCGGTGTCCGCCTGGTTTCCGGTTCCGCCACACTTGCGGAAGGCGGAGCCGCGCTGGATTCTTCCCTTTACACCGTCACTGAAACTTCTGAAAATCAGGATCGTCTGTCCGTTTCTTTTTCAGAGGAGGCGCTTGCCGAATATTCCGGCCGAAAACTCACGCTCACATACTATGCCGAAATCCGGGAAAGTGCACCGGCACAGACTTCTCTTGTCAATCACGTCACGTACACAACCGCCACGCCCGGATTTATCCGCACTCTCACAGACGAAACTTCTGTCTACACCGGCTCGGCCGCATTTGCCAAGACAAATGGCAGCGGCACGCCTGTTGCCGGTGCCGTCTTCCGGCTTCTGCATGCAGACGGTACAGCGTACCTTCTTCACCGGGACAGTGCGGATGACGGCAGTGAATACACAGCCGTATCCGACAGCAGCGGCCATTTCACATTCACAGGACTTGCCGACGGAACCTATCAGATACAGGAGGCGGAAGTGCCGGAAGGTTCCAGTCTGCTCACTTCTCCCTTCACCATCCGGATTCAGAACGGCACTCTTTCGGAAGATTCTCCGGAAAAAATAGAAAACCCGGAGGCGCTGACACTGCATGCCGGCGGTCCGGGTATCAAACCTGTTCTGTTTCTTTCAGCCATGCCGGCCGCAGTTCTTCTGCTGCTTCTGCGGCGGAAAAGACCTGACTGAAATCTGTACTTTCTTTACTTCTGCCCCGGCAGTTTTACGACAATTTCAAGATCGTTTCTTCCGGTCAGACGGGCACTGCGGCTGTCCGGAGCCTGCAGTCCGACGAAAATTTCGGCCTGTGACCCGTCGTAAACTCGTTTGCCTTCTTCATTGACAACCTGGAACATCTCATACGGAATGACAAGACGGATATCCATGCTCTCGTTCCGTCTGAGATGAAATCTCGAGAAGTCAACCAGTGAAGGGTTGGGCGGCGCCAGAGGGCTGTCAGGCTTCACATATACCTGAAGTACATCATCCGTCTCTCCTCCCCGGTTCATCGCAAAAGCGGACAGGATATACGCCTGCTTTTCTCTGTCATCTTCCACAAACCGAAGACCTTTGAGTTCGATGTCTCCGTATGTAAGTCCGTAGCCGAACGGGTACGCCGGCTCCTTTTCCATGTAGCGGTAGGTCCTGCCCTTCATCGAATAGTCTTCAAACGGCGGCAGATCATCCAGACTCTTCGGGAAGGTGACCGGAAGCTTTCCGCCCGGAGATACCTTTCCAAAAAGAATATCGCCGATAGCCCGTCCGCCCTGAGCGCCCGGATACCAGCACTGCAGAATAGCCGCCACTCCCGGTTCAAATTCCGAAAAATCCATGGGGCTTCCGGAAAAGTTCAGAATAATAATGGGTCTGCCGACTTCCATCAGTGCCCGCAGAAGTCTCTGCTGAGACTTCGGGAGCCCGAGGCTCACCCGGTCGCCGTCATCAGACACTCCGCCAGCCAGATAGCTGTCATTTCCGACATCTTTCTGCTCACCCTCGACCGTCTCATCAAGCCCCGTGCACACAATTACGACCTGTGACTGTTCAGCCCGGATCACGGCTTCTACGATCTTGTCATCCGGAGCGGCACAGCTTTCCACGCTGTCCTTGTAGAGATGTGAGCCAAGTGCATAGTAAATCCTTGCTGCAGGACTGGCTGCTTCCCGGATTCCCTGCAGCGCGGTCACATATTCCGAAGACGTTCCGTGATAATTCCCGGCGAGCGCTTCCCGGCTGTCGGCATTCGGACCGACAACTGCAATTTTCATTGTCTTCACGCGGGACAGCGGCAGAATTCCGTTGTTCTTGAGAAGTACGATGGATTCTTCCGCCATTTTGCGCGACGTGGCAATATTGCGGGAAGACTCGATTTCCGAAACCGGCACATCATCATACGGCGTGTGCTCGAACATTCCCAGAAGAAAGCGCGTCGTGAACAGATGAACCGCTGCCCGGCGGATTTCCTCATCTGTCACCAGATGCTTCCGGTACGCCTCTCTCAGAGAAAGATACGTACAGCCACAGTTCAGATCGCACCCGGCCTTGACGGCCATGGCCGCTGCCTGTTCCGGTGTCTTCGTGACTCTGTGCGACTCATAGAAATCCCTGATTGCCCAGCAGTCCGAGGTGAAATACCCCTCAAAGCGCCAGTCAGTCCGCAGAATCCGCATCAGAGTGCGGGATGCACACGCCGGCTCGCCGTTCACGCGGTTGTAAGCGCCCATGAAACCTTCTACATCAGCGTCAGCCAGCGCCTTGAAGGCAGGCAGATACGTCTCCGCCATATCCTTCTTTGAAGCTGTGGCATTGAATTCGTGCCTCAGCTTCTCAGGACCCGAATGAACAGCAAAATGCTTGGCGCAGGCTGCAGCCTGAAGATACTTGCCGCTGCCCTGCAGTCCCTTTACAAATGCCGCTCCGAGCCTCCCGGAAAGAACCGGATCCTCTCCGTATGTCTCCTGCCCGCGTCCCCATCTCGGATCGCGGAAGATATTGACGTTCGGGCTCCAGAAAGTCAGTCCTTTGTAGATTCCTCTGTCACCGTGGGCGCGGTAGGCATTGTACATCGCCCGGCCCTCGCGGCCGATCACGGCGCCCGTCTTCTCCATCAGATCCTCATCAAACGATGCGGCCATGCCGATCGCCTGCGGAAACATCGTCGCACAGCCGCTGCGCGCAACGCCGTGCAGTCCTTCGTTCCACCAGTTGTATTCCGGCACATGCAGTCTGGGAATTGCCGGGGAATTATACATCAGCTGTCCAATGGCCTCATCGGTCGTCATCCGCCTCACGAGAGCCACTGCCTGCTTGACAGCCCACGTCCGGTCTCTCTTTTCCATTGTCTCTCTCCTGTTTCCGTGTGCTGACCTGTATCCGGTACTTTCAGCAGATCCTCGGAAGTCCTTCGCCCTGCAGCACATCCAGTCTGCGCAGTCCTCCGATATCCGTTTCCATCAGCAGTTCTCCTGGTTTCTCTTCCGTCACGCGCCCGATAATGGCCGCCTGACTGCCGTACCTGGATTTCCGCATTATTTCAAGTGCCTGTTGCGCCTCCTCTTCCGGCAGGATCACAACCATCTTTCCTTCGTTGCCCATGTAGACGGGATCAAGTCCCAGCAGCCCTGCAAAGCTTCTCACCTTCGGGTTTACCGGAATCGCAGACTCCCGAATGGTAAATGTCTTACCAGACGCCGCCGCGAGCTCTTTCAGCACCGTTCCCAGACCGCCGCGGGTCACATCCCGCATCGTGTGGATGTGAAGTCCGGACGCGAGCAGATTTCCGACCATATCGACAAGCGGCGCATTGTCGCTTTCAATGTCTGTCTCAATCGCCATGCGCTCCGAGAGAATGGCGGCATGATGATCGCCCATCGTTCCGGACACAAGGATTGCATCGGACGCACGGGCAGCTGACGCGCATATTCCGCTGGCTGCCGCGCTGGTTTCTTTCGGGAAGATTCCGACTCCTGCCGTGTTGATGTACATTCCGCCGTGTCCTTCCACAACCTTGGTGTCCCCTGCCGCGATCCTGACTCCGGCCTCTTTTGCAGCAGCCGCCATGGAAGCAGTCAGTTCCTTCAGAAGGCCGATATCCAGTCCCTCCTCCAGAATAAATCCGCAGGTAAGCCACGCCGGGCGGGCTCCCCGCATCAAAAGATCATTGACCGTGCCGCACACGCAGAGTCTTCCGATGTCTCCGCCGCGGAATTTCAGCGGTGTAACGACAAAGCTGTCTGTCGTCAGTGCGATCTTTCCCGTGACCGGAACGACCGCCGAATCTTCCATCGCATCGAGCACCGGATTGTCAAATTCTTTCGCAAATATCGTATCAATCAGCTCATCGGTAGACCTTCCGCCGCTTCCATGAGCCATTGTAATTTTCTCAGCCATTTCCGAAACACTCCTGAAGTGAGTCTATTCTCTTCCTCCGGCCAGCCAGGAAAGGCAGGCGCCTTCTGTGGACACCATGCAGGCTCCCTGCGGATTTACCGGTGTGCAGGCCTTTCCGAACAGCGGGCACTGTCTTGGTGTGATTCGTCCGGTCAGGACTTCATCGCAGTGACAGGCTTTGTTCTTTTTGTGGTCCTCATCCAGTCCCCTGCTCCCGGCATCAAAGAAAGAATACTCCGGGCGCAGTACTCTGCCGGAGCCAGGGATTTTCCCCATTCCTCTCCAGACCACGTCCGCTTTCTCAAAGTACCGGTCAATCTCTTTTTGAGCTGTCCGGTTTCCTTCCGGCGTCACAACGCGGGGATAGTAATTTTTTACGACACCTCTGCCGTAATTCATCACAATTCCGGCGATCGCCGCCAGAAGTTCCGGCCCCTCAAATCCCGCCACGCCAAATGGTATGGAATACTTCTGCGCCAGCGGTTTCCAGATGTCCGCTCCTGTGACAACAGAAACATGCCCCGGGGCAATAAATCCCTGTACATCTGCTCCGGAACTCATGAGCCAGTCAATAACCTCCGGCATGGTCTTGAGCGCTGTGAGAAGCCGCACATTTCGGATGTCATCCCGGATCAGCTCATCCATGAGCGCCGCGTAGACCGGCGTTGTCGTCTCAAAGCCGACTGCCGCAAAACACCAGATCGTATCCGGATCTTTCTTAGCCAGAGGTATGATGTCCAGCGGAGAATACACCATCTTCACTCTTGCGCCTTCTCCTTTTGCAAGGGCAAGGCTTTTTGAAGACCCGGGAACGCGGATTAGATCGCCAAATGTCACGACGCATGTATCCGGCCGCATAGCCAGCTCAATCAGCCGGTCAATATAAGCAGATGGCGTGACGCACACCGGACATCCCGGTCCTGAGAGCAGACTGATCTTTTCTGAGAGCATCCCGGGGATTCCGTTTTTGGAAATTGCCCCGGTATGACTTCCGCAGACCTCCATGATCCGCATCGAAGGCCCGTCGTAATTTTTCAGCCAGGCTTTGACGTCGTCAAGTGTCATCATGCAAATTCTTCTCCGATTTCCCGGAAGATTTCTTCCATACTGTCCGCTTCATCCGCGGCGAGTTTCTGCAGGATGCATCCGGCGTGAACCAGCACTCTGTCGCCGGGCTTTACCTTCACAAGCCCTGCCAGTGCCCTGACTTCATTGCCTTCAAAATCAACCTGTGCATACTCTCCGTCGACGGAAACAACTCTTCCCGGAAGTGCCACACACATAATTTTAACACCACTTTCTGTAAACGAAAAGAAAGACCACTGTCCGGTCAGGCAGCAGTCTTTCTGACAATTCGGATTTCTGATTTCAGTTCTTTGCCGCAGCCGGTGCCGATTCCGCTGCTTTTCCGGCAGCTGCCGCCGCTTCTGCTTCCTTCTTGGCTTTCAGAGCTGCCGCTTTCTTGGCGGCCATCTCCTTGGCAAGCGCCGCCTGTTTGGCTCGCTTTTCTGCCTCTGCCTTGAGAACTTCCGGCGACTTCTGATACGTCTGGGATGCCTTCTCGCGCTCCGGCTCCTGATATCCCGGAACGATACTCAGGCACTTCACCGGGCATTTCAGGACACAGTAGCCGCACTGAACGCAGTCAAAGCGGTCGATGGTCCAGGTTCCCTTCATGCGGTCGACCGAAAGTGTCCCGGTCGGGCAGCTTCTCACGCACATGCCGCAGGATATACATTTGTCAATCTGGATCTCTACATGACCGCGGTCGCCTTCCGGATACTTGATCGGAACGTCCGGATACCGACGGGTCACCGGTTTTGAGAAGAGATTCTTCAGAATGACCGGTGCAAATTTCATGACTCTGCTCACTTGTATCCCCTCCTTTACCGCTCTGTGCAGGAGATGCACGGATCAATCGTAAGTATCAGAATCGGAACATCTGCGTATTCCGCCCCCTTGAGCGTCTCGCACAGTGCCTGAAGATTGGCAAATGTCGGTGTGCGCAGACGGAAGCGGTCAAGCGTCGGCTTGCCGTGGCCTTCCGAATAGAAGATGGCCTCACCGCGCGGCTGTTCGATTCTCGCAAAATACTCGCCGTTAGGATTGCCCTTGAAAGCAGTCGCCAGATCGCCTTCCTTCGGCATCTTAGCGAAAGCTCTGCGCACGAGCTCAATGGACGCAAAGATCTCATTTATGCGGACTTCGCATCTGGCGTAGCTGTCGCCGTCCTGCGAGACAACCGGTTCAAATCCCAGATCCGCGTACGCCTCATATCCGCGCATGCGCATATCGCAGGCGATGCCGCTGGCTCTTGCCATCGGTCCGCAGGCCCCGACATCATGCGCCTGCTGCTTTGTCAGGACGCCTACACCCTTCAGACGTGTCTGAACAGAATAATCGTCCAGAAATGTCTTCGTCATGTCGCGCGTTTCTTTTTCGATCTCATTCAGGTCGTCCAGAATTTTCTTCTGCATCTCAGGAGAGATATCCCGCAGCACTCCGCCGACCTTCAGGACCGAATAAATCAAGCGGCCGCCTGTTGTCATTTCCATCAGATCCAGAACTCTCTCGCGGATTCTCCACGCCTGATAGAACAGAGACTCGAAGCCGAAAGCGTCAGCTGTAAAACCAAGCCACATCAGATGGCTCGTCATCCGGGCCATTTCTGCCCAGATCACGCGAAGGTATCTGGCTTTTTCCGGAACCTCCACGTTCATGATGCCTTCAATCGACTCCACATAGCCCAGTCCGTGGCCGAAAGAACAGATACCGCAGGTACGCTCGACGACATACAGATATTTCTGAAAATCCCGGTCCGGGGCAAGTCCCTCAAGTCCTCTGTGAATGAAGCCGATGTTTGGGATCGCTTCAACAACTCTCTCATCCTCAACCACAAGATCCAGATGAATCGGTTCAGGCAGCACCGGATGCTGCGGTCCGAACGGAATTACACTTCTCTTTCCCATCAGTTCGCATCCTCCTTCTGTCCTGCCGGTGCATCTGCCGCTCCGGTCTTCTCCTGCGCCGTATCAGTTGAAACATCGCGCTGATCTTCCGGGAGAAACGGAGCCTTCACCTTTATCCGGTAGAGCTTGTTGTGATAGTCCAGGTCCTTGAACCGGATTTTCAGTCCGAAAAGCTCCTCCATCTCGTTTTCATAGAAGGCAGCATACGGATAAATTTCCGAAATGCTGGAAAGCTCAGCTGTGCGTCCCACGCAGATGCGCAGTGTGGTGTAAGCGAGCGTCTCATCGTTGGCAAATGAATAGCTCACCTCATACTGATTGTTCACCCAGGAACAATGCGCCTGGGAAAGGCGGAGACCGTCCTTTTTCATCTCAATGGCTTTTCCGACCAGCTCCTCGGCTTTGATCGGCACAATCACATTCTCGCCGACCGGCCTGATCGTATTCTTATCATTTGTTTCCTCAGGCATCTGCCGTCCCCTCCATCTCTTTCAGCTTGGCCTTGTCGTGAGCCGTGTTGATGCTCGGATCAACCGGTCTGGCTTCGCCCTTGTGCTCTTTTTCGTACTGGTCATGCTCATCCGAACGTTTCTGGAAGAGCGCCACAGCCTTCAGAATACCATCCATGATGGATTCCGGGCGTGCCGCGCAGCCCGGGACGTAGATGTCCACCGGAACCGTGGAGTCCGCGCCGCCCAGCATATTGTAGCATTCCCGGAATACACCGCCCGAGCAGGCACAGGTTCCGACTGCCACAACGACCTTCGGTCTGGGCATCTGATCATAGAGCTGCTTCACGACCGGGGCGTTCTGCTGGTTGATTCCGCCCGTTATCATCAGAATATCCGCCTGCAGCGGATCCCCCGTGTTGACAACACCGAACCGCTCCGCGTCATATACCGGCGTCAGTGTAGCAAGTACTTCAATATCACAGCCGTTGCAGCTGGAGCCGTCATAATGCAGCAGCCACGGCGATTTTTTTACTTTTCCCATCTGTTATCGTTACCTCGATTTCCATCAGCGGATCATCATCAGAATCAGCAGATTCACACCGGAGCACAGCCCCGTGACAGTCCAGCTCATTCCCAGCATGTTCTCCCATTTCACACGGGCATTTGTGTTGTCAATCAGCACAAAGCAGAAGAACATGGCCAGATCGACCAGAACCGCAGCCAGGATACTCAGCGGCGAACTGTTCAGAATGAATACCATCACAACGCCGTAGAGGAATACCATCTCATACCACTCGGCCATCTTGAAGATCGCCAGATTTCTGGCACCCATCTCGGTCGTGACGCCCTGAACAAGCTCCTGATGCGCATGGTGCGATGTGGATACATCAAACGGAGAAAGTCTGAGCTTGATGATCATCGCAAAAAGATAGGATGCGAGGAAGCCCGGCATGAACAGAATCAGGCTTGTATGCTGGCTGAACACCGCTCTGGCGTTAAATGTTCCCGTCGCAAGATAGAATCCCACGGAAAGCAGAAGTACGGCCGGCTCATAGCAGACTTCCTGAATCAGTTCACGGCTTGCTGCCATCGAAGAATACGGGCTCGACGGAACGATAGCCGCAAAGTACAGGAAGGTACCGGTTGTGGACAGCACAAAGAATGTCATCAGAAGATCATTGCCCGAGAAGAACATGGCACCGGACATGATCATCAGTACAAGATAGGACAGCAGAATGAAGAACTGCGCCCGGTCTACCGTGACAACCTGCTTGTTCAGAAGTTTTACAAAATCATACCACGGCTGCAGGATCGGCGGACCGATACGTCCCTGCATTCTCGCCGAAAGCTTTCTCTCGGCTCCGTCCATCAGGCAGCCCAGAAACGGAGCTCCCACAATGTAGAGAATCGCTCCGATCACATAATAAATTGTATGGTCCATCAGAGTGCGCCTCCTATAATCATGCTCATCATCACCAGAAGTACCGCAGTCGTCAGAATCTGGCTGAAGATACGCAGCTGATGCGGATGAATGAAGGAACGGAAATAGTAGTTGGACAGCCACAGCCGTTTCGGTTCGCCGAACGAATCAACAAACATCGTGTTGTCACCGGTATTGATACCGCTCATATAGGTGAGCTTCACGTTCGCGCGCATCTTGCGTCCGATGAAGTAGCTGAAAATCGGCACGAGGAAGACAAATGCGATGACAACGATCATGGTGTACAGAACGCCCATCGGAAGCACGTCTTCATATTTGCCGAACATCTCGATCAGCAGCGGATCCACATATACCTTGGAAATGAACGGAACCAGGATGCACAGCAGAATCATCAGCACGGCATGAACCGTGAGGGATACCACCTCATTTTTCTTTGTGATGTCCTTCAGTCTGTCACCGGTCTCATGGCTTCTGGAAATCAGCTTGCCCATCCACTTGGTCCAGTAGAAGGATGTCGTGGCAGAACCGAAGACGATGAAGAGAACCAGAATGATGTTGGACTCATCGACTGCCGCCCGCAGTGCCGACCACTTGGAAATCAGCATACCAAACGGCGCCAGGAACATTCCCGCGATTCCGATGAACATGAAAGTGGCCAGTCTGGGAAGACGGTACAGAAGTCCGTGCATATCCTCGATATCCCGGCTGCCGATGGCATTTTCCGTGGCACCGACATCCTGGAAGAGCAGAGACTTGGAAACCGCATGGAAGATCATCAGAAGCACACCGGCCCAGACGGTTTCAGGCGCACCGACACCGGCGCAGGCAACCATAAGTCCGAGGTTGCTGATGGTAGAGAACGCCAGCACTCTCTTGCCGTCGCTCTGTCCGATCGCGATGATCGAGGCGACGAAGAAAGTGAAGCCTCCGATGAATGTGATCATGGAACCGGTCAGCGTTCCGGCCATGGCCGGAGCCAGGCGCAGGAGTACATAGATGCCGGCCTTGACCATCGTTGCCGAGTGAAGCAGGGCACTCGACGGCGTCGGGGCAACCATGGCTCCGATGAGCCATGTGGAGAACGGATACTGAGCTGCCTTGGTCAGCGCGGCAAATGCGATCAGCGCGATCGGAAGCACGCAGTAAGCCATGTGCATCTGCGTCGAAAGATTGATGAGATCGTGGAACGCAACGGTGTGCGAGTTCCAGCCGAAATAAATAATGCCGACTGCCAGTGCAACACCGCCGGCCAGGTTCATCCACAGAGCGCGGAATGAATTGTGAACTGCCTCATCTGCTCTGGTATAGCCGATCAGCAGGAAGGAGCATACACTGGTCGTCTCCCAGAAGAGATCAATCCACAGCAGCGATTCCGACATGACAAATCCGAACATCGCGCTGAGAAAGAAGAACAGAAGGCCGAGAAAATAATTGCGGCGGTCCTGGAATTCCGGATGATGATGTGCATATCCATCCATGTAACCGACGGCATAGACAATGATCATGCCGCCGATGATTCCGACAATCAGGCACATCAGCATTGACAGATGATCGATGTAGATGTGCGGAATTCTGTGAAGTTCCGGACCTTTCAGTTCAAAATACGCCAGCATAAGTGTCGGCACGATCGACAGAATGCTGATCCAGTACTTGTGATACTTGAAGCACAGATATGTGACTACAAGCATCAGGACGATCTCTCCTGCCAGAATGAAATGATCCGCCACCTCTGTATCGAAGAACATTTTGATCGGAACCCGGCCATTGATCAGCCACTGGGCAAAAAGCACGCCGACGGCGGCAATGATGATTCCTGAACCGATGTAGGCAGCAATTCCACGCACCTTGTTGTCACGGATCGCGAAGATCACGAACGCCCAGATGAGCGGAAACAAAATTAAAAATACTGTTACCGGCATCTTTCCCTTTCCCTCTCTTTCCCGAAGCTGCACGCTCCGGTTATTGCATTTCCTTTATTTCAGAAGCTGTGCCACAACCTTGCTGATGGTCTTGCCTTCCGCTTTTCCTTTGAATGCCGGCATGAGCGTCTTCATGATCAGTCCCTTGTTCTTTGAAGCGATCAGATCGGCATACTGTGTCGTCAGCACTTCGCGGATCTCATCCTCGCTCATCATCTTCGGCGCATATTCTTCAATCACCTTGTAACGGAACTCATACTGTTCCTTCAGATCCGTTCTGGACGCCGGGCAGGTGTCAATTTCTTCCTTAACCGCATTCAGCTCCTTCAGGATTGCCTTGTCGACAAGTTCTTCCGGAATGCTGTCTCTTTCCCCCGCGTCGATTCCTGCCTTCTTGACAGCCGACACAAGAGAAGAAATCGCCATTTTGCGTTCCTTGTCATGCGCCTTCATGGCCGCAATCATGTCCTTCTGAAGTGTTTCAAGCTTCATCTCATACTCCCTCACTTTCCACGTTATGTTATACACCTTTTTCCTGAACTTTGACGTTCTTTTATCAATACACGCCTTCTGTAAAAACCACTGTTCGAGGGATCAGAAGCTCCGTCTGTTCATCTCTTCAAGAAAGCTGTCGTCTGTCTGCGGGACCGCACCGAACTTCAGGCAGGTGAGTCTCACAAGATTGTCATCTGTCACGACTGTGATCCGGTACCGGCCGGCGGCATCGTGGACATACTTCTCGATAAATGCGTCGGCCGGCTCATCGCTTCTGGTGTAGATGATCTCGAGTTCCCCGTCCCGGTCGACACTTCCCTGGCTTTCTTTTTTCTTGTACGCGTCAAACACCACGACCATCCGGCACCCGAGCCACCCCTGCCAGTCAGAGAGCATGCCGCAGAGTTTTTCAGCTGCTGCATTCAGATTTACCTCCCTGAGTTCAGACAGTTCCTCTGTTTTATAAAGAAGATTGTACCCGTCGATCAGATACAGCTTCGGATGTTCTTCAGTACGTCCGGAATGTCCCGTTTTCCCGTACGAGCGCACTGTCGTGTGACTCCAGCCTCTTACACCGCCGCGGCCGTGCTCGCGCCTGTTCATCTCTGCCATGATCTCGTTGAGATCGGCCTCTTCCTTCTCGGCCGCCATTTGCTCTCTCGCCCGCCGCTCTTTATCAGAAAGAGGTCTTGCCTGCGGCGCCGCGCTTTTCGTATCAGCAGAAAGAGCCGCGTTCTGCGTTTCTTCTGTATTTTCTTCTCCTTCTGGATGAAAGGCCGGTTCGACGTGCATGTAATACGGCACTTCATTCCACGGAACCGGATACCCCGCACCATTCGCACAGAAGACCGATCCGGCCGGCTGGCGCAGATCCGCTTCCGGATCATACCCGGCCGCAGCAATAACCTCATCCGGATTATGACAGATGTCATAGCCGTCATATTCCAGGCGGATCTCTCCGCGGCCTTTTGTCACGGCCCGAAGCTGCTGCGCGTATCCGTCAAGAATTGAAGCAGGTGCCCGTCCTGTAAGAACCGCCAGGGCGCCTTCGCCGCCCATTTTGATCTGCGGCGCATCCGTGTGGATTCCCATCGCATCGAGGTCTGTCATGACGCGGCCGATGAACTGCTGAGGGAACTCGGCCGTAAAGGCCTCATATGGTTCCAGCAGAGTGCAGCGGGTACTCATGAGTCCCTGTCTGACAGCCCGGCAGGCCGCTTCGCGGAAATCGCCGCCGCTGGTGTGCTTTACACTCGCACGCCCGGTGAGCAGCGTGATCCGCACATCCGTGAGCAGAGCGCCGGTAAGTACGCCGTGAAATCCGCGGCCAGGCGCACATTTCTGCCGCAGACTGCCCAGAATCATCTTCTGCCAGCGCATCGGCAGGACATCGACCGGACAAACGCTGTCCACCGTGACGCCGCTGCCGCACGGCGCCGGGGAGAGAAGCACGTGAACCTCCGCGTAGTGGCGCAGAGGCTCGAAGTGGCCGATGCCTTCGACCGGCTCTTCCACCGTCTCCCGGTATACGACTTTGCCCGGTCCGAAGGAAATGTCTTCGCCGAAGCGCTCCATGACCTTCGTCTTCAGAACCTCAGCCTGAACGTGCCCCATCAGCCGGACCTGGATTTCTTTCGTGCGCTCATTCCAGGTGAATCCCAGAAGCGGATCTTCTTCCTCGATTTCCTTTAATTTCTGATACAGGACAAACGGATCCTCTCCTTCCGGCGGCAGCACACCGAAACTCATCACCGGCGAAAGCTCAGGCGGGCGGACGCCGGGGCTGCTGCCGAGTCCCTGTCCGGCAGAAAGGGCAGAGAGCCCCGTGACAGCCACGTAACTCCCGGCAGGAGCTTCCGCAAGCTGGTCAAAACTCTCGCCCGAATACCTTCGGATCTGATCGATCTTTTCCCGGATCTCTTGTCCGTTTTCCGTCTCATATTCTACCGTCTGCCGCGCCTTCAGCACGCCGCCGGTCACCTTCAGGAATGTCAGTCTGTGCCCGGACGCATCGCGCCCGATCTTCACCGCACAGGCTCCGAACGATTCCGGATACTTCCGCGGCTGCGTGAAGATCTCCAGCCCGCGCACCAGCTCATCTACGCCTTCCATGTGGAGCGCCGACCCGGCAAAAACCGGGAAGAAATGCCGGCGCGCGGCCACTTCCGCCACCGCATCCGCCGAAATCTTCCCGGATTCCAGATATGAATCAAGCAGACTCTCGTCCGTAAGAGACAGCTCTTCGGCCGCCTGCGCAGAAATTCCTGAAAGCTCACCGTCCGCTCCGGCACTGACGCCTCTCATGTCAATGCAGTCCCTGGACAATTCCGAGCGGATCTGCTTGTATACGCGCTCAAAATCCGCGTTCGGAAGATCCGTTTTGTTGATAAATATAAAAGTCGGAATGCGGTAGCCCGCAAGCAGCCGCCAGATCGTCCGCGTGTGGGCCTGAATGCCGTCCGCCGCGCTGATGACCAGAACAGCCTCATCGATAGCAGCCAGTGCTCGCTCCGTCTCGCCGGAAAAATCCACATGTCCCGGCGTGTCCAGAAGTACAGCGTCAAGTTCCGGCGTGCAGATGCGGGCGCTCTTCGCGAAAATTGTGATGCCCCGCTGCCGCTCCGTGACATCCTGGTCCAGATGCGCGTCGCCGTGGTCCACGCGGCCGGCCTTGCGGATCATGCCCGTCGTGTACAGGAGCGCCTCCGAAAGAGTTGTCTTGCCGGCATCGACGTGAGCCACCATTCCGATTACAGTTGTTTTTACCATGGTCCTTTCATCACCGTTTCAGCAGTGTGTTCAGCAGACCGCGCCCGATGCTGGCTCCGACATTGCCGCCAAGTGTCTTTCCGAATGACCCGAAATTTTTCCCGAGGTTTTTGCCGACTTCCCGGCCGACTGTTCCGGCCAATGTACTGCCCACCTGCCTGATTGTCTGCTGTCTCTTTTTTTCGGCTGCCGCTTCTGCCTTCTGTCTGGCTTTTTCTTCCGCAGCTGCCTGTTTTTCCTGTGCCTTTGCCTCGGCTGCTGCCGCTGCTTTCCGGGCCTTTTCCTCAGCTGCCGCTGCAGCTTTCTGTGCCTTTTCGTCTGCCGCCGCGGCTGCCTGCTCCTCTGCTTTCTGCTTCTCCTGCTCCGACTGCCGCGCCAGCTCTTCGTACGCCGAATCTGGGTCGACACTCTGGGCATATTTGCCGTAGAGAAGGCTTCCTTTGACGCATTTGTCAATGTCGCTTTCCGGCGCGGCGCTCATGGAGCACTGCGGCGGCAGTATGGTCACCTTCTGCGCCATGCCCGGAACACCGTCTGCATCCGGCAGGGAAACGACTGCCTCGCCGGTGCCCAGTCCGAGTATTGTCTCATATGTGTCAAATGCCGGATTCACGCGGAAAGAGTCCGCTGCCGCACGAACGCTCTTCTGATCAGCCGGCGTGTACGCCCTGAGTCCGTGTTCGATCCGCGTCTGAAGCTGCGAGAGAACGCCGTCCGGGATGTCCCGCGGATTCTGCGTGCAGAAAAAGATGCCGACACCTTTGGAGCGGATCAGCTTCACCACCTGCTCGATTTTATCCTGCAATGCCTTTGGCGTGTCCGAAAACAGCAGATGCGCCTCGTCGAAGAAAAAGACCATCTTCGGCAGGTCACAGTCTCCTACTTCCGGCAGGTTTTCGAAAAGTTCGCTGACAAGCCAGAGAAGAAACGTCGAATAGAGCGTAGGGTTTGTGATGAGAGTCCGGCTGTCGAGCAGGTTGATGCAGCCGTGTCCGTCCGGCGTTCTGGTGAGCCAGTCCGTGATGGAGAGTGCCGGTTCACCGAAGAACACATCTCCCCCGGCGAGCTCCAGCGCCACCACCGCCCGCGTGATCGCTCCGATGGAGGCGGCAGAGATCCTTCCGTAGTCCGCCTCGAATTCCTTCGCGTGATCGCCGACGTACTTCAGCATGGATTTCAGGTCTTTGGTGTCGATCAGAAGCAGACGGTTCGTGTCGGCAATTCGGAACACGATCGAGAGAATGTCGCTCTGCAGATCATTCAGCCCCAGAATCCTTGACAGAAGCATCGGCCCCATGTCCGAGATCGTCGTGCGAAGCGGAATGCCCGTCTTGCCGAAAAGGTCCCACACCGTCACCGGACAGCCGGAAAACGCAAAACCGGCCTCATCCAGTCCGAACAGTTTCCGTCTCTCTGCCACCTTCGGGCTGTCCTGTCCCGGCTCCATGATTCCGGTCACATCGCCCTTCACATCTGCCATGAACACCGGGACGCCGAGACGCGAAAATGACTCGGCGAGCACCTTGAGTGTCACCGTTTTTCCGGTTCCCGTCGCGCCGGCCACCAGCCCGTGCCGGTTGGCCATCCCGGGAATCAGAAGCGCCTGTGTACCGTCCGCCGCGGACCCGATCCAGATCTTTCCATCCTTGATCATCTGCCACCCCTTTCGCGCATCACCTGCGCATCAGATCTTTTCTGTCAGTATATAGCGAGGTCTCCCCTTGACCTCCTCATAAATCTTTGCAAGATAATATCCGATAATGCCAAGGCTGATCATGATGATGCTCCCCGTGAAGCACAAAAGGATAATCACCGTCGTGAAGCCTCCCAGCGCGACACCCATGATCTTCTGAGCCAGCGCCGTAATTCCCAGGATGATTGCGACCGCCAGCATGATGACGCCGAGCACCGTGACAACCTGCATGGGAAATGTGGTAAAAGACGTGATATTGGTCAGTGCATAGCTGATCAGCTTTCTGGTTGACCACTTGGATGTCCCGGCCTGCCGTTCCTGCACGTCGTACTCCACGCTGGTTGTCCTGAAACCGATCCAGGAAGAAAGCGCGCGGAAAAAAGCATTCTTCTCCGGCATGTTGACAAGTACCGTCACAGCCTTGCGGTCCAGCAGCTTGAAATCCGAGGCATTGGACATATCGATGCCGGTCGCCCGGCTGATGATGCGGTAAAAAGCCTTCGCGGCCGCCCTGTGGCCGCCCGACTCCTCGCCGCGGCTCTTCTTCACACCTTCGATGATTTCATATCCCTGCTCCCAGAGCCGGTACATCTCAACCAGCTTCTCCGGCGGGTGCTGCAGATCACAGTCGATCACCGCCGTGCAGTCGCCGCGCGACTCCCGCAGTCCTGCAAAAATCGCCGACTCCTTGCCGAAATTTCTCGAAAAGCACAGACCGTGAATGGCAGGATTCCTGGCGGCTTCTTTGCAGATCAGTTCCCAGGTCCTGTCGTTTGATCCGTCATTTACAAAAAGCAGTTCATACGGAATCTTCTCCCGCTCCAGGATTCCGCTTATGATGTCCGCGGCCCGCCTGATATTTTCTTCCTCATTGTATGCAGGAATGACGACTGAAATCATTTACTCCCCTTCTTCGTCCTCATCAAGACCACGGCGCACCCATGAATTGTACCGGGCGTTGTAGTACTGTGCTTCCTTCTTCGCCGTCCAGGCCTCCCGGTCCGAGAGGATGGCCACCATCTCATCGGCAATCTCCTCCGCAGACCGCGGATGCGCGGCCTTCAGATATCCGCACATGCGCCCCATGGCCTTTTCCGTCCGCAGATTCGCCGCCAGAACCTCGGCAAACTCAGCCGGATATCCCATCCTGACGATCTGTCCCGTCAGCTCCTGCCTGGCCTTCTGCCTTGCCGCCTTCCGGTACTCTTCCATACTGTTTTTCCACCTCGTCCCGGATATCGCCGACCGGCCTCCCGGTGCTTTCAGCAAGTGCCATCAGATCGTCGGCCTCCGCCTTGATCCGCCGGCATCCGTACCCTTCGCTGATCTTCACGCGCACTCTGCCGGACGTTGTTTCGCAGCAAATTTCTCTGCGGCGCAGCACCGCCCGCTCCTTCACCGACTCCCGGATTCCGATCGTCGTCGTCAGGGCAAATATCATCCTCTCAAACTCCGTCATCCTTCCAGGCGCGCAGAGGACTGTCAGAACCGTCCCCGGTCTGCTCTTCTTCATGCCTGCCGGCGTCGTGAACACATCCCGCGCCCCGGCAGCCAGAAGCCTTTCCATGGCAAATGCGATCTCCTCGCCGCTCATGTCGTCCACGTTGCACGAAAGTTCTCCGATGCGGTCGCGGTCCTGCGACAGACAGACATCCGCAGCGGCCTGTTCCTGCAAGTCCTGCCCACAGGCAGCTTCCTTTCGGTCGCTCTTCGTATTCTTCATCCCCATCCGGTTGATCCGGTTGGCAGAAAAAGCTGCACCGAAGCCATTGTCGATATTGACGACCGTGACACCGGAGGCACAGGAATTCATCATGGAAAGCATCGCGGCAAGCCCCTGAAACGAAGCGCCATATCCGACGCTTGTCGGAACCGCAATGACCGGACAGGACACCAGCCCGCCGACGACACTCGCGAGCGCGCCTTCCATGCCCGCCACTGTTATGACAACCGAAGCACGCACCAGCTCATCAAGATGAGAAAGCAGACGCGTAAGTCCCGCCACACCCACATCGTAGAGCCGCAGCACCTTGTTTCCGTAAAACTGTGCGGTCAGAGCCGCCTCCTCTGCGACCGGAAGATCACTTGTTCCGGCGCACACCACGGCGATCGTTCCTTCCGGCTGCACGGTATCGGACGGATCGAGCCCGCCGTACACGCCCAGACGCGCCGTTTTATAATAAGAAAATGTTTCGTCGTCCGAAAGTGCCGCGGCTTTCGTCTCATCCAGTCTTGTCACCAGGATGTGTCCCTGCCCGTGTTCCTTCAGTGTGCCGGCGATACCGCGGATCTGCTCCGGCGTTTTCCCCTCGCCGTAAATAACCTCCGTCGCCCCCTGACGGGTATGACGATGGAGGTCAACTTTGGCATAGCCAAGATCTTCAAATGGTTTTTCCTTGAGCAGGATGACGGCTTCTTCCGCCGTCATCTCGCCCCTCTGTACTTTCTTTAATACGTCCAGTTCATTCATACAGGCCGCAGCCTCAGTTCTTGTTCATAATCTGTGTCACGCCGCTGAAGATAATTCCGATTCCGAGAACCCGGATGAGAAGCGTGACAGTCTGGAACGGATTGGCCATGATCAGAATGCCGATGATGAGCTCGATCACGGACATCACCAGCCTGCCTGTCTGAATGCCGCCGTCAGCCTTCAGCGCGCTGAAGATCTCCACAGCGCTGTAGATGACCATCAGGATTCCCATGACAAATGGCAGAATGGATACAATCAGACCAGAGCATGCGATCAGAAGGATGCCGATGATGACCGCTGCGACATTGCCCGCGAAATTGGCGACTGCCGCCGGGTCCTTTCTCTTGCCCGCGAGCCCTTCCGCCACGCCGACGATTCCGGCGATCAGAACGGCAGCTCCGACAATCTTGCAGACGATGTCAAGTGTACTGCCGGGACGAATCAGAAGAACGATTCCGAAGACGATCAGAATCAGTCCGGTCACCAGATGATTTTGCGTGAAAGATTTCATATACTTCTACTTCCACCTTTCCCCGTACTTGTCCGTAAAGTACGGCTGTCATGATTTATGATTCCTGTAGCTTTCCTTCAAGATATGTGATCGCTGCGGCCAGCTGGTTGTCCGTCTCCGGATTGGAATCTTCCGTTCCACCTTCTGCCGTCTCCACCACAATGTCCGGTGTGACGCCGACCTGATGGATATCTCTGCCGTTCGGCGTGAAATACTTCTCAACTGTATACTTGACGCCGCTGCCATCGGAAAACTGCCTGATCGTCTGGGCGATGCCCTTGCCGAAGGTCTGTGTTCCGATGATGGTGCCGACGCCGTAGTCCTGAACCGCCGCAGAGAAAAGCTCTGACGCGGAAGCCGTCTGCCCGTTCACCAGAACGGCGAGCGGAATCTCAATCTGATCCGGGTTTGTACCCTCTGTCACTTCTTCATTGCCGGCCTTGTCACGCACCGATACGATGGGGCCGTCCGGGAGCAGTTCATCCAGAATATCCGTATCCACGTTCAGAAGTCCGCCCGGATTGCCGCGCAAATCGATGATCAGAGCAGAAACATTGTCCTCCTCTGTCAGCTCATGATACGCGTCAAGAAACTGATCCTCTGCACTGGCGTCAAACTCTGCCAGATACAGATACCCGATGTTGCCGTCAAGGACTCTGTAACTCACAAGCGGAATGTCATACTCTCCGCGGGTCACCGAAAACGAAAGCGTCTGCCCCCCGCGCAGAACCGTGAGCGAAACATCCGTTCCTTCTCCGCCTTTGATCCGCTGCACTGTATCCTGAATATCCTCATCCGCAACCGATACACCGTCGACTTCCGTGATGAGATCGCCCGCCTGAAGTCCGGCCGTCTCAGCCGGTCCGCCGGAAATTACCCGGCTGACGAGGAGTGATCCGTCGTCCGTCTTCCCGACAATGACACCGATGCCATAAGACACGCCGTTGCTGCTCTGCATGAACGACGCGAACTCCTCCGGCGTATAGTACACCGTGTAAGGGTCGTCATAGCTCTCTACATAACCCTTCGCGACCGCCTCAACCGAAGTGTCCGCATCCGGCTTGTCAAAGTAGAAATCGTCCAGTGCACTTTCCAGCTGATTCAGTTTGAACATCGACTGTACACCGATGCTGCCGGAATCCCGCCCGATATACACACGGCCGATCCGGATGGAAATCAGGTTGCTTCGAAACGCCGCAATCAGAAGAAGCAGGACAGCAATCGCAACCGTATAGAGAATGATGGCTCTCGGTGTGCGCCTGTGCTTCTCCGGACGCCCGGGCTGCTCTTCGGGCAGAGAAGAATCTGTATTCTGCAATGTTTCCGGCTGTTCGTCTTTATCCATGTTCATTTTCCAAAAACCGCATCAGACATTCGTATGTCTGCGTACAGCGAAGAACGTTCCCAGAAGACCGATGACAACTCCCAGCAGCAGTGCAACCGGAAGCAGTACGCGGAACAGCTGGGCCGTCGACATAAAGCGGAGAATGTTGTTGAGCATCGCGAATTTGTTCTGTACAAAGTCAACCGCTCCGTTGTAGAGGAAGTACTCGATGATCATTGGGATGATGGAGCCGATGACACCGATCGTGATGCCTTCTACAAAGAACGGCGCATTGACAAATCCGTCCGTCGCGCCGATGTATTTCATGATCGAAATCTCTTCCTTGCGCACGGTGATACCGATGATGACCGTATTCATAATCAGGAAGATCGAGACGGCCAGCAGCACGATGATGACCGCGACAGAAATGTAGCCGACCAGTCTGGCCGCGCCGGAAAGGCTCGCCGCCGCGTCTTCCGAGCGGTTAACCTGCCGAACGCCGTCCAGAGAGCTGATGTAGTCGACAAGTTCCTGCTGCTGGCTTGCGTCCTTCAGATATACCTCATACGAAGCCGAGTTGGCCAGCGGGTTATCCGAAAATCCATCCGCCAGATACTCGTATTCGCCCAGATACTCTGTCTTGAAATTCTCCCAGGCTTCCTCAGCCGATGTGTAGTGAATGCGGTCCACTTCCGGCCTTGCCTGGATCTCGTCGCCGATCGTCTGGATCGTCGCGTCGTCAATATCATCGTCAAAGAAAACGGTGACAGCCAGGTTCGTCTGCGCATCGTTCAGCGTGTACTGAAAGTTGGCAACCAGACTGTAGAAAATGCCGAAGATGAATATACTTGCCGCAATCGTGGCAATAGAAGCCAGCGAGAAGAGGCGGTTCCGGTGAATATTCAGGAATCCCTGCTTCAGCTGGTAAAAAAATGAATTAATCTTCATAGAAATAACCGCCCTTCTCCATATCGCTGATGATGCGGCCTTCGCTCATGGTGATCGTGCGCTTCTTCATCTGCTGCACAATATCCATGTTGTGGGTCACAACCAGCACAGTGGTTCCGCGCTTGTTCGCCTTGTCGATAATCTTCATGACCTCGGCAGAATTGATCGGGTCAAGGTTGCCGGTAGGCTCGTCGCAGAGCAGAATATCCGGGTGGTTCACCAGTGCACGCGCAATGGCGACACGCTGCTGCTCGCCTCCGGACAGTTCACTCGGATATGCCTTGTATTTGTCGACGAGGCCGACCATGGACAGCATTTCCAGCACATTGGTGCGGATCTTGCGCTGCGGCGCCTCGATGACTTTCTGGGCAAATGCGATGTTTTCGAACACCGTCCGGTCCTGAAGAAGCCGGAAGTCCTGGAATACGACGCCGATGTCGCGGCGCAGATACGGAAGCTGGCGGCGGTGCATTTTGTTCAGATACTTTTTGTTGATGTAAATTCTGCCGGACGTCGGCTCAATCTCCTTCAGAAGGAGCTTGATCAGCGTCGACTTGCCGGATCCGCTCTTTCCGACGACGAACACGAATTCGCCCTTGGAAACATGCAGATTGATGTTCTGCAGAGCCGCAATCTCCGGCGTATAGTTTTTCGTCACATTCTCAAGAATAATCATACGTAATCAAAATCCTTTTCCTGCCACATTGCCTGACTGACGCAGCGCATCAGTACTTGTCGCGGCTGTCCATATACCGCATGTACTTCACGACCATCAGAGCAATCTTGAACGTGATGGCATCGCCGAAGTTGGTCAGGTCAAGCCCGAGCGTGGCTTTCAGCTTGTCAAGACGGTACACGAGTGTGTTGCGGTGAATGTACAGCTCGCGGGACGTCTCCGACACATTCAGATTGTGTTCGAAGAACTTGTTGACGGTCACCAGTGTCTCGTCGTCAAGGTCCTGCGGATTGAATTCTCCGAACACTTCCTTGATGTACATCTGACACAGGGACATCGGAAGCTGATAGATCAGACGGCCGATGCCGAGTTTGCTGTAGCCGATGACACTTTTCTCGCTGTAGAAAATCTTCCCGACCGACATGGCCATCTTCGCTTCCTTGTACGAGCGGGAGAGATCGCGCAGATCGCGCACGATCGTTCCGAAGGCCGCCCTGGCAGCCGTCATAGCCTCGGTGTTGAGCATATCCACGATTGTGCTGGCATCCTGGAGAAGCTCCTCATACTCCTCCGTGCCCTCAACCTGACGGATCAGAACAATGCTTTTCTCATCGACAGCCGTGATGTATCCCTTTGACTTGCCCTGATACAGGTTGCGGATTGTCTCGAGCGCCGATGAATCCTTGCCGTGGCGCGTCTCAATGATATAGACGATTCGCGGGACATTGGCCTTGATGCCGAGTTTCTCGGCTCTGGTGAAGATATCGACCTTCAGAATATTGTCCAGAAGAAGATTCTTGACGAAATTGTCCTTGTCGTAGTGTTCCCGGTAAGCGTACAGCAGCTGCTGGATCTGGAACACAGCCATCCTGCCGACCATGTAGTTCTCGTCGGAACTTCCCTGCAGAATCAGCACATAGCTGACGTGCTCGCCTTCCGAAATCCGGAAGAACTGATAGTCATTGACGACTTGGTTGATGGCAGGTGAATCGGAGAATTCTCTTGCGGCAGCAAGGCACTCCGGCGTTATTTCAAATGTTCCCGCGCATACACGCCCGTCTGTATCGACCGCAGCCATATTTACCCGGGTTATGGAGCGGAGGCCTTCCAGGGTCTCCTGTAATACCTGATTTGAAAGCATATCATACCTCTTATGATGATTGCGGCGCACTGGTTCCGGTGTCTGATGCCGCGACAATCGAAGATATTATATCAATATCAGACAATAAATACAAACAAGGAAGCGGCAGGAAATCCTTGATCTCCTGCCGCTTCCGGACGTTTATGCTTTTTTCAGAATTCTGATCAGTGAGTGATTACCTGCTCCGTCTCCTTGTCGAAGATGTGCATTCTTGTGTGATCAGCGGAAAGCTTTACAACACTGCCCGGCTTAATTGCGTTGTGAGCGCTTACCTTTGCGGTGCAGGTCGTGCCGTTGATATCGAAGTGAAGGTTTGCTTCACCGCCGAGAAGTTCGTATACGTTGATCTTCGCATCGAAAACGCCTTCCGGATGCTTTGCGATGAATTCCGGATCATCGCTGATATCCTCCGGACGGATGCCGACAACAACGGTCTTGCCAACGTAGCCGCCGTCGATGACCTTCTTGGCCTTCTCGCCGCCTACTTCGATCGTGATCTTGTCATCAAGCTTCAGGCCAATCTTGTCGCCGTTCTGGGAAACAGTAGCGTCAACAAGGTTCATCTGCGGAGAGCCGATGAATCCGGCAACGAAGAGGTTATCCGGCTTGTAGTAGAGGTTCTGCGGTGTATCTACCTGCTGGATGATACCATCCTTCAGAACGACGATACGGGTACCAAGGGTCATAGCCTCTACCTGGTCATGTGTTACGTAGATGATGGTTGCATTGAGTCTCTGATGAAGCTTGGAGATCTCGACACGCATCTGAACACGGAGCTTAGCATCCAGGTTGGAGAGCGGCTCATCCATCAGGAATACCTTCGGGTGACGTACGATAGCACGGCCCATGGCAACACGCTGTCTCTGACCACCGGAAAGAGCCTTCGGCTTACGGTCGAGAAGATGTTCAATATCAAGAATCTTGGCTGCTTCATGAACAGCCTTGTCGATGTCTGCCTTCGGAACCTTGCGGAGCTTCAGGCCGAATGCCATGTTGTCATACACAGTCATGTGCGGATACAGAGCGTAGTTCTGGAATACCATGGCGATATCACGGTCCTTCGGCTCTACATCATTCATGAGCTTGTCGCCAATCCAGAGCTCGCCGGAAGAAATCTCTTCCAGTCCTGCGATCATACGAAGGGTCGTCGACTTACCGCAGCCAGACGGTCCTACGAAAATGATGAATTCCTGATCTGCAACTTCAAGGTTGAAATTTTTTACCGCAACAAATCCATTCGGGTAAACTTTTGTTACGTTCTTAAGAGATAAGCTTGCCATTCCATTCCTCCTGATATGTGCCGCCGCAGATTCTCTTGTCTCCCGGCCGGCTTTAACTATGCTAACTATACCTGAATTCCGAGGTTAATACCATATTTCAATTTACTGAAATATCCCGGTGATTTTTGTACTTTTTTTCGATTCTCGAAAACAGGAGAAAATGTTTATTGACTTTTCACAAATCTGTGAAAGTGCTTTCGTCACATTTGCCTTCATTTGTCATCCGACCGTCCGTATTTCGTACGGGCCGATCTGGATCTTTCCTTCCTTCAGGAGATGTCCGGCCGCCCGTTTGAACTCTGCCTTGCTCATGGCAAATGTCTCCCGGATCTTTTCCGGGTCGGACTTGTCGCCGTATGGCAGTCTCCCGCCGTTTTTCTGCAGCAGTTCCAGGATCTTTTCGGCGTCCTTTCCCATCGCCTGCCATGCCTTTTCGCGGACCGCGATGACGAGCTTGCCGTCTTCACGGACCCGGGCGACACGGCCGTGAACCTGCTCGCCCAGGGCGTACTTTCTGGTTGTCTCCTGCATCGGAATCATCCCGAAGTAACGGCCGTCAACCGCCAGAAAGACGCCCATCTGCGGATTGATCTGGATGACAGTTCCTTCGACCAGGCGGTCCTTTGCGTAGCCGGGCGCACTGGTGAGATACCGGTAAACGTGCATGGTGGCCGCCAGGCGGTCGGATTTGTCGATGTACAGGACTACCGGCACCATCTGGCCTTCGTGCAGCTTCTCGGTCTGCTCCTTATATGGAAGGAGAAGATCCTTCTCAAGTCCCCAGTCCAGGAATGCCCCGATCCGGGTGACCTGCTTCACTTTCAGGACGGCCATCTGCCCGAGGCGCACCAGCGGTGTCCTCGTGGTGGCAATAAGCCGGTCGTCCGAATCCCGGTAGACAAATACTTCAAGAACATCGCCGCTCTTCGCTCCTTCCGGCACTTCCTTGCGCGGAAGGAGCACATGCTGCTCCTCGTCTCCCAGATAGACGCCGAATGCCACGACCTTTTCAATCTTAAGTTCCTGCGTCTCTCCCAGTTTAATCATTCTCTTCTCCCTTTTTTGTGTAGAGTACCCTGGCGAAGACCTGTCCGTCTTCCCGCCTCATTTCGACTTCAAACTCCGTGCCCGTATTCTCCGTAAACACATGAACCGTGTCGCCCAGTTTCGCGGAAAGACGATATTCCACCTGAAGGCGGAAAGTCTTAAAATCTTCCGGAAGATAGTCGTCCGCATAGAATACATACCGGGCATTGTTCATGTGACCATATGCATCCGTGTCATGCCTGCGCACGGTAAATGTGCCCGCACTCGTCCCGTCCGTCAGCGGCGGAAGCTTGCGGCTGCAGTTTTTCACGCTTGCAAGAGCCGGGGATGTGCTGTATCCGGTCCCCAGTTTCCCCTCCACTTTTGTCGGGTGCATCGTCTCCAGATTCATGAACACATACAGTGCGCGGCATTCTGCGTACACTTCTCCAGTCATCTCATCGGTGATCTGCATGCAGCGGTCCCCGAAGATCCCGGTGAAGCTGACCGCCCACGTCCAGACGCGCACTTTCTTGTCCACCGCCGGCTTTTTCGTGATCTGAATATTCCAGGCGATGACAAACCACCCCCGCTTCGCAGCAAGAAGCCTGTCCGTGCCGATTCCCAGAAAATCAGACTGCATGGCGCTGCAGTCCTGAAAAAAATTCACGATTGCCGCTTCGCTTGCCAGTCCGTCCCTGCCGCACTCCGAAAACCGCACGATGGCCGGATAGGAAAATTTCATCCTTGATTCTCCTTTGACGAAAAAAGCTTCCGCAGGAGAGAATCCCGCGGAAGCTTCTGGTACGGAGACGAAGGGATTCGAACCCTTGTGGCAGTTACCCGCCAAACGCATTTCGAGTGCGCCCCGTTATGACCGCTTCGATACGTCTCCAGTTTTAAAAAAATCCTCCACAAATTGAAAGTGGAGGATCAGCTGGGCTTGAGGGACTCGAACCCCCAGATGCTGGAATCAGAATCCAGTGCCTTACCATTTGGCGAAAGCCCAATAAACAAGCCTTTCGAATTGCCGTCGCTCATCACGACAGAAGCTATTATAATCAGCCCCCGGGGAAAAAGCAAGCACTTTTTTCAGAAAATCAGGAAAATTGCGAAATTGCGTTTTCCAATGCGGCAGCGAAAGGCCTGTTGTGTTTTTGCAGTCTTACGATTCCTGTGTTCCAGTTCCACCGTCTTCGGGCTTTCCGGTGACAGCATCCTCTTTTTCAGGTGCTTCGCTTTCTGCGCCGCTTCCCGTCTCCGGCTTCTCTTCTTTCATGCGGATCGCATCCTGAATGGTCACAGGCATACTCTCAGCCTCGTAGTTGAGCTGTTCCTCGACGGCCAGATCGTACTCCGCCTTTTCTTCTTTGGATAGTTTCGTGTACGGGCGGCCCGCCAGAATAACCTCCGGGCGGCGGTGTCCGCTCGGCAGAGTGTCCGGCAGATCCTCCTTCGGCTTCATCTGCGACTCGTCCAGCACCTGCTCTCCGTCTGCAAGAGCCACATTGTGCTCGTCCTCGTAATCATCGATCACTTTCTCGATGATTTTTGACATGCGGACAGCCGAGAAATACAGGAAAATCGGGAGTCCGATGAACAGTACCAGCGGATTCCAGGTGAGTGTGAAGTAGAAAATCACCAGCAGAGACAGCGCCATTATGATTGTGGTCGGGATGTGCTGTGCAGAAACGATCAGTGCGTTGCGCAGCGTTCCGCGGATTGTATTGTAGAACTTGGAGAGAAGCGGAAATACATACAGACTGATCGAGAAAAATACAAATGTCAGCCCGATGATCACGAACATAATCATCTGGTAAACGACTGCTCCGTTCAGTTTCCAGATCTGATATGCCCAGTAGATATCAAGCCCCATGAAAAGATCGATGCCGGCGATGATCAGTGTCAGGACCAGGCCCTGCTTGAAATTCTCCTTGAAAGATTTCCAGAAACCTTTCCAGACATATCCTTCCTCATCGCGCACCTCGCGCATGGCCACATAATAAGCGCCGCAGACTGCCGGTCCCGCTGTCACGACGGGCAGGCAGAAAAGTTCCACCAGAAGCGCAAGAATAATAAAATCTGTGATCTTGGTAAATGTCGTGTAGAACTTACCGTTAATATCAAAAAAGCCGTTCATTCGATACCTCTGTCATTCCGACTCCCGCCGGCGGACATCGCTCCTCCGGCGGGCAGTTTTATACATATCAGAACAAGTATACAGACGCGGCCGGTGAATTTCAATTAAGCATAAATAAAATATGCCCCGGTGCACCTGTCATATCACGAGCTGCAGTCTCTTCTTTCCCTGCCACTCTCCGTCCTCCTGAAATCCGCAGCGCTTCGCAAGTGCAAGACTTTCTGCGTTGTCCGGATTTACAAGAGCACAAAGCTCCGCGACGCCAAGTTCCCGCGCGTAGGAAATGAGCGCTTTCAGACATTCGCTGCCGTACCCCTTGCGCCGCTCGCTGCGGATAATTTCATAGGAAACCATCACCCCGGCGTCCCCGAAATCCCCTGTGGAAAATCCTGCGCGGCCGATCAGAAGCCCGTCGGACCTTCGGAAGACAAGATACAGCCCCATCTCCATCATCCCGTAAGCCCACTTCCGGTAGCTCACAAATCTGTCATGGCGCTGCGTCTCTGTCAGTCCGTGATACTCATTCGCCCCGGTGTACGGGCTGTCCACCGCCGCGTCCAGCGCGTCAAGAAGCTCTGTCTCTTCTTCCCGCATTTCCCGCAGGATGAGGCGTTCCGTCACCGCAATCGTGACAGGCATGCCTGCAAAGCGCCTGGCCGCCGTTTCAAGCAGCCGCGGTGTTATCTGTTCAGGCGTCTCGACGACAAATGCCGCTCTTCCGGAAAATGACAGCCCGATGCCGACGACGGCCATGCCGGGATCGCCGTTTTCCGGTGTGTCCGTCAGAAGAACAGGGCCGGAGGGCGTGTGTACAATACGTCTCATTTGTATGCTCTTTTCAAAAAGTTCACTGTTTCCTGCTGTCTGCCTGTGCTATCATCACTACAAATATCAGGAGGTACCCTGCAATGGAAACAAAAAATCCGGTTGTCACAATCACCATGGAAGACGGCAGTGTCATGAAAGCGGAGCTGTATCCGGACATTGCGCCTAACACAGTAAAAAATTTCATCAGTCTCGTGAAAAAGGGATTTTATGACGGACTGATCTTCCACAGAGTCATCGAGAACTTCATGATCCAGGGCGGCGACCCGGAAGGCACCGGAATGGGCGGCCCGGGCTACTGCATCCGCGGCGAGTTCTCATCCAACGGATTCCCGAATAATCTGAAACACACCGCCGGCGTTCTGTCCATGGCGCGCGCGATGGATCCTGATTCCGCCGGTTCCCAGTTCTTCATCATGCACAAGGACTCGCCATTCCTCGACGGACAGTATGCTGCCTTCGGGAAGCTCACGGAAGGCTTTGACGTTCTCGAGCGCATCGCAACGACCCGTACCGATTACAACGACCGCCCGAAGACGCCGCAGGTCATGAAGAGTGTCACGGTCGAGACGTTCGGAACGGAGTATGAGGAGCCGCAGACGTGCTGACCGCAGACTAGAAACGGCCGGATGAACTGCCGAAATTTCCGCCGCCACCGGTGAAGGAGCCAGAGCCGTGAGGCCCGCCTCCTCCGCCGGTGTTTTTTGGTGCCTGCCGGTGGATGACAGTTGTGCGCAGATAAATGTCCTGCGAGCGTCTCATCTGCACGGAACGGCGGTCGGCATAGCTGGCCGCTCCGGCTTCCATATGCGATTTCTGCATGCTGACAAGAATCACCATGACGATTACCGTAATGATAGCCGCGATCACAAGATCAGCCGCCAGATGTCTGGTCAGCCGGTAGAAAACGGACTTGTTCAGATAATATTCGCTGCGGTCTGCAAACTGTTCAAAAGCCGCGGCAAATGCAGCGTGATCGCTTTTTTGTGCGCCCGCGATTTGATTCTCTGCTCTTTCCCGGATGTCATCCAGCTCATTCTGGCCAAGTGTCTCATACACACTTCCGCCACTCACCACCGAATCACACCGGCTGCGGATATCGATGCCGTATACGATGCCGTCCGGCGAGCTTCCATCCGTGGCGTCCCCTGCAAATTTTGCGCTCAGAATATCGTCTGCCAGAAACTCCCGCAGCGCGTATTCATCCATTCCCTGATCCAGTGTCACGCCGATGACCGGAACGCCGCAGCGCCTCGACACGCCGGACAGCAGGCTTTCCAGCTCCTGCTCCTCCTCATCCGTCAGCAGATCCGCTTCATCGTACAGATAAACCGTTCCGGACGAAGAATCCACTTCCGCCGTGTCCGCAAGAACCGGCACAGTCCAGCCAGCCACAGACAGTACCGTCAGCAGCAGAACGGCGGCAAGTGCCGCTGCCCGTCTGCAGAAATATTTAAATGAATTTTTCACAGCAGCAGCCCTCCCAGCATCAGAGCGGCAAAAGAGGCCGCGAACACTGCGGCTCCGATCCCGGCCGCCCGGCTCCCGCTGACCGGACGGTCCGCCACAATCCGGCCCGTCTGACCGTTCATCACAAAGGTAAACGGCTTTCCGCGGTATGTGCAGTTCATCATCCACACCGGAAACAGCGCGTAGCGGCGGGACAGAGGAGAAAGCTGCACATTCTGATCAAGCGGCACCACAGAACTGTAGCCCGCGATCGTGCCCATGGCCATGGAAAGAATATAATTTTTCGCCCTCGTCTGTGCGCGGCCGCCCACTTCCTCGGCGGTCCTGTCGTACCGCTGTGCCAGATATCCGCTCAGATATTCCGGTGCAAACTCTCTGACGCCCTGCATATTGAAGGGCTCCAGTTTGTCCATGACCGCATCATCCTGCTTTTCAGAGGCGTCGGCCGGAATACCCTTAAAATCCGCTCCCAGCTCGCGGACAGCCAGAAAATAATCCGTGTAGATATCCTCTCCGTCTCCCCGCGGCACGACTCTCGTGCGCGTGGCGTTGGCTGTCACGCGCCCCTCGGCGTGATAATCAAAGAGCCAAAACGGAATATAAATGCCCGTCATGCGCTCCGTAACCGTCGCCGCCCTCAGCTCCCGCGGCGTCAGCGGCCCCTTTCCGGTCCATTTTTCATATGCTTCCATCGCCTTCTCCTTTGAAATGGCAAATGGAATAATCAGATCCGGCCGGTACCGTCCTTCGATTCTGTCCTCGATGAGCGTCGGATTTCCGCAGTAAGCGCAGCGCGTGGCTACCGTGTCCGGGTCTGTCTCAAGCTGTGCTCCGCAGGAAGAGCAGTGATAAATTTTCATATTCATCTGTCCCCGCTGCTTTTCCGTCTGTTCCCGGTACTCCGGTCCGGCTTCCCGGGCAGTGCCTTCATCCGGCGCAGCGCTCTGCGTCTGCTCATACTGCCGGTAGGCGTCCACCGTCATATCGGTCCCGCACTGGCGGCAGTGAAGCATCTGGCGGTCTGCCGAATATTCAAAAGCTGCCCCGCAGTTCGGACAGCGCAGAATTTTCTCCATAAATCACTCCTCCGATTCGCCCGCACCTGCCGCAAGGGCATCGGGGCTGCAATTCCGCGATTTTCTCCTTTATTATATCGGAGACAGGCTGTCTTGTCCCTTCCAATTTACAGACCAAGTGTGTATAATTGGATTGTAACTTGTTTAGCTTTTAACAGGTAAAAACAGGAGGGATTTTCCATGTTGGTTTCAGCGGAAGAAATGCTGATCAAGGCCAGAGACGGACACTACGGTGTCCCGCAGTTCAACATCAACAATCTTGAGTGGACCAAGGCAATCTTAAACGCATGTGAAGAAATGAAGTCGCCTGTCATCCTGGGTGTATCCATGGGTGCGGGCAAATACATGACCGGTTTCAAGACCGTTGCCGCGATGGTCAAGGCTATGGTTGATTCGCTCGGCATCACCGTTCCGGTATGCCTGCATCTGGATCACGGCACATATGACGGCGCAAAGGCCTGCATCGAAGCCGGATTCTCATCCATCATGTTCGATGGCTCCAGCCTTCCGATCGATGAGAACATCGCAAAGACAACCGAGCTGGTTTCCATCGCAAAGGAAAAGGGAATCTCCGTTGAGGCTGAAGTCGGCGCCATCGGCGGTGAAGAGGACGGCGTCGTCGGCATGGGTGAGTGCGCGGATCCGGATCAGTGTGCAAAGATCGCTTCTCTTGGCGTGACAATGCTGGCAGCCGGCATCGGCAACATCCACGGTGTATATCCGGCAAACTGGCCGGGCCTGCGTTTTGACGTTCTGGAAGCTGTACGCGCGAAGACCGGCAACATTCCGCTCGTTCTTCACGGCGGTTCCGGAATTCCGGATGATCAGGTGCGCAAGGCGATCTCCATGGGCGTAGCCAAGGTCAACGTAAACACCGAGCTGCAGCTTTCATTTGCCAAGGCGACCAGAGAGTACATCGAAGCCGGCAAGGACAAGATCGGCAAGGGTTATGATCCGAGAAAGCTTCTGCTTCCGGGATACAACGCTATGATCGAAACCTGCAAAGACAGAATCAAGTGCTTCGGTTCTGACGGCAAGGCCTGAGGCAGCGTTTGAAGAACCACAGACATTCAGACAGCAGACGGAAAAACACCTCCGCCAGAAAAGGCAGAGGTGATATCCGTCTGTTTGTTTGTATAGCCGCAGTTATTGTCCTTTGCGTCAGTTATGACTGCTGACCACCGAACCGGTTTCCGACTGCTTCACCTTTAATTTTTCTATGCTCGAAGATCTGCTCTCGTTTGCGCAGGAAATGAAATCCCGCAGCATATATTCTTTTGACACGGATATCTCGGATCTCACCCAGATCGTGTCCATCACCTGCTGTCAGTACGACGACATCAGCCGGCGCATGATCCTCTTCGCGACGTACGTCGGAGACGTGGGCGGCGAAACTGTGAGCGGTTCCATCTTTACACCGGGCGGAACCCCTGACTGATCTCAGCTCCCGAGCCGGGTCCTGAAATCTTCATATCCAAACGTCTTCACCTTCACCAGAGTGCCATCTTTTTTCCGGCTGATGATTGCCGGCAGAGGCATCCCGTTGAAGGTGTTTGTTTTGCAGGTGGTATAGATTGCCATATCCCCGAACAGCAGCAGACTTCCGGGGGCAAGTTTCTCATCAAAACTGTAGTCCCCGATCACGTCGCCGGCCAGGCAGGTCGGACCGGCAAGTCTGTATGTATGTGCTTTTTCACCTGGCTCACCGGCACAAATAAGCGGCGGCCTGTACGGCATCTCCAGCACATCCGGCATGTGGCAGGCAGCGCTTGTGTCAAGCACCGCCGTCTTCACACCGCCGTTTTCCGTGATGTCAAGCACCCGTGCGGCCAGATATCCGGCATTTAACGCCCAGGCTTCCCCGGGTTCAAGGTACACTGTCACGCCCCACTTCTGCTGCGCCTGCCGTATACATTTCTTCAGTAATCCAAGGTCGTAGCCCGGCCTTGTGATGTGGTGGCCGCCTCCGAAATTCAGCCATTTCATCCGGGGCAGTACGTCACCAAACTTTTCTTCAACCGCCGCGAGCGTCTCGGCCAGTGGCCCGGAGTCCTGCTCACAGAGCGTGTGAAAGTGCAGACCATCAAGCAGCTCCACAAGGTCTGGCGTCATCTGTCTGTCCCACTGCTCCCGCGTCGTGCCGAGCCGGCTTCCGGGCGCGCAGGGGTCATAAATTGCGTGCCCCTCCTGCGTGGACTTCTCCGGATTGATGCGCAGCCCGATGCTTTTACCCGCGCGGCGCGCCTTCGCCCCGAAACGGGCAAGCTGCCCGGGAGAATTGAACACAATGTGATCGGCGTACTTCAGAAGTTCGTCAAACTCATCGTCCCGGTACGCCGCGCAGAAAACATGGCACTCCGCATCCGGAAGTGTCTCTCGCCCGAGTCTTGCCTCATACAGACCGCTCGCCTCTGTGCCATCAAGCGCGCCGGCAAAAATCGGATAAAAATCATAGTTGGAAAATGCCTTCTGCGCGAGCAGCAGCCGGCAGCCGGTTTCTTCTGCAAGCCTGCCCATCACGCGCGCATTGCGCGCAAGAGCCGTCTCATCGATGATGAAAGCAGGCGTCACAAGGGAATCCGGGAACGCTTTCAGGCTTTTGTCAAGCAGCGCAAACGGCGGCCGCGTATCGGTGCGGCTCATGGAACAAGCACCGGATTGCGGGATTCAGATTTTGGAAGACCATATTTGTCAAGAGCTTCCAGGAACGGATCCGGGTCGAACTCTTCGACGGTGTGCACGCCTTTTTCGTTCCATTTGCCCGTCAGCAGCATCAGCGCGCCGCACATGGCCGGCACACCGGTGGTGTAGGAAACCGCCTGGCTTCCGACCTCGCGGTAGCACGCCTGATGGTCGCAGACATTATAAATATAGTAGGTCTTGTCCGCGCCGTCCTTCTTGCCGGTGAAGATGCAGCCGATATTGGTCTTGCCCTTCGTGCGCGGGCCGAGAGTGGACGGATCCGGCAGAAGCGCCTTCAGGAACTTGATCGGCACGATCTCGTGTCCTTCAAAAAGCACCGGCGTCGTGGAAAGCATGCCGACGTCCTCCAGACAGCGCATATGGTCCAGATAACTCTGGCCGAACGTCATGAAGAAGCGGATGCGCTTCACCTCCGGGATGTTCTCGGCAAGCGACTCGATCTCCTCGTGGTGCAGCAGGTACATATCCTTCTCGCCGACCTGATCGAAGTTGTACTCCCGTTTGATGCTCATGGCCGGGATTTCCACCCAGTGTCCGTTCTCCCAGTAGCTGCCAGGCGCTGACACCTCGCGCAGATTTACCTCCGGATTGAAATTCGTGGCAAATGCATACCCGTGATCGCCGCCGTTGCAGTCGAGAATATCAATCGTGTCGATCGTGTCAAATTCGTGCTTCTTCGCGTAAGCGCAGTAGCTCTGCGTCACGCCAGGATCAAAGCCGCAGCCCAGCAGCGCCGTGAGACCTGCATTCTCAAACTTTTTCCTGTATGCCCACTGCCAGCTGTAGTCAAAATAGGCGGAAAATCCCTTCTCTTTGCAGCGCTTCTCATAAATTTCGCGCCACTTCGGGTCATCTGTGTTCTCCGGCTCGTAGTTGGCCGTGTCCATGTAGTTCACTCCGCACGCGAGACAGGCATCCATGATCGTCAGATCCTGATACGGAAGGGCGATGTTCATCACCAGATCCGGCTTGTAGGAACGGATCAGGGAGATGACCTGATTTACGTCATCCGCGTCAACCTGCGCGGTCGTGATCTTCGTGCGGGTCTTTCCGGCAAGTTCTGCCGCAAGACGGTCGCACTTCTCTTTCGTGCGGCTTGCGATGCACAATTCCGTGAATACCTCATCTGCCTGCGCGCACTTGTGAATGGCAACGGACGCAACGCCGCCGCAGCCGATAACCAGAACTCTGCTCATGTGAGATTCTCCTCTCCTTAAATTGTCAGCCATTTGTCATTGTTATTGTAAAAACAGAGTGCTTTTACTTCTCCGGTGCGAGTGCCAGCAGCAGTTCCCGCACGACTTTGCAGGCCGTCGCTGTTGAAACGCCGGAAGCATCAAGCATCGGCGCCAGTTCATTGACGTCTGCCGCCACGACGCGTGCGGCGGCGCAGACGCGTACCGCGTGCAGAAGCGCCGGAAACGTCACACCGCCTGCCTCCGGGGTCCCGGTGCCCGGGAATACTGACGGGTCCAGGCAGTCCAGATCGATCGTGAGATAGACAGGCGTGCGGCTTTCTGCCAGTTCCCGCACGGTCTCTTCCAGCCCTTCAAAGCCAAACGGGTGCAGATCCGTGTGGCCTGCGGCGGCAAAGGCAAATTCCGTTCTGTCCCCGCTGCGGATGCAGAACTGGTGAATCCGGCCGTCTCCGATCAAATCGTGACATCTCCGCAGCACACAGGCGTGACTGTACGGCTCGCCCAGGTACTCGTCCCGCAGATCGCAGTGGGCGTCAAAGTGGATGATCTGAATGTCCGGGAATTTGTGCAGCGCCGCCTTAAATGCCCCCAGCGTCACCAGATGCTCGCCGCCGGTCATGACCGGCAGCTTCCCCGCCGAAAGAATCTCGTCTGTTGCTGCCTCTATGTCCCCGAGCGCTTTCCGGCTGTTTCCAAAACACAGCTCCAGATCGCCGGCGTCAAACACGCGGATGTCCGTCAGGTCCCGGTCCTGATACGGACTATACGTCTCAAGGCCATAGCTTTCGTGGCGGATGGAAGGCGGTCCGAACCGCGCCCCCGGCCGGTAGCTTGTCGTCGAGTCAAACGGCGCGCCGAACAGCACGACATCCGCATCTTCAAACGAACTGTCACACCCGATGAATGTCTCCACATTGGGCTTCATCATCAGTCTTCCACCTCCTGCAGCATCTCCTCCAGGAACGCCGGAAGCCAGAAAGCTCCCACGTGCAGTCTCGTCGTGTAGTAGCGGGTGTGGAGATTGAGCGCTGTCCAGGCTTCCGGGTCGAAATCGTCCACCGGATGATACTTTTTGCTTGCAAAACCGAAGAGCCAGTACCCGGCCGCATACGTCGGGATGTGCGCCTGATACACCTTGCTGATCGGAAACGTGCTGGCGATCCGCTTGTGCGAGCGCTGCATGGCCCGGGCGTCCTCCTCATAGAACGGACTGCCCTGCTGATTGACCATGATTCCGTCTTCTTTCAGGGCATTGAAGCAGCTGCCATAGAACTCTTTCGTGAACAGCCCCTCGGACGGCCCGAACGGATCGGTCGAATCCACGATGATCAGATCATACTTTTCCTCGCTGCGGCGGATGAATTTCAGCGCATTCTCGAAATAAATGTGCACCCGACGGTCATCCAGCCGGCAGGCGTTGCCCGGCAGATACATCCGGCAGGCCTCTAGAACCTGCGGATCCATCTCAACCAGATCGATGTTCTTCACCCGGTCGTAGCGCGTCAGCTCCCGCACCACGCCGCCGTCCCCGGCGCCGATGACCAGAATGTTCTGAATCCCGGTGTGCACTGCCATCGGCACGTGCGTGATCATCTCGTCGTAGATGAACTCATCGCGCTCCGTCAGCATGATGTTGCCGTCCAGAGTGAGCACACGTCCGAACTCCGGCGTGTCAAAAATATCGATCTGCTGAAAATCACTCTGCTTCTGATACAGATGCTTCTTCACCCGCATCGCCAGCTTCACGTCCGGCGTGTGATATTCGCTGAACCACATCTCCATAAGACTGCTCTCCTTTCTGTCACTGCACCACGTTGATCCGCTCGATATCCGGATCCTCCGGCCCCGTCATGCTGGCGCCCTTTTCCTTCGCGTACTCGATGTGCTCGAGGATTTCCGACGTGATCTTCTCGCCCGGCGCCAGAAGCGGAATCCCCGGCGGATAGCACATGACAAATTCACTTGCCACCCGGCCGACGCTTCTCTCAAGCGGCAGGCTGATCTTTTCCGCATAAAACGCCTCCTGCGGGCTGATCACAACCTGCGGCTCCACGTACTCCTGCGTCAGAAGTCCCGCCGGGTCCTTCTGATATCTGCGGCGGATCTCCGCCAGGGCACTCACCAGGCGCTCCATCTCCTGCGGCCGGTCGCCCATGGAAAGATATGCGAGAATGTTGCCGATGTCGCCGAACTCAATCTGGATGTCGTACTCATCGCGCAGGATGTCGTACACCTCGATGCCCGCCAGCCCGATGTCCCGCGTGTGGACACTGAGTTTGGTCGTGTCGAAGTCAAACACGGCGTTGCCGTCGCGGAGTTCCCGGCCGAAGGCGTAGTAGCCGCCGACCGCATTGATCTCCTGTCTGGCGTATTCGCCCATGTCCGAAACCCGGTGGAACACATCCCGGCCCCGAAGCGCCAGATTGCGGCGGCTGATATCCAGACTCACCATCAGCAGATAGCTTCCGGATGTGGTCTGCGTCAGATTGATGATCTGTCTGGCGTACCCGGCCTGAATGCCCGGTCCGCACAGCAGCAGACTGCTCTGCGTCAGGCTTCCGCCGCTTTTGTGCATCGAGACAGCCGCCATGTCTGCGCCGGCTTCCATCGCCGACACCGGCAGGCCGCCGCCGAAATAAAAGTGCGTTCCGTGGGCCTCGTCCGCCAGGCAGTACATGCCTGCGTCGTGCGCCATCTTCACAATTGCTCTCAGATCCGAGCAGATCCCGTAATATGTCGGATTGTTCACCAGAACAGCCACCGCGTTCGGATGCTCCCGGATTGCCTTCGCCACTGCTTCACGCTTCATGCCGAGCGAAATGCCTAGCGAAGCGTTCACTTCCGGATTCACGTAAACCGGCACCGCGCCGCACAGAACCAGCGCATTGATGACACTGCGGTGCACGTTCCGCGGCAGAATGATCTCGTCGCCCCGCTTGCAGACCGTCAGAATCATGCTCTGCACGGCGCTGGTCGTCCCGCCCACCATGAGAAATGCATGCGCGGCCCCGAACGCGTCGGCCGCCAGGTCCTCCGCCTCCTTGATGACAGAAACCGGGTGGCACAGATTGTCAAGCGGCTTCATGCTGTTGACATCCACGCTGACGCACTTTTCACCAAGACACGCCGTGAGTTCCGGATTGCCGCGGCCTCTCTTGTGACCCGGCACGTCAAACGGAACGATCCGCATCTTGCGGAACTCTTCGAGCGCTTCATAAATCGGCGCTTTTGTCTGGTCGAGATGATATCTGCTGTTCATGCTCTGTGCTTCCTTCTCCCGCCGGAAAGCGCAGACCGCAGACAAAAATCTCCGCCACCTTGACTGGTGTCAGAGTATTCCTGCGTCAATAAAGATTTCGGGTGATTTCAGGGCAGAATGGCCCCGATTTTGCGAATAGACGGACATAATGCAGAAAATGTCTGCCGCTGCCGCTCAAACGTCCTTGAATCTTATTGACGGTTTCACAAGTCTGCGTCTTCCGACGCACATAGGTTTGTAAGTAACCAACTTATAAAATCTGGGCTTTTAACCCAGTCAATAAGCAGCGTTAAGCTGCCGTTCGGCAGTGGACCCGGCTGTCCGTATGGCCTGCCTCCGTCTGCAAAATAACGGAGTGATCCTGTTGCTCTCTTATTTATATTTATAACAGAGCACTCAGATATTTTTATCATGGAACAAAGCTGGGTGTCAAGAGTCTTTTGCCGCTTGCATTTTGCAGAAGAAATGAAAAAGAACTTGCATTTATCCGGTGTATGCGATAGACTTTTTAAAGTCAGAAGCAAATATTGAAGCGAAGAACAATGGCGTTCCGGAAACTTGGCTTAATGCCAATGTCTGGGGACGCTTTTTCTTTTAAGAAAGCTTTTGACTTGAAAATGAACCTGTCACAAGAAGGGAGCATGTAAAAGATGAGCGAAAAGACTGATGTATCTGCAATCTTCGGCGAAAACGTCTTCAATGACTCTGTCATGAGAGCCCGTCTTCCGAAGAACACTTACAAGAATTTCCACGCTGCCATCGACGGAACCCGCGAGCTGACGATGGAAGATGCCGATGTGATCGCACATGAGATGAAGGAGTGGGCGATCGAGAAAGGTGCCACCCATTTCACGCACTGGTTCCAGCCGCTGACCGGATCCACTGCCGAGAAGCACGATGCATTCATTTCCGCGCCGCTGCCGAATGGCAAGGTGCTGCAGCAGTTCTCCGGCAAGGAGCTGATCGAGAGTGAGCCGGATGCCTCTTCGTTCCCGTCCGGCGGCCTGCGTGCTACATTCGAGGCCCGCGGCTACACAGCATGGGATCTGACGAGTCCGGCATTTGTCAGAGAGAGCTCGACAGGCCCGATTCTCTGCATCCCGACGGCTTTCTGCTCCTACACCGGTGAAGCTCTGGACCAGAAGACACCGCTGCTGCGCTCGATGGAAGCGCTCGACAAGCAGGCGCTCCGCATCCTGAAGCTGTTCGGTAACGACCACTCCAAGAAGGTAACTCCGTCGGTCGGCGCCGAGCAGGAATATTTCCTGGTTGACCGCGAGAAGTATCTGCAGCGCAAAGATCTGGTTTACACCGGCCGCACGCTGTTCGGCGCAATGCCGCCGAAGGGCCAGGAGCTCGACGATCACTATTTCGGTGTCATCCGCGAGCGCATCGGTGCTTTCATGAAGGATCTCAACGAAGAGCTCTGGAAGCTCGGTGTCACCGCCAAGACGCAGCACAACGAAGTTGCGCCGGCACAGCACGAGCTGGCTCCGATCTATGCTGAGGTCAATATCGCAACCGACAACAACCAGCTGACCATGGAAGTCATGAAGAAGGTTGCTTACCGCCACGGTCTTGCATGCCTGCTCCATGAGAAGCCGTTCGCCGGAGTAAACGGATCCGGCAAGCACAACAACTGGTCTCTCACAACGGATGACGGCATCAACCTGCTTGATCCGGGCAAGACACCGCACGAGAACATTCAGTTCCTGCTGATTCTGGCGGGCATCCTCAAGGCTGTCGATGTTCACGCAGATCTGCTTCGTGAGTCTGCAAGCTGTGTGGGCAATGATCAACGTCTGGGCGCCAACGAGGCACCACCGGCCATCATCTCCGTATTCCTGGGCGACCAGCTCGAGGATGTCGTACAGCAGCTGATCAATACAGGCAGTGCGACAAGCTCTCTTCCGAGCGGAACACTCAAGACCAGCACATCGGCTCTTCCGAACATCCGCAAGGATGCAACGGACCGCAACCGCACATCGCCTTTTGCCTTCACGGGCAACAAGTTCGAGTTCCGTATGGTCGGCTCTTCCGATTCCATCGCTCCGCCGAACGTCGTTCTCAACACGATCGTTGCAGAGAGCTTCAGCGAAATCGCTGACGAGCTTGAAAAGGCTCCGGATTTTGAAGTGGCATGCCATGACCTGATCAAGAAGCTTCTCACCGAGCATCAGAGAATCATCTTCAACGGCAACGGCTACACGAAGGAATGGGAGGAAGAGGCAAAGCGCCGCGGACTTCCGAACATCAACTGCATGGCATACGCTGTCGATGTACTGAAGAAAGATGACGTCATCGATATGTTCAGCAAGTTCGGCGTATTCTCAAAGACCGAGCTGCTCTCCCGTGCCGACATCAAGTACGAAGCGTACTCCAAACAGACCGCAATCGAAGCCAAGACGATGATCAACATGTCCGGCAAGCAGATTATCCCGGCCGTTATGTCCTACGAAGGCGACATCGCAGCAAGCGCCGCCGCCATCAAGGAACTCGGCGAGGAGCCGTCCGTTCAGACAGAAATTCTGAAAGAGGCAAATGAGGACCTGAAGGCTATGCAGGCCGCCCGCACTGCTCTCATCGCCGATCTGAAGAAGGCTGAAGAGATCGAGGACGACAGCGTCAAGGCCAAGTACTATCACGACACCATCACGGTCGACATGGCAGCGCTCCGCGCTCCGGCCGACAAGCTCGAGATGATCGTCGACAAGGAATACTGGCCGTTCCCGTCCTACGGTGATCTGCTGTTTGAAGTCTGAAACAGGCCGATAATGATTAACAGATGACAAAAAATCCGCCTTCACACATCTGTGTGAGGGCGGATTTTTTATATGTACTTTTCCTCGTTTTATTCCGGATAAACGAGTTGTTCCGGCTTCGGATCCGCCAGAACACGGTCCCTGTATTCTTTCACGTACAGCTTGGCAAGGGTCAGGTTGTTGTCCAGATAATTGCCGCAGTCTCGCGGGGAATATCCCGGGATCTCTCCTTCATAGGACAGCGTCCAGTCCGAAGCAGCCAGAAGAAGCGGCAGAATGTCGCGCGGCTCCAGCTCCCCTTCGAGAATCAGATAGAACCCCGTCCGGCAGCCCATCGGCCCGAAGTA
>OMUP01000059.1 GCA_900314255.1 uncultured Lachnospiraceae bacterium | reverse complement strand
AGATATTCGTGATTATGTGGACCGTAAGACCGAAGGCAGGCAAGACGAGCTTCCGGACCTTCAGCCTTTCTTCAACAAACTGGAAATCCAGGTTGAGACCAGTGAGCCTAACGAACGTTTGAAATCCAGAGAAGATCTCATGTCTTCGCTGGACGGACTCCATGAAGACATGTACTTCGTGGGAACCGATTATTTCAAGAACTACGGCTACGAGAAATGCGGTGAGATAACCGACGCACCTGGACTTATCCTTCCAAGGATAAGAAAGATAAACGGCAGGGGGTCATACATAAAAGCAGCCGTGTTCGCCCAGCAGTCAGACCAGCCTGAAATAAAAACGGAAAAGTCTGTCATTACCAGGATGGCCGATTACGACAATCTGGATGTGCGCCTCAAGGGCCTTTATTCCGAAGATGGAAAAACCGTGGCATCTCTTTATGTGGCTGGTGTACCTGATGAACTGGTTTCGTCCTATGCGGCTCTTATGGATAAGGGAGTGCTTTCCATAAGTAATCAGATTGACGACGTTGATGTTGTGGAATTCTGTACAGATTCAGGAAAATACAGAGCCGGTGTCAGCCCGGCAGAGATTCCGGAGAAAAATATCAACATCCGTGATGTGAACATTGCCGAAAATGAGCTCATGGGCTACGAAGAGTACTTGAACGTCATCAGGCAGCTGGAACACGTGAAAGGCCTCAATGTCTACAGAACGGCAAGATCATATAAGGGAAGGTCCATATATGCTGTTGAGTTCAGACCCGATAGAAGAGGATACGTTTCCAGGACAAAGAGGATAACCGAATACCCTGGAGAGCTTATAACATCCAGGCATCACGCTAACGAGGTGTCCAGCACCAATTCCGCTTTCATGCTCATAAAGGCTTTGCTTACGGATGACAAATACAGAGACCTTACTGAAAACATGAATCTGGCAATCGTGCCTATGGAAAATGTGGATGGAGCTGCGATCCACTATGAACTTCAGAAGGATAACCCTCACTGGAAGTTCCATGTAGCAAGATTCAACGCTATTGGAAAAGAATTTTACTATGATCACTTCAAAATCCACACCATACACACTGAAGCAATGAGCCTAAGACGGCTTTTTATGAGGCTCCTTCCAGATGTAATAGTGGATAATCACGGAGTGCCTAGCCACGAGTGGGAGCAGCAGTTCTCCGGATACACATCACCTTCCTTCAAGGGGTTCTGGCTACCGAGGTCCCTGCTGTATGGATACTTTTTCCACATTTCAGGAGATGAGTACAGGAGCAGTCTGAATCTGTGTCACAGGATGGAAGATGTAATCGCAGACGCCTTTCTGGCTGACCGGGAAATCACCAGGGAGAACCTGATGTGGGCAAGGCAGTTCGAGAAATATGCACACGGCTGGATGCCTAAACTTTTCCCAGCGTCTTACTACAAGAACATGATTACATACTGGATACCTCACGAATACGATCCGGCTCACAGATATCCATCAGTAAGGTATCCATGGATACTTAGCGTGGATTACGTCAGCGAGGTGGCAGATGAAACTGCTCAGGGAGAATATCTCCACTCCTGTGCTAGAGCTCATCTGATCCATGACCTGGCAGTGGTGGACATGTTGATGAAGGCCGGCAAGGTCTACGACAACCAGGATGAGCAGGGACCTGAAAATGCTGCTGTGAAGCACGTGAGAAAGAGGCCTGTGGTCGCTCAGTAAGATTAGTATTGCCTCTCAGGAGGCCTTTAATAACCAAGGAGGGTAATTATGCATTATCTGGTATTATTAGGAATTTTGATCGTTATTGTCGGGTTCGCCTTGAAACTTGATTCCATCCTCATCATAGTGGTGGCTTCTGTGGCCACAGCTCTGCTTGGTGGACTGGGAGTAGGCGGACTTCTGGAGACTCTGGGCACCAGCTTTGTTGCGAACCGGAGCATGGCAATTTTCATCCTCATCATGCTGGTAACAGGTACCCTGGAGAGAAACGGCCTTAAAGATGCAGCAGCTCACTTGATTGGAAAGGTTAAGAACGCATCTTCAGGCAAGGTCATTGGAGCCTACGGAATAATGAGAGGTATATTCGCAGCCTTCAACGTAAGCTTCGGCGGCGTTGCCGGATTCGTAAGGCCGATTATCATGCCAATGGCCATCGGCGCTGTTGAGGCAGAAGGACACAAGCCTAATGAAGAGCACGTAGAGGAGCTGAAGGGTATGGCCTCCGGAATGGAGAATATCGCGTGGTTCTTCTGCCAGGTGCTGTTCGTAGGCGGTGCCGGAGGACTTCTTGTTCAGTCCACACTGGCTCCTCTGGGATATGATGTGAGCCTTCTGGATCTGGCAAAGGTGGAGATTCCTGTGGCCATCTTCGCAGTGGTTGTGGGCATTGTTTACTACTATCTGAAGGACAAGAAGCTGAGGAAAAAGTATTACGGCGACGAGAAGTAGCTCGAAAGGAGAAAAATCATGTCATTCTTCACCAGTTCAGATTTCACTACTGGACAGAAGCTCCTGGAAGTGATTTATATAGTTATCGGACTGATAACACTTTATACAGGAATAAAAAATGCTCGCGACAAGGAAAATCCATCGAGATTCGGAACAGCACTGTTTTGGTGCACGCTGGGAGTTGTACTGGCCTTTGGCAGATGGATCCCTCCTAAGGCAGTGGGCGTACTGGTTCTGATCATGACCATACCTGCTATTTTCAAGAAGGTAAAGATCGGCAAGGTAGATGCACCTTCAGAAGAAAGCATGAAGGCCATGTTTGAAAAGGTAGGAATGAAAGTGTTCTTGCCAGCACTGTCCATCGGAGTTTTCGCTATTTTGTTTGCCATCTTCCTTCCTGCCATCGGTGCAATCGTGGGCATCGGAGCCGGAATAATCGTATCCATTATTCTGCTGATTGCATTCGACAGGGACAACACGCCTAAGGTGTTCCTTAACGACTCGGAGAGGCTCATGTCCGCAGTAGGACCTCTGTCTATGCTCCCTATGCTTCTGGCATCACTGGGCGCAATATTCACTGCAGCCGGAGTAGGCGATGTCATCGCATCTCTGGTAGGAAAAGTTATACCGCAGGGGAATGTGAATGTAGGAATAATCGTGTTTGCCATAGGAATGATGCTCTTTACAATCATAATGGGTAACGGTTTTGCCGCTATCACAGTAATGACTGTAGGCATTGGTGCACCTTTTGTTCTTAACTACGGTGCGAATCCGGTGGTTATCGGAATGATTGCCCTGACATGCGGATACTGCGGAACTCTCTGCACACCAATGGCAGCTAACTTCAACATCGTACCTGTAGCTATGCTGGACATGAAGGACAAGTGGGGCGTTATCAAGAACCAGATCGTTCCGGCTCTGTTCCTCATTGTATTCCAGATTATCTACATGATTATCGCCAAATAACTTTTGTAAAACCGGAAGTGAATTATCTATGGATGTATCTGACGGAAGGAAAAAAGCAATGGAAGAGAATGCGGCCATCATCGGAAGAAGGTGGCTGCATCTCCGCTGGAAGGACAAGGTTCTTATAGTGACTACAAACAAGGACTCTCTTGTAGCCAGAATCATGCAGAAAGCATTTCGCAGCTATGCCTCATCTGTGGAGATAATGATATGTCCTGACAGCGGCAAGACTACCTCAGTCTATTTTGACGAAAGAGAAGATATTTTCGATCCATATGATGTGGTGGTAGGTGCTACTGCATATTCCATAGTTACAACTACATCTGTAAAAAGAATGATACAGAGGGGCGGCAGATTCCTTTCATTTCCTTGCTCCACTAACGACGGCCGGTACGTACTTGAGTATTCCTTTTTGAAAATGGACACCGGCAAGAGCAAACTGATGGCTGAGATATTTAAGAAGTACCTGGATGACGCAACTCTGGTCAGAGTCGCCACACCAGGGGGGTCGGAACTGACTTTTTCCAAGAAAGACAGGACTCCAGGTTTCTTTAACGGAGACGTGAGAGCTGGAAAAGGATTTTCCTCATCTTCCATTGAGGTCTATGTGCCTATTGAAGAAACGAAGACCGAGGGGGTCATGGTGGTGGATGGTTCTCTTGGTTACATCGGACGGGTTGACGAGCCCTTCAGAATTGTGATACATGAAGGGAAGATTACAGAAATACAGGAAACAAAGGACGGTCTCAGGCTGAGGAAATATCTAGAGAGCTACAATGATCCAGATATGTATGTTGCCGGCGAGCTGGGAATCGGCCTGAATTCCCTTAGCTGCTGCACAGGCAACTGCTATATAGAGGACGAGTCTGCCTACGGAACTTTTCACATCGGGTTCGGCAGGAATATCGCCTTGGGAGGGGTTCATGAGGCCTCTGGGCACTTCGACTTGATAGCCAGGAAGCCCGATTTGTACGCAGACAACAGGAAGCTGATTTCTACGGGAAGAATAATCGTGCCACAGCCTCAGGTTTATTAGATAAGTGGCGGGTTCCGGTTCTCCCATATTTCAGGTGATTTACGTTTGAGAGAAAGGAAATAACAATGAAAATATTGATTACGGGTTTTGATCCCTTTGGAGGAGAGACAATCAATCCCGCCTATGAAGCAGTGAAAAAACTGCCTGATGTTATTGATGGCGCTGAGATTGTGAAAGTGGAGGTGCCGACGGTTTTTGGCCTGGACGGACAGGTTCTTAAAGAAAAAGTGGCGGCTTTCAGGCCTGACGGAGTAATCTGCGTAGGACAGGCCGGTGGGAGAAATGAAATTACCCCAGAAAAGGTGGCCATTAACCTGATGGAGGCCAGGATCCCTGACAACAAGGGAAACCAGCCTTTTGACAAGAAGGTGGAAGAAGATGGACCTGCTGCTTATTTTACGTCTCTTCCTGTAAAGGCCATGGTGAAGAGCATGAAGGATGCTGGAATACCAGCTTCGGTTTCATATACAGCAGGGACATTCGTGTGCAACGATTTGATGTATCGCCTTTTGCACTTAATCAACACAGAATATCCGGAAATGAAAGGCGGATTTATTCATGTGCCTTTCCTGCCCCAGCAGACAGTTAACATCAAAGGTGGTGCGCCAAGCATGTCTGCAGAAGACATTGCTGCGGGACTGAAGGCAGCAGTTGAGACTTTCATAAAAGATCTGAAGAGTCTTCCTCTGGAGGAGGGTGAAACTGCAGGGATTACCCATTAGCATGCGGCAATAAGATGACTTCGTTTATCGGCAAGTAACATAAATGCTGCATGCAGGCGCGTTAAAGAGTTCTGCCTTTGAATTAGTTACGAGCTGTTGTTCCAAAAAAATAAGAAAAAGGAGTTGCTGCTTAACGCCGCAGCTCTTTTTTCTTGATTTGAGAATCCCCCCATCTCATGGGAATCTGAACACAATTCCTGATAACTGGCCCAATTTCCTATGTGAGGTGGTATAATATGGATTCACCGTGCCGGATTTGGTCCGGCGGATAATTCTGATAATTGGAGGAATGAATGGTAAGATTTTTCATTGCCCTGTGGGCATCCAAGTTTGCTGCCTGGGTGTACAAACTGAGGGGACAGGAAAGAAACGACAGACCGGGGCTGCTGGCATGCAAGATATGCCCTGATTTTCTGGCCAGGATTAACAAACCGGGCCTTGTGATTGCCATAACGGGCACTAACGGAAAGACCACTACCAGCACTCTCGTCACAGATAAGCTGAGAGACGCAGGTTACACAGTAAGCTTCAACGACTGGGGCGCAAATCTTTCTGCCGGTTTCTGCTTTAATCTCATGAGGGCAGTTAATATTTTCAACAAGCCTAGAATGGATGCATCAGTTCTGGAGGCAGACGAAAAGTCTCTGGCAGATGCCATGACCATGATCAAGCCGGACTTTATTCTTGTAACAAATATCTGCAAGGATTCCTTGAGAAGAAATGGTCATCCGGAATATATCTTTGACTGCATAAAGAAGACTTTCGAGAATCTGGGGGATCAGACCACGGCGATTCTCAATGCCAATGATCCAATAAGCTCACAGCTTACTCAGGGAACGAAGACAAAGACCGTCTATTACGGCATGGCAGATATGGGCCTGAATCCATATGAGAACATTGTAAAAGACATAACCGTATGCCCTAAGTGCGGAAGCTTCATCAAGTATAATTACAGGTTCTACCGCCATCTGGGGGATTTCTACTGTGAGAATCCTGAATGTGATTTCAGAACCCCGGAAGCAGACTTCTATGCAGAGTCCTTTGACCTGGATAACAGGAAGGTCAAGATCAGGGAGAAGGGAGAAGTGACAACCTATCCGCTGATCTCGGACACAGTTTTCAACGTCTTTAACGTAGTATCTGCTGTGGCAGTTCTCAGATCTGCAGGCCAGAAGAAAGAGGACATCAGCGACTTCCTGTCCAGGCAGAAGGTTACGGAGATCCGTGAGACCTACAAGGAGTTTAATGGAATCCGTTACTACGCATACGGAACTAAGAGCCAGAACGTCAGCGCAGCTTCCACTGTCTTTGAATATATGGCCAAGGAGCCATCTGCCAAGGACGTGGTTTTCTGCCTGGATGAAGCTCAGGACAAGAACCACCCTACGGAAACTCTGACCTGGCTTTACGAAACAGACTACGAGGCCCTGAACAGTCCTAATATCAAAAAGATTATTGTGGGAGGTCACATGTACCTGAACCACAAGCTGAGACTTCTGCTGGCCGGCATACCGGAGGAAAAAATCGTGGCAGTAGAGGATGATTCTCTGGTGCCTCAGTACGTGGACACAGAGGGCATAGAAAGAGTCTATGTTCTCTACGAAATAGACTTCGTAACCAAGGGCAAGACCTGGCGAGACAATATTTACAAGAGAGCCCTGGAACTTGCCGGTGAAACGGAAGCGGCAGCCCATGTGGGCCATGCTTCCACCTTCGAAGGGGACAAGGTTAATGAAAGGGGGGACAACTAATGAAAAATATTGAGCTGTTATACCCCGAGTATTGCAACATCTACGGTGAGAGTTACAGCATTGAGTATCTCAGCAGATGCAGCTCTGATATAAACGTAATCAGAACTAACAACAGAGAAACTCCCGCCTTTGTGGACCGGGATGTAGATATGATCTATCTGGGCTGCAGTCCTGAGAGAAAACAGGAACACATCATCAGCCTCCTCATGCCTTACAAGGACAGAATAAGAGAGCTTATTGACAAGGGCACATTGTTCCTGATTACAGGAAATGCCATT
>OMUP01000104.1 GCA_900314255.1 uncultured Lachnospiraceae bacterium | reverse complement strand
GGCATCCGCAGAGACAGAGAGCGAAACCGCAGAAACTGAGAGCGAAATCGCAGAGGCAGAGAGCGAAGCCGCAGAGACAGAGAGCAAAGCTGCAGAGACAGAGCGCGAAACCCTGCAGGAGACTGAAAGTGAGCATCCGGCGCAAATAAAAAACTGATCTCCAGTTTCCTGAAGACCAGTCTCTGTGCTTAACAGGCTTCGTTTACACCCATCTTCTTCTCCTCCACAGCAGTGTGCCGCTTAAGAGGAGCAGGATGTTGCCAAGAATCGTGAAAAGCCGTGTTCCGGGGCCGCCGGTGTTGGGGAGGGCGGCGCCGGGGGGGTTTGGCACGATAAACACTGCGTCTGTCGATGACCCGGCAGCTGAATACCTTACATCCGTCAGCGTTCCCTGCGTATTTGCAATCCTTCCGTTTTCCACTTTGAAGATTACTGGATACTGATTTGTAATTACATATCCTGCCGGCGGAGAAACCTCCTGGATTCTGTATTGACCGTCGGTCAAGCCTGTCAGCTTCAATCCAGCTGCTGGTACTGTAAACTTGCTTTCAGAGTCAAGCTCCAGTACAACTGCATTTGATACATTTGTAAAGGTACCGCTCTCATCTGCCCTGTATTCCAGCTTGAACACAGCCCCTGCCAGATAGTTTGTGCTGTTTGCCGCGTTATCGGTTTTCTTGATCACAACATCAATCGTAGCGGACCCTTCTTTTTGATTATAAATCGTAATAACGCCCTGATTGGATATTCCTGTATTGTTGTTTGCGGAATAGCCCCGGAGAATATATCCCTCCAGAGGAGTGCCGCCGACTTCTATTTCGTTACCACTGGCATCGAGCTCTACTACGTAATACAGATAATTCTTATCATTATCATCCATTGCCGGGAAGTCAAAACCAGCATGAGACGATTCTTTTCCACCGATGCTCCATGTATGAGCCCAGCTATTTGCACTGTTCAGCGTCTGAGTATGCTTTGCGTTATTAAAAGCAGTATCCTCTTGCGCCACGTAGTTTGGTTCTGCCGAAGAGCCCGTAATCACAGGGTTGTTGAGATTTGACCAGTGCTTCTCATCCGTATAAAGCCAGTTAACATGATACTTCGTTGTAAACTCAACATTGCCGTCAACGCCCGTAACCGTCAGCCTTCTGCTCCTGCCATCCACACTTATTTTTTCAATCGTATAACATGACCCGGTAACCGTTTCACCGTTTCCTATATAGCCTTCATAAGTATTCGCACCAACCTTCAATGTCCAGTTGAAGTTATCCTGCCATTCATCATCCCATTCGATGACAACCGTATCTCCGGAAATGATCGTTTCGGTCGGCGTTCCGAACATCTGCTGATCGCCGTTCCCGTAATTCACAACGGATTGCGTGACCTTAACTGTATGACTTCCGCCAGCCGCTTCTTCTGCCACCAGATGTTTTCTTTTCAACCAGACTGTTGCAGAATTGCTCTCACCGCCAATCTCTGATCCGGATGCGTTGAGCCACTTCTTCTGAACAGTTATTTTTCCGGACTTCGCATTCGCAATCTCAGTCACCGGAGTTTCCGATTCGTCGCCAAGAATGGTGATCCTGGATTTCTTCGTGAGATCCTTCGAATTCTCGATCACAACCTTATATATCGTTGAATCCAGCGCATAGTCAGCCGGAGCGGCCGTTTCTTTCATGTAGTAGGTTCCGACGCGAACCTGATCAAAAGAAACCTTTCCGTTTTCATCGGATGTCGCCGTCCAGGCGGGCTGTCCCTCCGCGTCCAGGTTTTTGGCCGGTATGGTGCAGGCCTCATCGGTATAAAGCGCAAATGTGGCACCCTGCAGGTTTTCTCCTTCACCGTTCACCTTACGGAAATCAACATTTCCATAATCCGGCGTAAACCGGTTTTCAAAATTCACAAAATTTACGTCGGACTTTACCGTTGTATAGGTATCATCCGTATAGTAAGTCTTGTAAATGCCATGCCGGACTACCTCCTGCCCACTTGCATCGGTCTCTGTCCATGAGGTAACGCGTCCCGTCATATAATAGACCGTTCCGTCATAGGTCACCTGATCCTTCACAAAACCGCCAGCCGCCTTCTGGGCATCCGTCGCATCGGCCCAGGTAATTCCGTCCGCATTGACCGCATCCTCCGGAACGATCTCCCGGATGATATAACGGTATACAGGAGCATTTCCATGATTGGCTTCGTTCATATCGATTTCGGATATCACAGCATTACCGAAATTGATATTTCCGTCTTCCGTCACACCGGTAATATATATCTGGGAATTCACCTCGCCAGAAGAAATTGTTGTACTTACATTGTCCTCATAATGTGGAGAAGCAACCGTTCCCTCGCCGCTTCCGCTTGCATGCGGCATGATCGCATCGGACGTAGTATCCACCTGCACCAGTTCATACTGCCCGGTTTGCTCATTCTTCACGGAATGATATTTTCCGTCGAGTCCGATCAGCTCAAACTGAAACTGATCTCTCTTCAGAATATCGTTTTCATCTGCGCCGAAATAGGACTTATGGCCTGTAAAGTCAGCCGTTGAAACCAGGTTATAGTGGATGTACAGGTTCGACTCACCGCCGCCGCGCTCCAGATAGAAGAAATCAAAGGTATGATAGGTTCCCGCCTTAAAGGTACGCCTGTCAAAATTCTTTTTGATATATGCTTCTATCTCAGTTTCACTCTTACCCTGACCACGCAGCCCTGTACGGAAAAGATCATCAAGCCACTGATCCGCCTTGCCTGTAACGCTGACTCTTCCTGTCTGGAAGTTAATGTCGACCTCTGTACGATTATGAATACCGCCGGCATCGCCGATCAGGATTCCGTCCATATAGATCCATACATCGTCATCCCCGGAGAACTCAAACTGCATCGGTTTGAGATCACCGGCCGGATTGACCACCTGACCTCCGGTCGGCATGGAAAACTGCGTATTGACATGCATGCCCACCCAGAAATTCTGGGCTCCGAAAGGCCAGAAACCACGGATTTCAGAATTACTGGATGTCTGTTCTGTCAGCGTGAAGGTCTTGTTTCCCGTATTAAAGGCTGCGGCATAATCGCGGCTGTCATAAGTGTAGTAACCTTCCTTATCTACATAGAGTAGCTGATCAACGCCGGAATAGCTGGCTTTTCCGGAATGACTGATTGAAGGATCAAACAGATATGCAAGGGATTCGCCATTTGTACCGATGCTCTGGTCATTGGTCAGGATCGGATAACCGTTTGAGAGATGATTCTGCACGATCCCGGTAAACGGACTGGTTCCGCCGGTGTAGCTGTTGAGTCCAGTTCTGCCGTTTTTGTTGATACTTGTCCAGGCATTGCCTGAATCACCAATCTTATTGCCGTTATAGACAGTTCCTTCCCATGCAGGTGAGAATTTAAGCGCATGACCATGCTCGCTGTCCGATGTACTCGAGTTGATCCCTTTGTTATTACCTGAACCGTTCAGCCCGTCACTGTCTTCATGACCTCCCCAGCTCTGGTTCAGATCGCCCCACCCGTCTCTTCCGACAAGATCCTGACTGACAACCCAGTAATCAAACAGGTCAATCGTGGTTCCGGCCGGGTTGGAAATCGTCTGCACCACATCCCCGTTCATCACCGCATCCTGGGCATCCGTTACCATGATCGTAAAGGCATCTCCGTTCTTCATGGTGACTGTCAGCGTTTCCTCTGTATCGAAGGCTTTCATGCTGATCAGTGCCCAGTCGCCGGCAAAATACTCTTTGTCGTTCAATGCAAGTACTTCAGACTGTTTAAGTCCAAGCGGATATGTGGGATATAATTTATTTTCTGTCTTGAGTTTCCCGACAGTCGTCTTTTCTTCCACTTTCAAAGGAACAAGCAATGCCGTGTCGCTGAATGTAACATCATCAACGGCTTTCATGAACGCATCAAGCTGTGAATTTTGTCCCTCTTCTTCCGAATCAAGATCTTCATAGGTGAGACTGTCGGCATCACCCTGCCCGTCCATAAGATCATATACATGAAGTGCCTCGACCAACGAACGAAGGCTTACCGAATCCGCACCCTGCATGGAGAAGCTATAGCTCTTACCATTTACCTCAAATTCATAGTCAACCGAGTATGTTACAGAGTAAACAGAAAACTCATCGGTCATGAAAGAGAAACTATTCTCTTCACCTTCTGTTTCAATCAGAGATACCGCCATAACCTCCGGGCCATCCTTTGCAAAATGGACAACCTTCGGACTCATGCCCTCATCTTCCGGAGCATCAAGTAATTTGATATCCACACGAACTTCTGCTTTTGGCTCTATCTCTTCATCGCCATTCCAGATCTGGATATCGAAAATACGGGTGTATTCTTCTTCAGAATGTTCATCATCCTTCTCAGGAATCTGAACATCTTCCCGATCCTCGTCTACAGTTGATTCAATAATGTCAGCAGCTGATGCCTCTGTTTCAGACTCAGACTTGGTTTCGTCGCCGTTTAGTTTCTGCTGTGACTTCTCATAATAGTCATCGAACCGCTCGTCATCCTTTGTAATCTCATCAACTTTCAACTCTGATCCTTCGGGAATCTGAGCATCATCACCGTAAGTCACCGTAATCTCATAGGTCTTTCCGTCTGCGGTAAGAATTCTCTTTGTGATCTGCGCATCCGTCACCCTCACCACGAACTGATCCCCATTCTTCATGGTGACCGTCAGGCTCTCTTCTGTGTCAAACGGCTGCACACTGATCAAAGCCCAGTCTCCGGCTTCCACCGTCTGCGCATTAATCTCTGCAATCTGTTCTTCCGTCAGATCCGCACTATATTCAACTTCGAGCCCGTTAGCTTCCTTCAGCCCGCCAACCGTGGTCGCGCTATCAACCTTTCCAACCCAAACCAGCTCCGGACTGGAGAATTCCACGCTCACCACATCTGCCACGAATTTCTTCGTAGCCTCGCTGACCTCCACATCTCTCAGCGTCAGCAGCGAATTCGTATCAGAATTTACACCATTCTTTTTTACCTCTATGTTGGCAGCGTTTTCCTCGGCATTTTCTGCAATTACAGCCCCAGATTCGCTCCCGTTTTCCTCAGAGTTCGTATCACCAATTATACCCAACACTTCCACAAGGTCTGTAAAGCTTACAAATCCGCCTCCACGAAGGCTGAACTGGTACATTTTGCCGTTTACGGAGTACTCAAAGTCCACCCACTCACCAAGCATAAGGACAGCCCCTACATACGGCAACGAAACCCCCG
>OMUP01000021.1 GCA_900314255.1 uncultured Lachnospiraceae bacterium | reverse complement strand
ATGACATTCAGGTGACTGCAGATATTTCCAATGCAGTAACACGTCAGAGAGAACTTCGTCCTTATTTTCTTCTTAATGATCAGGTGGAGAAGGTGTTCGTGGTAAACAAACCAATCAAACAGAGCAGAGATGAACATGGATTTACCCTAATAGGCATAACAGACTTTCTGCTTCGCTTTATTCGATAAAATGGTGGTATCATACTATATGCCCCGGCGGGGCTATAAGCGCCAGAATAAGCAGCGGTTGAAAACCGTTGCCGGAATGAAGGAGTGGAGCCCCGAATGAGCGGAGAATCGCAGAAAAAAGGAACGTATGAACTGTTCGCCGTTACCCCGGTCAGCAAAGCTGTGTGGACGATGGCGCTTCCGACCATCATCACGCAGCTGATCAATATTATCTATAATTACGCGGACACGTGGTACGTCGGGCGGACGGCCAACGCGGCGATGGTGGCGGCGCTGGGAATCTGCTTTCCGGTATTTGTCATCATGGCGGCTGTGGCCAATCTGTTCGGCGTCGGCGGCGCCAGCGTGATTTCGCGCGCGATGGGGCAAAAGGATACCCGGAAAGCGCGCCGCACGTTCGCGGTGGCCTTCTGGGGCGGCATGGCGGCGGCTGTCATTTTTATGCTGATTATCATATTTTTCCGCGCGCCGCTGATCCGCCTGGTGGGCGGTGATGATACGGATTTTCAGTATGTTTCCGACTACATGTTCTGGACGATGATTATCGGCGCGATCCCGACGATCGGAAATGTCCTCTGCGGCCATCTGGTGCGCGCCATCGGCGCGTCAAAGGAAGCGGGCTTTGGCATGTCCATGGGCGGCGTGCTTAATATCATCCTCGACCCGCTGTTCATGTTTGTGATCCTGCCGTCCGGCATGGAGGTGACAGGCGCGGCGATTGCGACGCTGCTCTCCAACACGGCGGCTCTGGTGTATTTTCTGATTTATATTTTGAAGCGGCAGAGAAAAGAAAAGGATGGCATTATCAATATCCGCCTTCCGAAGTCGGATGCAAAGGATCCGGTTCTGCCGGAGATCCTGCTGACGGGATTTCCGGCTGCGCTGCAGACGACATTTGCCATGGTTTCCAACATCTTTGCCAACGTATATATCCGGCCGTACGGCAGCGGTGCGGTGGCGGGCATGGGAATCGCCAAAAAGATCAACATGATCGCGTTCAATACCTGCATGGGCATGACGATGGGCGTGCTGCCGCTGATCGGCTTCTGTTACGGTGCGAAAAATTACAAGCGCATGCGCAGAATCATCCGCTACACGGGGACGGTTGTGCTGCTCTTCGGCATCGCCTGTGCGGCCGTCTTCATCACGCAGGCGCCGCATCTCGTCCGCTTCTTTATTGACGAGGAAGCGTCCGTGACATTTGGCACGCAGTTCCTGCGTATCATCGGCTACGCGGCGCCGCTGGCGGCGGTGTCCTATCTGTGCGTCACGGTCTTTCAGGCCTGCGGGCGCAAGTGGTCCGCGTTTACACTTTCGATTCTGCGCAAGGGCGTGTTTGATATCCCGGCGATGTACGTGTTCCGCACGGTTCTGGGGCTTGGCGCCGGCGGCGTCTGCCTTGCCACGCCGTTTGCGGAGGTGCTGGGCATGATCGTCGCGCTGGTGCTGTATCTGCGCTTCCGCAGAGGAATGGCGGACGGCGGCGTGAACACGGATTTGGATTAAATATTAAGAAGCCGTGAAGCCTGAGAATTTGATGGCTTCACGGCTTTTCTTCAGGCAAAGGGGAAACATACGATGAACTGCAGATGGTATTGCTCCGGGGAGAAGCTTCTCACCCAGATCCGAGAGACGAACCTGCCGGATGAGGCACTCACCTTCTGGTATCTAGGGCAAATGGGTATTCTCGTGAAATATAAAGAAGAGCTCGTGGCATTTGACGTGCTGCTCAGCGAGCTTCGCCGGGCGGACGGCAGCGTCGGCGCCACCAACTATCAGCCGCCGTTTGAGCCCGGCGCTTTAACAGGGCTGACGGCCTTTTTCGGGTCGCATGATCACGCCGACCACATCAACACGCAGACACTGATTCCGCTGCAGAAAAGCAATCCGGGAATGAAGATCATCATTCCGGAAGGCGTGAGGCGCCAGGTCCTTGAGCGCGGGCTCTCTAACACAGGCGTCATCGGCGCCGATGCGGGACAGGAGATCACACTGAGTCCGGATATCCGCGTTCTGCCGCTTGCCTCGGCCCACGAGACGTATGATACGGATGAGAACGGGCACAATCTTTTTCTGGGATTTGCCGTGAAGATCGGGCCTTTTTTCCTTTATCACTCTGGCGACACAGTACTCACAGAGCGCCTGATTTCCGACGTGTGCGCCGCTTCTGCCCGCGCCGGTGTTTCCGGTCCCGATGCGGAATTCGTGCCGGTCAACGGCGCCGATCTTCCGCGCCACCGCCGGAACATCGTCGGCAATATGGACGAGCGCAGCGCGGCGTTCCTCGCGCAGGAGACGAATGCCGACCTCGTCGTCCCGCTCCACTACGATCTCGTGCCTGGAAACACCGTAAACCCGCTCGTATTCGCGTCCGTCATGGACGAAGAATATCCCGGAAGAAAGTACGGAATCTACCGGCTGGGGGAGAGAGTGATACTCTGGAAGTGAGAAGAGGGCGGTTATCAGCGGAAAGAGGAATAAGCATGTTTTTGCTGACAATTTGACCGGGACCCGGGCTGCTGGTCAGCGGAAAGAAAAATAAGCTTGTTTTTGTTGACAATTTGGCCGGGACCTGGGGGTGCTGGTCAGCAAATTTAAGAAAAAGCGAGTTTCCGATGACGTTTATGCCTTGGATTTGGCAAGAAGCGCATCTATTCCGACAATTTTTCTGATCCCGGTGACGTATAGGTCGTGGAAGGGACAAAAATGTCATCGGGAATGCAATCAACTTGATTTCCGATGACGAGTGATTAGCCGGTAAGCCCCGGGACGCATCGGGATGTCTCACCAACTTGATTTCCGATGACTCGCGGCTGGCCAAAGTGCCTGGCAGGCACCGGAAATGCCGCTAACTTGCTGCCTGATGACATCGGTGCCAAGTCAGTCATCCAAGCCGTGGCGAGTCAGCCAAGCCGCGCCAGGCATCTCGGCCGCAAAGAGTGCTTTACCCTTCCCCCTCCATCTCTTTTTCTGCCTGTTCGCAGGCCTGGCGGATGGCGTCCTGGAAGTCGGAGGCGATGGCGGAGAGCAGGTGGTCCCGGCGCCAGATGAGGGCGGTGCCGGATTCGAGAAGGGGGTCTGTCAGGGGGACGCTCTTCAGATTGACAAGCTCCGGAAAACGCATTTTCAGGCGCAGAGTGCTCTTCGGGATGATGCACACACCGAGGCCTGCCATGGCCCAGGAGAGGCAGGATTCCACGCTGTTGTTGGAGCAGATGATGCGCGGGTAGAAGCCTTTTTCCTGACAGTTTTTCTTGATGACGGGTGCGTGGATGTACTGCGTGATCAGCGGATATTTCTTCAGATCTGCAAACGGAAGCTGGTCATCCGGGAGCGGGAAAACGTCCGGAAGCGCGGCCGCAATCAGATAATCTTTTTCTTCGCACATGAGCGCGTCGATGGCGATGCTGTCGTACAGACTGTGGTCAAACGGCTCCTTGACGATGGCCAGTTCGATCTTGCCTGAGTCGAGCAGCGCGCACAGACTCGAGCTGTTTTCTTCGTGCATATGAAGGTTGATCTTCGGCCGGTCAGCCAGATATTTTTTCATGAATTCCGGGAGAAAGATGATCGCGGCGGAGTTGATGCAGCCGATGCGCAGCGTGCCCGCAATGCCGTGATGAATCTCCTGAAAAATGCGCGCGATGTTGTCAAAATCCGCATTCAGAGCCTTCGCATGCTGGTACAGGAGACGGCCTTCCCGCGTCAGTTTCATCGTGCCTTTTTTCCGCAGAAAGAGCTTTGTGTTCAGCTCATCTTCCAGATTTTTAAGCTGCTTCGAGAGCGGCGGTTCGGAAATATTCAGAACCTTTGAAGCCGCCGTTATGCCGCCGCAGTCTGCTATCGCAAGAAAATATTTCAGCTGTCTGATATCCATGGAGCTATCATAAACCGCCGGTACTTCCGGCGCAATTTTTTTCGGAATGCTGACAGCTGTTTTTCGTTTTCTTTGGTTTTTTATCGATACAAAGCGGCGATTCTGCGTGCTGAAATTTCACATTTCAAACAACCGGCCATGCCGGAATTCATGCCGCTTTACAGGCGCCCGCGGGCCTGAAAGCGATACCTTTTTGGAATCGAAGGGTACAAAACAAGTCATGGTCTTTAGGAGTTCAGCGCAATAAAATCGGACTCAGATAAAGAAATTAAGAATCAAAACATTAGTAACGAAGAAAGAAAAGCACAGGGGAACAAGCAGCAGGAAAGAGGGGCGAGAGAATGGAAAATTTCATCATCACAATCGCACGCGGCTTCGGAACCGGCGGAAGGGAAATCGGAGGAATCCTGGCGGACAGACTTCATGTTCACAGCTACGAGCACCGGATTCTTACGCTGGCATCCCAGATGAGCGGCTATGACGAGCACATGTTCGAGCAGATCGACGAAAAGCTCTCGGGAACTCTTGTCGGGGCAAGACTCCTGGCGCTGCCGAAGAGACTTGTGGCTCATCCGGAGATGCACCGCTTTACCCGGGACGACCGCATCTACGGCTACGAATCCGAAATCATCCGCAGCCTGGCAGAGAGCGAGTCCTGCATCATCATCGGCAAATGTGCGGACTACGTTCTGAAAGACAAGAAAAACGTCCTGTCCGTCTACATCGAGGCGCCGAGAGAATACTGCCGGCCCCGGATCATGAAGAAGCTTAACAAGTCGCCGGAGGAAGCAGACGAGATCATTTCCAAGACTGACAAATACAGAGCCGCCTACTACAAATACTACACGCACGGCAACTACTGGACCAATCCCGTCAACTACGATCTGACTCTGAACCCGGCAAGGCTGGGTGAGGAGAACTGCGTGGACATCATCATCTATGCGCTGATGAAGAAGATGGGGCCGGACTGGGAGAAGGAATTCAGGGAAAGTCTCAGGGAAAAGGAAAAAGAGGAGGCAGCAAAATGACAGATACAGAATTTGCATTCAAGGCATTTGACGAGATAAAGGATGAAATTCTGGCGCTGCACAAAGATATCTATCTGCATCCGGAACTTTCCCACGAGGAGACGAGATCCGCCGCGGTCATTGAAAAGAAGCTGGAAGAGCACGGATTTTTAGTGAAGCGCGGTGTGTCCGGCGAAGCGACGGCATTCATCGCAGAGTACGGTTCCGGAAAGCCGGTTGTCGCGTATCTGGGCGAATACGATGCGCTGCCGGGGCTTTCGCAGGTCGGCGGATGTCCGGAAAAGAAACCGATGGAGCCGGGGGCACCGGGACACGGGTGCGGGCACAGCGCGCTCGGAACCGCGGCTTTGACAGCGGCATTTATCGCGGCCAGGTGGCTTGATGAAACAAAGGCGTCCGGGACGATCCGCTATTACGGATGCTGTGCGGAGGAGTCCAGAGGTGTAAAGCCGTTTATGGCAAGAGACGGATATTTCGATGATGTCGATGTCGTCTACGCATGGCACCCGAGCGATCACAACGGCGTTGTCAACATGACGATGGCGGCGATCAAATCGGTGAAGATTTCCTACAAGGGCATCACCGCCCATGCCGGTGCGACACCGTTCCTCGGGCGCAGCGCGCTGGATGCGGCAGAGATTGCGCATGTCGGCATCAACTATCTGAGAGAGCACGTGGTTCCGGAAGCGAGAATGCAGTATTCATATTTGGACGCGGCCGACAAGGCGCCGAATGTCATTCCGGACCACTGCATGACACAGGAAGTCGTGAGAGCTCCGAAGATGGCACAGGTGCTTCCGATCATGGACCGCCTGAAAAAGTGCGCAGAAGGGGCGGCGCTCATGACCGGCACGACCTGCACGATCGAGGACGATACCGGGTTCTACGAAGTGATTCAGAATTCTGTCGCGTGCCGGATCTTAAGCGATGCGGCGCAGGACATCGGAGCTCCGAAGTGGAGCGAGGAAGACAAGAAACTCGCCGCGGCGTTCAGCCGGAACTTCAGCGAAGAGCAGAAAGAAAGGCAGGCACAGGAAGCAAAAGCAATCGCCGGGAGAACGGGCGGAAGTGCCGGAGATCTGATTGCAGGCCCGCTGGACCCGGAGATGGAAGCATTTGACCCGGAGAAGACAAGCTACACCGGCGGCGCGTCCGATGTCGGCGATGTGGCAATGGTGGCGCCGACGGCCAGCCTGTCCGTCGCGACGGCAGCTCTGGGAACACCGCTTCACACCTGGATGTTCGCCGGGCAGACCGGTTCTTCCATCGGCGAAAAGGGACTGGCGTGCGCCGGCGAAATCATGGGGCTGGCCGGAATCCGTACACTTGAAAATCCGAAACTTCTTGACGGAGCACAGGAGGAAAGGCTGGCTTACACAGGCGGAAAGCCGTATGTGTGCCAGCAGAGTCAGACAGCCTGAAGAGGAAAGGAGAGGACAGAGATGGGAAAGTATATTCTGAAGCGGCTTTTGCTGGCGATTCCTACATTTATCATCATCACGGCGGTGGTGTATTTTCTGTCCAGCAAGGCGCCGGGCAACCCGGTCGATCTGATCAAGGCGGCCGGCAACATTACGCCGGAGATGGAAGCACAGCTGAGACACCAGTACGGGCTGGATCAGCCGGTCATCATCCGGTACCTGAAATGGCTGGGCGGCATTTTTACCGGCAATATGGGACTTTCATCGAGAACCAATCAGCCGGTTGCGGATCTGATCGCACAGCGGATCGGACCGACGCTGCTGCTGACGGTCACCTCCCTGATCATTTCTCTGCTGATCGCCATTCCGCTCGGCGTTATGGCGGCGGTAAAGCCGTACTCCGTATGGGATCATCTTTCTTCATTCTTCTCCTTTCTCGGAGCCGCAGCGCCGAACTTCTTCGTGGCACTGATTCTGGTTTACATCTTCGCGATTAAGCTCGGGTGGCTGCCATCCATGGGCATGACGACGGGCGGCGCATCCGGACCGCTTGATGTCATACGTCATCTGGTTCTTCCGGTTATCGTCATGGTGATTCAGCTGCTGGGAACATTTGTCAAGCAGACGCGGGGCAGCATGCTGGATGTGATCAATGAGGAGTATGTCAAGACGGCGCGGGCCAAGGGCCTGAAGGAAAACAAGGTCGTCATCCGGCACATCCTGAGAAATGCGCTCATTCCGATTGTCTCGACGGTCGGCATGACGATTCCGCTTCTGGTCGGCGGCGCAACCGTCACGGAACAGGTATTCGCCTGGCCGGGCATGGGATCTCTTCTGATCCTTTCCATCAGTCAGCGCGATTACAACACGATCATGGGCATCACCATCGTCATTGCCATCGCTGTTCTGGTGAGCTCGCTGCTGATTGATCTTCTCTATGCATATCTGGATCCGCGGATCCGTCTGGACTGACGCGAAGCGCAGAGGCATAAGGAAGGAGGAATGAGATGAAGAGCGGACGAGAGTTTTTGCATTCTTTTGTCAGACACAAGCTGGCAATGATCGGACTGATTATATTCCTGGCTGAGATTGTTCTGGTTCTGGTGCTGCCGCCGGTCATGCACCTGGATCCGACGGCGATTGATTCCACACATTTCTCGGCGGCGCCGGGAGGCAGTCACATCCTCGGGACGGATGATGTCGGACGCGACATGTTCGCGAGAGTCGTCTGCGGCGGCCGGATTTCCATTCTGATCGGCGTCGCGGCGACGGCCATCAGTGTCGTGATCGGACTTCCGCTGGGACTGTTCGCCGGGTACTACCGCGGCAAGGCCGAGACGATCATCATGCGGGCAGCGGATATCTTCCTTTCCTTCCCGTCGATGGTTCTGATTCTTGTCATCGTAGCCGTGTTCGGCTCCAGCATTCCGGCTCTGATCATCCTGATCGGCGTGCTGAACTGGCCGGCGATTGCAAAACTGATTTACGGCAATGTCCTTTCCGTGCGCAGCATGGAATACGTCGAGGCCGAGAGAGCCATCGGTACGCCGTCGCTGAAAATCCTGTTTCAGACGGTCATGCCCAACTCCATCGCGCCGCTGTGGGTTTCCCTCTCTTTCCGTATCTCCAATGCGATGATCACGGAATCAGCCCTGAGTTTCCTGGGCGCCGGCGTTCAGCCGCCGACACCGTCCTGGGGCAATATCATCCAGAACGCCACGAGCCTTGTCGTTCTGACACAGCGCTGGTGGATCTGGATTCCGGCAGGTCTCTGCCTGGTTGTCACGATCTTCTGCATCAACTTCATCGGCGAGGGTGTCCGCGATGCACTGGATCCGAAGATGAAGCGCATGTAAAGGAGGTGCCTGTATGAGTGAATCCGATGTGGTACTTGAAGTAAAGGGACTGCAGGTTGCCTTCAAAGTATCGAAAAAGGACACGCTGACGGCCATTCAGGATGTAACGTTTACGGTTCACAGAGGCGAGACTCTGGGAATCGTGGGCGAGTCCGGATGCGGCAAGAGTGTGACGGCCAATTCGATCATGCGGCTGCTCCCGAAGCAGACAAGCATGATCACGGGCGGCAGCATTCTCTTTGACGGAAACGACCTGACACAGGCGTCTGAGAAGGAAATGCGCGACATCCGCGGCCAGAAGATTTCCATGATCTTCCAGGATCCGATGACGAGCCTGAATCCCGTCTACCGGGTGGGCGACCAGCTCGTCGAGATGTATCAGGCACACGGGAAAATCGACAAAAAGGATGCATGGGCCAAAGGCACAGAAATGCTGCGTGAGGTCGGCATTCCTTCTCCGGAGACCCGGATGTATGAATATCCGCACGAGATGTCCGGCGGCATGCGGCAGCGTGTGATGATCGCCATGGCGCTCTCCGCAAGACCGGAGCTGCTGATCGCTGACGAGCCGACCACGGCGCTGGATGTGACCATTCAGGCGCAGGTTCTGGATCTGATGAAAGAGCTGAGAAGCAGCCTGAATACAGCGGTTATGCTGATCACTCATGACATGGGCGTCGTCGCGGAGAACTCCGACTACGTACTGGTCATGTACGCCGGCGAGGCGGTCGAGTACGCCGACGTGAAGACCATCTTCACGGCTCCGAGGCATCCATATACGCAGGGACTGCTTGCTTCACTTCCCCGCGTCGACCGGAACACCGAGCGTCTGAACACGATTGAAGGCACGGTTCCTTCACTGGCTGACATGCCGAAGGGCTGCCGCTTCTGCACCCGGTGTCCGTATGCCACGGACAAATGCAGACAGGAACATCCGGAACTTGTGGATGTCGATGGCCATCCGGTGCGCTGCTTCTACCCGCAGAAAGGAGAACGCTGATGGACGAACAGGAACCACTCCTCAGAATCGAGAATCTCAAGAAATATTTCAATGTCAAGGACAATCACAAGAAGGTCATCCTTAAAGCTGTCGACGGCATCAGCATGGATATTAAAGCCGGCGAAACCGTCGGGCTTGTTGGAGAATCGGGCTGCGGAAAGTCAACCTTCGGGCGGGCGGTACTTCAGCTTCACAGTATTACGTCCGGCAAAGTTTACTTCCGCGGCCAGGATATTACCGGCTGGAACGAGAAGGAGCTGCGGCCGCTGCGCAAGGACATGCAGATCATCTTTCAGGACCCTTTTGCTTCCCTGAACCCGAGAAAGACAATCTTTGAAACCGTTATCGCGCCGCTGGATGCATTTGACATCGGGACGAAGCAGGAGCGGCGGGAAAAGGTTCAGAAGATGCTGGAATTCGTGGGGCTTCCGGAATACCAGTTTCACAAGCTTCCGCACGAGATGTCCGGCGGTCAGAGACAGAGAGCGGTTATCGCCAGAGCGATGATCACGGATCCGGCATTTGTCGTGTGCGATGAGCCGGTGTCGGCACTGGATGTATCGGTCCGGGCGCAGGTGCTGAATCTGATGAAGGATGCGCAGAAGGCGAGCGGTGTTTCCTATCTGTTTATCTCGCACGACATGAGCGTCATCCGCTACCTGTGCGACAAGGTGGCGGTCATGTATCTGGGACGGCTCGTGGAGTACGGGACCAAAGAGGAAATCTTCGGAAATCCGCTGCATCCGTACACAAAGGCGCTGCTTTCCGCGATTCCGGTTCCGGATGTCGGGGCGAAGAAGCACGAGCGGATCCGCCTGGTGGGCGATGTACCAAGTCCTCTGTATCCGCCGGCCGGCTGCCGGCTGCACAACCGCTGTCCGTACGCGACAGAGGAGTGCTCGGACGAAGGCGTCGCGCAGATGCTGAAGGTGAACGAAGACCACTTCGTGGCCTGCCCGTTCACGGAGGAATTTGAGGCCAGAAAGGCCGCAAAGGAATCAGCCTGATTTCACACACGGCCGCGGGGGAACGGCGGATGCGGCCGTGCTGAAATAAAAAGAAAATAAATGGAGATAAGGAGGAAAGCGTATGAGACGAGGAATTTTCAAGAGAGTGGTGTCTCTGGCCACCGGTGTGGCCATGACAGCGGCGCTTCTTGCCGGATGCGGATCTTCATCATCGACCGCTTCGAGTACGGCAGCAGCGTCCGGGAGCAGCACAGCGGCATCGTCCGGATCGTCTTCGGGAGGATCATACGGAGGCACAGCCACGGATACGGTCACATTTGCCATGGCGAGTGCCTGGAAGGACCTGATTCCGTACAACGACGCAAGCGGCGGATACTACAGCGCGATCGTCATGGGCATGCTCTATGACCGCCTGGCGGTGCTTGACGCGGAAGGCAATCTGAGTCCGAGAGGTGCGGACAGCTGGGAACTTTCCGATGACCGCAAGTCGATCACCTTCCATCTGAGCCAGAAGGCTAAGTGGAGTGACGGTGAGCCGGTCACGGCCGACGATTACGTGTTCGCCGTGAAGGAGATCACCGATCCGGACTGCGTGGCGGACCGCAAGAGTGTCTACAACATTCTGGAAAATGTTGACATCACCGGCAACGCGACGGGTGATCCGGGCATTGAGAAAGTTGATGACTACACCATCATTTATCACTGCCAGGATACGATTTCCGAGGCGGTCAACTTCCAGCAGAACTTCATCTACTATTATCCGCTTCCGGAGCATCTGCTCTCGGATGTGGCACCGGCCGATTATCTGACGGCTGACCTGTGGAACCATCCGGTGGGCAGCGGCCCGTGCATCTTTGAGAGCACCGTTCCGGGCAGTGAGCTCGTCATGAAGGCCAACAAGAATTATCAGCTTGGCGCGCCGGGCTTTGAGACCCTGCGGATCGAAGTGATGGCGACCAGCAACATGGCTTCCTCCATCATCAGCGGCGACATTGATCTGTGCTATCCGTATCTGAGTTCCGATGATATCGAAACGCTTAAGGCAGTCGGCGGCAACGTTGTGGTTGAGCACGACGATACCCCGTATCAGCCGTGGATGATCTTCATCAATCAGCTGGTATACAATGATTCCCGCATCAACCAGGCCATTGATCTGGCGATCGACCGGGATGCCATCGCAGCCATGCTCAAGAACGCAGAACCGGCTGAGTCTCCGATTCTGAAAGGCACGAAGTATTACGATGAGACCTGCACCACAACCCGTGATGTAGAAAAGGCAAAGGAACTGTTCCAGGAGGCAGCCGCCGACGGCAGCATTGATCTGAGTCAGCCGCTTGTCATCAACACACCGTCCGGCCCGCGTGAGCAGGTTGCCAGCATCATTCAGCAGAACCTGCAGGAGGCCGGCCTGACCGTTGAGATTCAGGTGCAGGAAGCGGCGACCATGTTCTCTGGACTGTTCAGCGGCACGGTTGGTATTGCCCTTGTAAATGCAAGCTACAGCTCCAACCCGATGTGGCTGAAGACCTTCCTGACCAATGACTCGGCAAGCTACATCAACGTTCAGGATGATACATGGGATGACATGTATGCAAAGTTTGTTGCGGCCGGCACCGAGGAAGAAGAGATCGCAGTGGCCAAGGAATATCAGCAGCTGTGGCTTGAGAAGGAGCCTTGCATCTTCTACGCCGCCAGCTACGAGGACTATCCGCATTCCGCAAGACTTGGCAATGCGGTCGGCCTGCTGAACGACTCCACCGGCAACGTGACTGTGTGGAACTGGTGCAAGTAACAGGATGAACTTCTGGGACGGTTTCCGGAAAGTGTGACATTACAGCCGGGTTGTAAAATCGGCTTCCGGAGACTATACTGGATGCGAAACCAAAAGCCGGACCCTACTCGCCTGGTGCGAAGGGTCCGGCTTATTTCTTGGGAAATGGGAGGCATTTTATGAAGTATCTGTTTACCAATGCCAGCCTTCTTGACGGCAGGCTGGATGAAAACCAGAAGATGCCGGTGCAGGAGCACACCTCCATCACTGTTGACGGGGAGAAGATTACCGGCATTTACCGGGACGGGCAGGCGCCGGAGGAAGGATATACGAAGGTTGATCTGAAGGGCAAGTACCTGATGCCGGGGCTCATCAACATGCATGTTCACACCATCGGCCGCGGTGAGGCGCCGAAGCCGGTCACCGGCAAAGTTGACTACAAGGCGATTTTCAGCGCGCTGACGGCGACGGAGGAAAAGAAACAGCAGACGCTGCAGATGATTCTCGGAATCCTGAAGATGCATCTGTACAGCGGCGTCACCACGCTGCGCACGGTCGGCGGCCTGAAGGATCTTGACGGCGTCGCCAGAGATATGATCGCGGAAGGAAAGGCAGAAGGACCGCGTGTTCTTTCCTGCAATACGGCAATCTCCGTGCCGGGCGGCCATATGGCCGGATCCGTCGCGACGGAGTCCGCAAGCGTGGAAGATGCCCTGAAGGATCTGGACGCGATTGTCGCGTCTAAGGTTGACTGGATCAAGCTCATGATCACCGGCGGCGTCATGGATGCCTCCGCGGAAGGTGAGCCCGGCGTACTGCGCATGCCGCCTGAGATGGTCAAGGCAGTCTGCGACAAGGCACATTCCCTCGGCTACAGAGTCTGCGCCCATGTCGAGAGTCCGGAAGGCGTTCGTGTCGCTCTGGAAAATGGCGTCGACACCATTGAGCACGGCGCAAAACTGGATCAGCATATGATCGATCTGTTCAAGGAACATAAGGCTGCCCATATCTGCACGATCTCCCCGGCCGCTCCGTACGCACTGATGCCGGATTCCATGACCCACAGCGGCGAAATTGGCATGAAAAATGGCGGCATCGTCATGCACGGCATCATCGACTGCGCACGTACCTGCCTTGACAACGGCATCCCGGTAGGCCTCGGCACTGATGCAGCCTGCAACTTCATCACACCGTATGACATGTGGCGTGAACTGGATTACTTTGTGAAGTACGACAAAGTATCCCACGACTTCGCCCTTCACACCGCAACACAAGTCAACGCACAGATCCTGCACATGGACGACACAATCGGCACTGTAGAAACAGGCAAGTGCGCCGACTTCCTCGTAACGGACTACAATCCGCTCGATGACTTCGCAGCCATGAGACAGCCGGCTATGGTTGTCACGAAGGGCCGCATCATCGACAAGCCGGTGATCGACCGACTTCCGGATGTCGATAAGGCACTGGACGAGCTAAGGGCAAGCATATAAGCGCATAAGCCAGCGACGAAGCTGACAGCCAGCCGGCATGCTTGCATGCCAGGATGGCTGGATGCTTCAGCCGCGGCAACGGAAAGGAGCACGAAGCCACGCGCAAGCGGGGCGGAAGTGCTCCTTTTCGTTAGCGGCGCGGGAGCACGAAGTGCGGAGCAGCGCGAGGCTTATGCGCGCAGGGCCGGTCATTTACCACAAATTATTCAAAATAAGCTTGCTTGAGATAGAAATCTGGGGCGGATTTCTGGTCATTCAACACATCAGCATCAAAATCAAGCTTATTGATGAATCTGGGAGTCAAATTTGAGCTCTGGATTCATCAAAACTTGCTTAGTAACAAGCTATTTGATGAATTAGTCATCTGAAACTGCCCTTTTTATTCATCAAATTCTCATTCATTGGTGTGGTGTTGCTGAATTAGCTTCAACAAACCACGCAAATGATTCATCAATTTAAGGCACAAGAAAACAAAATGATGAATCAGCCGCGGTGAACCGTATCGATGCTTCCGGAATGCCTTCAGCGCCGGAGAAGTTTACATAAAATTTGTCTTCCGTCCGGGGCCATTGCGTGCGATTTTCTGTATAATAAAGAGAATGACTGCAGAAGCAAACCATCGGCGGGGGTCTTGGTATGAGCGACGAAGAGAAAGAGAGAAACGAAGCGGCAGAGACAAAGGAGCCGGAAAAAGAGCCAGAAAAAGAGCCCGTGACACTGCTGTCCCTGATCGAGGCGCATGACACAGACGGACTGCATCGTTACTTTGACGCAAAAGAGCCGATTGATATCGCGCAGGAGGCGGAAGAGCTCTCGGATGAAGACCTGG
>OMUP01000103.1 GCA_900314255.1 uncultured Lachnospiraceae bacterium | reverse complement strand
TCAACGGTGTCATTCCGTGCCGCGGCGAAAAGAAGAAGACGTTCTTTGCCAACTCAGGCGCCGAGTGCGATGAGAATGCCATCAAGGTTGCCAAGGCTTACACGAAAAGAAGCGGCGTGATCTGCTTCACCGGTGCATTCCACGGCAGAACAAACCTGACCATGGCGCTCACGGCCAAAAAATCCTACGCGAAGGGTATGGGCCCGTTCCCGTCTGACATCTACCGCGCGCCGTACCCGTATCTCTACCGTGCGCCGAAGGGCTATTCAGAGGCGGAAGCGATTGAATATTATCTGAAAGAGCTGAACCGCATCTTTGACGAAGGCGCTCCGGCTGATGAAATTGCCTGCATGATCGTCGAGCCGCTGCAGGGCGAAGGCGGATTTATCCCGGCTCCGATCGAGTGGGTGAAAGCTGTCCGCAAGATCTGCGATGACAATGGCATTCTGCTGATTGCCGACGAAGTGCAGTGCGGCAACTGCCGGACCGGCCGGTATTTTGCCTCGGAGTACTGGGCAGAGGCAGGCTGCGCGCCGGATATCGTCACTACCGCCAAGTCCATCGCCGGCGGCATGCCGCTGTCTGCCATCACGGCAAGCGCCAGGATCATGGATTCCGTCCCGGCCGGCGTCATCGGCGGCACGTACTGCGGCAACCCGGTTTCGTGCGCGGCCGGCATTGCAGCCATGAAAGTGTACAAAGAGGAAGACTTCCCGGCAAAGGCCAGACATCTCGGCGAGATCATGATGAAAGGCTTCAAGGATCTGCAGGCAAAGTATCCCTTCATCGGCGATGTCAGAGGCCTCGGCGCAATGATCGGCGTCGAGTTCGTAAAGGATCCGGAGACGAAAGAGCCGGACGGGGCTCTGGTCGGCCGTCTTATCCGCAATGCTATCCAGAAAGGTCTCCTCATGGAAAATGCCGGAACAGACGGCAACGTCATCCGCTTCCTGGCGCCGCTTGTCATGACCGACGAGCAGGCCAAGAGAGGCCTTGCGATCTTTGAGGAAGCGCTGAAGGAAGCACTGGAACAGGCGTAAAGAAGTCTGCATAAATCAGTATAAAAAAGACCGCCCGGAAGACATCGAAACGCCTTCCGGGCTTTTATCTTCTCTACGCACAGATGCCGATCGCCACATCCCGTTACTGGAACATGGCCTGGCTGCTGAAGAGCATTGAGGCCGGAAAGAAGGCAGGAATCACGATCCCGGAGCAGGAGAAGCGGATCAGCACCAATTTCATCGGCGGCGCCGAAATCGATGAAGGCCGCTGTTGAAGAGGCATACAGAAAATTCGGACGGATAGATTTTCTGGTGAATAACGCAGGACATGGCTACCGGGCGGCAATTGAAGAGAGTGACAGCAGGCAGGTACACGATCTTTTTGAGGAAGACTTTTTCGCTCCGATGGAACTGGTCCGTACGGTGCTGCCAAAGATGAGGGAGCAGTGCCACGGCCTGATCATGTAAGCTTCACCGCAGATTCGCCGGGCTTTGAAGACAGGGTATCACCGAACTATGTATTTTTCCATTTTTGCAAAGTCGACTGTGATGCCAAGTCCTGGTCCGTCCGGCACATAGAAATTCATATCCTTGTCTGCCTGCAGAGGCTCTGTGAGCATTTCCGATTTGAGCGGATTCGGGTTTTCTTCGGACTCCAGCATTTCCATGTTCTGCATGGACGCAGCAAGATGCAGCGACGCCGCGAACAGCACGGCGGAGCCGAAACAGTGCAGGGAGACTTTTCTGCCGCTCAGTGCGGCAAAATGACCGATCTGAACACAGGCCGAGTAGCCCCCTGCCCAGCCGATATCGGCCTGAACGATGTCCAGCATCCCCTGCCGGATCATCTCTGCAAAGGCATCCGGCCCCTGCTGTGTCTCACAGCCGATGATGGAGAGCTCCGGAATGGCGGAGGCGATCCGGCGGTATCCTTCGCAGTCCTCAAACGGCAGCGGTTCCTCAAGCCAGCACACTCCGAGGCGGACCAGTTCGTGTCCGCGCGCAAGAACGGTTCTGGCATCCCAGGTTGCGTTGGTGTCAGCCAGCAGCCGGCCGTCTCCCATGACGGACCGGACCGTTTCAATGCGGCGGTAATCTTCTTCGGGATCTATTGTGTTGTCTCTGTCGCCAATGGCGTTCAGCGGCTGCGTGATTCTGGTCAGATAACGGCCGATTTTCAGCTTGGCGTCCCGATATCCCATCCTGCGGTAGTGTTCAAATTCACGTTTCAGCCCGTCCAGGCCTTTTCCCGGCGCATAGAAACCGGCGCTTGCATACGTCGGGACCTTGTCATAATGCTGGCCGAGCAGCTTTACGACAGGAAGGTGTGCAGCTTTGCCCAGCAGATCCCAGAGCGCAATGTCGATGCCGGAGAGAGCACCCATCAGGATGCCGCGCCTTCCGTGAGCCAGAGAACGCATGTACATGCGGTTCCAGAGCTCGCCTGTCTTTTCCGGATCCGAACCGATAATCATCGGGCCGAGCTCGTGTTCCACGAGGTATTTCATGACCGGCAGCGGCGCACCAAACGTAAATGCTTCTCCAATTCCGCAAATTTCTGTGTCGGTATCGATTCTGACCAGCAGGGCCTGGCGGCTTGTCGATGTCGAGAGGGCGTCGCTGATCGGTTCGCATTTACAGCGGAGAGCAATTCCCTGCACATTTGTAATCTTCATTTGTTTCACGCTTTCCTGATACAGATTCTTATTCGAATAAGACCAGACTTGTCTTTTTCAGAGCATCTTCTCGAATCCATAGCAGCTTTTTTCAAATCCATACCGCTCGTAGAACTGATGCGCCTCTTTTCTCGGCATGCCGGAATCGAGGATCATAGCCTTGCATCCCTTTTCTCTGGCCAGCATAGCGGCGTGATCAAGCATCATTTTTCCGTATCCGTGATTTCGTCTGTTCTGTTTTGTGATCAGGCTGGAGACATAGCATGTCAGCCCGCACATCCAGAACGTCTGGAAATAATCTCCATGGCAGAAACCTGCGTACTCGTCATCGTCAAGAAGAAAGAAAGCAAAGCTGTCTGGATTCTGAATCACTGAATCATAGACCTTTTTCGTAGCCGACTCTTCATACGTGTTGTAATCCCAGAGTGAACGGATAAAATCAAATGCTTCGGTGAAGTCTTCTTCTGCCGCCTTTTTGAATTTTATCAAGCTTACACCTCGATTTGTGATATCAGTATTCGAACGATATTGTGTAACTGCTGTCGGTGAGCTGCCCGACGATCATGTTCGTGAGCAAGGTTTCTGCATTGG
>OMUP01000073.1 GCA_900314255.1 uncultured Lachnospiraceae bacterium | reverse complement strand
ATTGTGCTGCGCAAAAAAAAAGAAGCCGCAAACGGCTTCCTTTTGTCAAAGCTATTATTATTTTCTTCTCAGGACCTGTGAATACCCGCGCGAAAGTGGCTCGGTGTCTGACCAACGATATTCCGGAACTGCCTTGAAAACCAGGTAAAATCCGTATACCCGCATTCCTGCGCGACCTTGCCTATGGGCATATCGCTTTCCGAAAGAAGAGTCTGTGCATGATTAATCCGGCGTGAAATTACGTATTCCATGATGCCGCTGCCCGTCGTCTTCTTGAAAACATGGGAGATATAGTGACGACTCAGAAAAAAATGGTCAGCCACCTGTCCCACCGTGATATCTTCGGTGTAATGGTGATCCAGAAAATTCAGGACTTTGTAGGAAAGCACCGTCCCGGCATCCGCTGCCGGCACAGCCTTGTTCTGACTTTCCAGCTCCCGCAGAATCGTCACAAAAAAGCGGCTCAGATCCGCCATGATCATCCGGTCACAGTGACTGGCGCGCTGTTCTGACTCGTCAAGCATTTCGGAGCAGATCTGGCACAGCCTGTCAAAATTCTTTTCCTTCACATGCACGACAGGATGACGGTTTTCCGGGCTGCAGACGAAAAGCGAAAGAATTTCAGGGCTCTGAATTTTCCCGTGCATATAAGACGGGCTGACCTGAAAGATATAGCGGCAGTACGGATAACTCTTCACCTTCAGGGTATGATCTTCAAGTGTGTTGAGCAGCACCACATCGCCGCGTTTCAGGTCGTACCGCCTCTCGCCGATCTGGTAGACTGTCTTTCCATCCACCATCACAAGAACCTGAAAACGGTACTCGTAGTGCCTTTGCAGGAAATACTTCTCTGATGTCTCCCGATACGAAATCCAGAAATCATTCATTCAGTCATATCCTCAAGTGCCCTGACCATCCCTTCTGCAAACTGTCTGTGGCCTTCCTCTGACAGATGCACGCCGTCAAAAGCCAGGTCAAGTCCCCAGGCATCACTGTCAATGCACAAGATTTTCTCATGCGCCGCCAGTCTGCGGTATAGTTCCTGCAGATCTTCCATCGCCTTCGTGAAGGTACTTCCACCTGGTTCTGAAATCTTTATCGGCGGCGGAATCACAACAGCGGTTCTTGTGGCGCTGCCTGCCGCCCTGAAATATCCGGAAAGCCAGGAAAGAAAATCTTCCATTCTCCGGCAGATCCGGTCTGCATCCGGCACTCCCATATCCAGAACATCATTGGTCCCGAGCATCACGGCAAACAGCGTGAGATCCGGAAAATCTGCCAGTCGTTTTGCAAGCAGCTCTGCTGCCACGGAGGTTCTGAGGGGAATTTCCCGCCCGTTCATGCCGTCTGCCGTGCAGAGCCAGGAGCCTGAAAGCTTTTTCTGCACGATGGAAGTCCAGCATGCATCATCCGGATACCTTCCGCCGAACATTCCGCGCGGGTCATATCCATCTGTATTGGAATCTCCATAAAAATATACCGTCTTCACTCTTTTCTCCCTGGTCAGCAGATCTGATTTCTGCGCTTTTCTCCTTTTTCAGCGGCCAGCATGGCTTCGGTCGACGTGAATACCATGTCGCGGACCGCCGCGTCCGTGTAAAACGCCATGTGCTGAGTGTGCACGACATTCGGGAACTGCCGCAGATAAGCCATCTGCCGGTTGGAAATAATATCCAGCTTCCGGTCCAGATGGACGATGCCTTCCTCGTGCTCCATCACATCCAGCCCCAGTCCTCCGATCTGCTTCTGTTCGATCCCTTCGATGAGATCCTCGATATCCATCAGCGCACCGCGGGCACAGTTGATGAGGATAACCGTATCTTTCATCTTTGCGATGCTTTCCTTGTTGATGATGTGATACGTCGACTTCAGCAGCGGCATGTGCAGCGTGATGATGTCGCTCTCCTTGTACAGCGTGTCCAGATCGACATACTCGGCGTACTTCTTCACCTCGTCCGACGGATGCACGTCATACGCAATGATCCGGCACCCGAAACCGGACAGCTCCCGGATGACCGTCGCGCCGATGTGCCCGGTGCCCATGACGCCGACAGTCAGATCCTTCATCTGCCGCCCCTGCAGGCCTTCCAGCGAATAGTCGTTGACATTGGTTCTCCAGAGCGATTCCTTGTAATGCCGCAGACACAACAGCATCATCATGATCGTGTAGTCCGCGACGCCATTTGGTTCATAGGATGCATTGAACAGATGAAGACCGATTTCCCGCGCATAATCCACATCCATGTGGTTATACCCGATGGTGCGCGTCGCGACAAACCGGACTCCGGCTGCCTTCAGAGCATCCAGTACCGGCGCGTCAATCTTCTGCATCCCGAGCACCGAGACCGCATCAAATCCTTTCAGCCGGGCAACTGCCTCATCGGTGATAAGTCCTTCCGATTCTGTCAGCTCAATGCCGAAGCGTTTCGGCAGCGCATCAAAATACGGCTTTTCATCGTCCCTCACACTGAATGCATACAGCTTCATAATTCCTCCCCTTTCTTCCCTGTCAAAGAAAAACAGAGGGTTCCCGGCAAATGACCGGTCCCTCTGTCAAATCATTTCAGATTTCGTAATCCATGCAGACTCTTGCCTTCGTGTACGGACGAACTTTTGAGTTTGCCACGGCTACATGAGCCGGATGCACGGCATATCCTTTCAGCGCTTCAGCGTCCTGAAGCGTTGTGTCGAGCATCACATCGGCGGTCGACGACGGAAGGAATTCCGTTCTGACTTTGACCTCAAGGAGTCCCGGAACTTTCCCCACGAGGCCCTCGAGCCCTTCCTTGATTCCGGCCCGGATCTCTTTTTTCTGTTCCTCTGTGTATTCGTCCTTCAGCTGCCACAAAATGATGTGCTTAACCATGGAAACCTCCTGTACGTGTGCGTATCCGGAATGACGGACCGCTTTACCATTCTGTCTGTTCCCCCATTATATTTTTCCCTGCGCCCGGCTGTCAATCATCGAATCGGATCACGCGGGACGCATTCCAGTCAAGAGCCGATGTGCTCTCTGCCGGCTCTGAAAGCGGAAGACTTTTTCCCTGCCGCAGGAATATGAGCACCTCATTTAACGCAGCCGGTACATACGTGTCGCCCGGCTCCAGCACCTCTTCATCGTAATCGTCGACTGCCCGCATGCGCAGCAGCTTCATCCGCTCCGGCAAATATACATACCGTCCGGTGGCATTCTGCGTGTACACCGGCGCAATCATCAGGGCTTCGCCGATCAGGAACTGGTCCTCCACCTGCCTTGCCCGCGCATCGTGCGGAAAGCCGAATGACAGCGGACTGATATACATTCCGTCTTCCTGCTGTGCCTTCATGAATGCATGGTAAATGTACGGAATCAGTGCATACCGCAGATTCAGAATATTTCGGAATGTTTCCTGACTGCCAAACTGATATGCTTCCTGCCGCCTCGTTCCCTTTGCCGAGTGATTCCGGTAAAGCGGCGTGAAGAGATCCGCCTCCAGCCATCGTATCAGCAGATCCTCTGTCACGTCACAGTTGAATCCACCGATATCTGATCCTGCAAAAAGAAAACCGCACATATTCAGGGCCGGCTGCTGCTGCATGCTCAGAAGCAGATGACTCCACCAGGACGAGTTGTCGCCGGTCCACACGCCGCCGTAGCGGTGCATTCCGATGTAGGAAGCGCGGGAGAACAGCAGAATTCTCTTGTCCGGCGCCATCCGCGCAAAAGCCTCGCCGGCTGCTCTGGTCATGTTAAAGCCGTACAGGTTGTGAACCTTGTCGTGACGAATCTTCTGCCCGTGATACGTGTGATAGAAGCTCTTGTAATCCTCTTTGTTGTTGAACAGCGAGCCGACACGTTCTGCCATGGCGAAGAACGAATCAATGTCCATCGTATCCGCGTCCAGCCCCTGCAGACTGCCAAGCACCTCTTTCAGCCGCTTCTGCGAATAAAACAGTGCCGGTTCATTCATATCGTTCCAGAACCCGTCGATCCCCAGATCCAGCAGCCGTCCGTACAGACTGCCGAACCATTCGCGCACCTCAGGTTTGAGAAAATCCGGAAAATGTACCTTGCCCGGCCAAACGGCGCCGACGAAATCCTCTCCGTTTTCGTCCTTGCAGAAATACCCTTTGGCTTTTCCTTCATCGCAGACGTCATATCCATTTTCCATCTTCACGCCCGCATCAATGATCGGGACCAGATGCACGCCTTCGCCGCGCATCTCCTTTGTAAAACCGGCCAGATCCGGGAAACGCTCCTCACTCACCGTGAAGTCCTTGTAGGAATCCATGTAGTCGATGTCAAGATACACGCTGTCGATCGGCATTCCGGCCTCCCGGTACGATTTCACGACATCCCTGACTTCCGCCTCATTCATGTAGCTCCAGCGGCTCTGCCCGAAGCCGAACGCCCAGCGCGGCGGAATATAACTCTTGCCGATCAGCTGCCGAAACTCCCGTACCGCTTCTGCAGGGTCCCCCGCTTCCACCACATACAAATTCACATCGAAGTCATCAAGCGTGATCACCAGATCGTCCGGCTTCGTGTACCCGATGTCAAATGTCACCCGTCCCGGTGTATCCACGAAAATGCCATGTGTGCTGTCTCCCAGAATCAGCAGAAAGTTCTGGGAAGCATAAAGAGATCTCCGGTCTTCCGTGTGATGAGGCTCATCGGTATTATTGCTGATGTACTGCCAGCCGCGCTTGTTGAGGCCGCGGACAGTCTCGCCAAGCCCGTACACGATATCAGACGCGTTTAGATTTCTTTTAATCTGACGTCCTGCTTCGTCAATCTCCCAGCCTTCCGGAGCACCTTCTGACGGGGCGATCGTCTTCACCACTGCTTCCGTATCAATCGGATTTCCAAACACGAATCTTTGAATCATACACAATTCCTTTCCGAAAAAAGCACTCATACACCACGCATTATACACTGTTCCGGGGGGTGAAGCACTACCATTGAGCATAGGAAGAGGGCTGCGAAGATGTTCTCCACAGCCCTCTCTGACATTTGTCATATGGGAATATTTTACTGGTCTTTGCGGACTTTGTACGGTTCGCCTTCCATCGTGAATACGATCTTGCGGATCGACGGATCGTGTGTGTCGTTGAAGTCAAATCCGCTCTGGGCCTCGCGGAAGTCGCAGACGTGCGAGATCTTGTGGTCCAGATCGACTTTGCCTTCGTTGATGAGATCGATGACCTGCTGGAACTTGCGGTTCTGCAGTCTTGAGCCGCGGATATCCAGTTCCTTGGCCGTGATACCGAAATTGGTTACTTCGGTCGGTGTGGTCGTGAATCCCATCGTGATGACACGGCCTGCATTGCCGCTGGCCTGGATAAGGGTTCCGAGAGAGTCCTTCGTGCAGGCGCAGTCGATCGAAACGGTCGGGCCGTAGCCGTCCGTCGTCACATCTTTAATCTTTTCGAAGAAGTTCTCCTTCTTCGGGTTGATGGCGACATCCGCGCCGTTCTGAAGAGCGTATTCCAGCTTCTCGTCAAAGATATCTGAAACAATGATCTTCTTTGGATGGTACAGCTTCACGATCGAGAGCATTCTCGTTCCGAGAGCGCCCTGGCCGTTGATAAGGACCTCATCGTCCTCTGCGATCTGCGCGCGGCTGCAGGCCTGGCACGCGATTGTCGTCGGCTCGATGAGCACGGCATCTACATAGCGCAGATTGTCCGGAAGCAGATAGCAGTCCTTGTCCGGAACAGCCATATACTCTCTGTATCCGCCGTCGATGTGCACGCCGCGCACCTGCAGGTGCTGGCAGACATTCGGGCGTCCGTGACGGCAGGCATAGCAGTGTCCGCAGGCTGTAACCTGATCGATGATGACGCGGTCGCCAACCTTTACCTTTTTGGCAGACGGTCCAGTCTCTACAACCTCTCCGACGATCTCATGACCGATGACACGCGGATACGTAGCAGCTGCGTTGGTGCCGTGATAAATGCCGGCATCCGAGCCGCACAGACCAGATGCCTTGATCTTGACAAGAACATTGTTTGTCTCGTCGATGTGCGGCATATCCATCTCAACGATCTTAAGTTCACCCGGTTTTACAATCTGAACTGCCTTAATCTTTTCCATCACTTTCTCCTTTGGAGCAATCATCAGGCACCAGACAGCGCCTGAAATCCTCATTCATCCTTCGGTCTTCCCTCAAGCGCATGAATCGTATTCACGGCAAATTCCGAAACCGGAACCGGCACACCTGCCTTCTTTGCCGCGCGTACAACGGATCCGCTGATCGTGTCAACTTCCGTCTTTCTGCCCTTGCGGATATCTGCGCAGATCGATGTCACGCCGTTCGGAGACATCTCGGAAGTCTTGTGAATCTTCTGGGCCAGCTTCTCCTCGTCTGCCTCGAGTCCGAGAGCATGGGCCACTTCGACCGCTTCGTGAAGAAGAGCCTTTGTCAGGTTCCACGCATACTCATTTGCCGCAATATATCCCATATTGCACTGCAGAATAGCGGTAACCGCGCTCAGCGACACATTTGTGAACAGCTTGTCCCAGATCAGCTGCTGGATCTTCGGCTGGATGTGTGTCTTGAATCCGCAGCTGTCAAATGACTCCTTCAGCTTCGGAAGGAATCCTTCTTTATCTTCTACCAGCATGCCGACGTTGGTATTGCCCACACCGCCATGACGGATATAGCCGAAATCCAGAACTGCGCCGTTATCCTCGGTCGTTCCGATGATGATGTGATTCTTCGGAACAAACTCGGAAAGAATGTCCTCATGTCCGGAGCCATTCTGAAGCGTCAGAACATACGTGTCCTTGCCGATCAGGTTTTTATTGCCGGAAAGGGCTGCTCTTGAGAACAGAGCCTTCACAAAAAGAATGATCAGGTCGACATTGCCAAGTCCTTCCGAAGATGTCATAGCCTTCGGATGATAGATATTGTCCGTGTCGTTTTCCTGAAGCTTCAGGCCCTTTTCGTTGATTGTCTCGACAACCTTCGGGTTGGTGTCGATCAGATATACATCATTGTGCAGAGAAAGATGGCCTCCGTAGATGGAGCCCATCGCTCCGGCGCCGATTACCGCGATTTTCATGTCTGTTTCCTTTCTGTTCTTCTGGTACGCAAGAAATTCCCGGAAGCACAAGCTTCCGGGAACACAGGATTCTTTATTCGGAGAATTCCTTGATTCCTTCGATCGCATAAGCGTGAACCGGGCTGGAATCCAGTCCCTTGATCGGAAGAGCTGCGAAGGAAATGAAGAATACATCCTTCTTCAGCTGCTCGAGGTTCTTGAGCACTTCGATGAAGATAATGTTCTCGGCAAGAAGAATGTCATGGAACGGCTTTACGTCCTCGTTGCAGTTCTCAATGGAAACGCCGTCGCCAAAGCCTACAGCCTTGACCTTCTTGTTCTTGAACCACTCGGCAGTCTCTCCGTTTACAAACAGTCTGTGATCCTTCTCGGTATTGGTGTCCGGTGTGAACGGATTCAGCTTGTAATCGGAATCAATGATTACGATATCGCCTTCCTTTACCTTCTTTGCCTCGCGGTCAAGATCCGCAGCGGTAATATGGGTGTTCGGCTTTACGGTGTCGTGGAAGTTTACATAAACGCCGCGGCCCATGAATGTCGTGAGCGGAACTTCCGTTACATCCGGCCAGTCATCGTTGTGATGATACGGGCACTCGGCATGGGTGCCAAGATGTGTCATGATATCGACATTGGTGTGGAAATCCGGGATCGGGCCGCCGGTATTGAAACGATACAGCTTGCATCTTCTTGTCTCTGTTGCCGGATCAACCAGCTTGGAGAGATCAATAAGTCTCATCCCGTTTCCAAAATCGTATACTGTCTGCATATTGTACTTCCTCCTGAAGTATTGCTGCTGTTTATATTACATCGACTGGTCCCCGGGACTTCAGTCGACAGCTACCTTGACAACGACTTTCTTTACAGCCATCGGATGACCTGCAGCACATCTGGGCTTGTGGGCATCCTCCGGGGCAACGACAATCATATCGCCTTCCTGAAGATATACCTCTCCGGAGAATTCCGGCTCCTCATAGAAATAGAGGTCACTGTCCTCATGGCTCTCTTTGAGCTTCAGTCCGTCAGCCTTGCAGACGCCGAACATCTCTTCTCCGGTCACCATATACTGAATGTCGAAGAATTTCTTGTGATTCTCAAAGAAGTGATTTTCCTTCGCGTCCGTCGAGTATTCCTGTACATTGGCGATCACCTTGTCTCCAAGGATCGGGTAGGAGCCTTCCGGAAGTGCCTTGATATCAGTCTCCCGAAGCCATTTGTACGCCGCTTTGAACTTGTCGTCAAGATAATTGTACTTTTCAGCAATTGAAACGTTGGAAAAGAACATAAAATTATATCCTCCTCTGTCTTTCAGACCTTCTTCTGGATAACAACACCGGAAATGTCTTCTACATCCATCTTGCCTGCCGCAAGATTCTGAACCTGTGCCCAGACGCTCTCGTCAACATTGACGCCGTCCTTCATGGACTTTTCGCGGCGGGCAACCGTGCTCTCGCCAGGACAGCGCACCGGATGCTTCGGATCAATCGGATGAGTTGCATCCGCTGCGGCGACACGCTTGTCAAGCATAGCCTGCAGCTCTTCCTTGCCGCCGAACATATACGGATCAATCGCGATAAAGATCTGGCAGCATCCCGAGCAGCTTCCCTTTGCCTGGATGTCCATATCTGTCCCGCAGAAGCCGTTGGCAATCATGGCAGCCGCCATGTCAAGCGCAATGGCAAGGCTTGTTCCTTTCCAGTATCCGGTCGGAAGAATCCGTCCGGTCTTCTCAATCGCGCCCGGATCGGTTGTCAGATTTCCGTTCTCGTCAAACCCGCCCGGATACGGAAGCTGCTTGCCGGCAAGACGATATACGCCGAGCTTTCCGTAAGCATACTGGCTCATTGCCATATCAACAACAATCGGGCCTTTTTCTCTCGGAATGGCTATGCAGAACGGGTTGTTGCCGACGCCCGGCTCATCCGATCCCCACATCGGCATGCAGCTCTCCGTGTTGATCCAGCTGATTCCGAGGAATCCCTTTTCCGCCATTCTCCATGCATACGCGCCGCCGCGCATCCAGTGCGTCGTATTGCGAAGTGCAACCAGGCCGATTCCGTGCTCTTTTGCAAGCTCCATCGCTCTGTCCGCACAGATCACCGCATTCTTTACGCCGATGCCTCTGTGGCCGTCATAGTTTTCCGCGGCGCCTTTCTTTCCGACAAGTTCCGGCTCAGCCTTGACATCGACCCAGCCCTTCTGAACATAATCGGCAAATCTCGGAATCCGGTTCAGTCCATGGCTTTCAACGCCGTCGGCGCTGGACTGCGTGTGGATTGTCGCGCAGAGTTCCGCATCTTCTTCGCTGAGTCCCAGATTCAGAAGCGCCTTTTTAACAGTCGCCTTCACCTCGTCAAATGGTATTCTCGTGCTCACGTCTGCTCTTCCTCCTGCTCGATTTTCTTTTCTGTTTCATCCGCAGAGGAATCCGGCTTTCTTCCGGCATCCTCCATCATTTCTTCGTACAGACCGCTCGCCTCTTCCGGCGAATAACCGTAGACCAGGAACATATCCAGAACATATGTAGAATACGGAAGCTCGTTAAGCTGCTGCGAATACGCCATCGCCGCGATCTCGCTGAGAGCAATGATCGAGGAATCATTGTGAACCTTCCCGACCGACCAGAGGCGGAACTTTTCCGTCCTTGTAAAAATGGTGTCCTTGTTCTCTTCTTCGATGTTGTGGAACAGTTCATGTGCCAGCAGTGTTTTCGGAACATTGAGTCTGTCCGTCAGAATCCCGGCAATCTCCGGATCATGCATCAGACGGTCAGCCTTGCGCACTGCATCCATGAAGATTTTGATATTGTTGGGTTCCGTATATTCGGCAAACATCACGCGGTCTGTCTTGTCCGGAAAATCCGGATACGTGATGTTCATTCCCATCTTCTGCGCAATCTTCACACTGTCGCGTGTCCCGTACTCCTCGGCAGTCTTCCTGGCATACTCTTTCCCGCAGGCAATCGCTTTGCGCATCCAGTCTTTCCGCTGATCATCGTTAAACTTCCCATTGATCGGCTCTCTGGAAAATGCGTACCGGAACCACTCCTCCGGCTGAATCTGTACAAGATCCTGCAGCATCGGGGCGAGTTCCCGGATCTTGAAATGCGGTCTTTCGTATGTCACCCGGCGCTGCTTTCCAAACAGGCCGTCAGCGATCGGCTTTAAATATTGTTTTAATTCTTCCTTCGTCATCACCAACGGCCTTCATGTGTCAATCGATATTGCTTTATCAGCCTACGTCGTTCAGTGCACCGACAACCAGAATCTCTTCATCCGGCTCGCGGTCGCCCAGATCCAGATCCATCAGCAGCTTTACCTGATCGAGGTCAACAGCGCTGTAGTCCGCAACTCTCGGGCCAAAGCAGATGAAGTAGTCCGGACGGATAATGGAGTCGGTCTTGAAGATCGCTCCCTCCTCCCACATCTTGGATACAACATCTTCGTACTCGGAGACTTTGCACTTCTGAACCATAGCATCCGACGCCTGAACTTTGATGAAGCCCTTCTTGTCGACGATACGGACAGGTTTCTTGTCGTCCCTTGCCCCCTGGAACACATAGAACTTGTCGGTCTTGGCCACCATCTTGATGTCGGAAACCTTCGGTCCGAAGTCTTCCTTCGCAAGCTGTTCGGCTTCTTCGTCCGTGCACTCCTTCAGCAGGTCGGTTGTCTTTACTTCCGTGGATCCGGTCGCAATAGCCGTAACCTTGCTGGTCTGCGCATCAATTTCAACGTGTACTTCTACGGTATCCGGAGCAGCACCGGAGCTGATGGCTGCATCGGTCGCTTCCTTCTTCAACTGACGGATATCATCCTGAGTCGGGTTCGGGATAACACGCTCAACCACATCACGAACCATGGAAAGGGCAACACCGATCGAGGAAATAACCTCGGCATTCTCCGGGATGCTGTACTGCAGATTCATCTTCTTTGCGCAGTACGGAACAAGGGAAGCAGCACCGCCGCCGCAGCCAACCAGACGCATTGCGTCGTGATCGAGCTGATATTTCTCAGCCAGAGAATTGATGCACTCGCTTACCTTCTCGTAGTCCTTCTCGAGGATCTGTGTTGCAAGCTCTTCAACCGTGATCCCGAGCTTGTCGGCTACCGGCTGCATCGCCTTGCGGGCTGCATTGGCATTGCCGTGTGCAAAGTATTTCTCGTCAACCAGTCCGAGAACGTTTGCAGCGTCGGTATTTGTGAAGCAGATTTTCTTGCCGCTCTTCAGACGGATTACCACGTAGTCGTCCGGATCGCCCGGCTTCGGGCTTACCAGCTCGATCTGCGGATCAATGATCTCCTCTTCCGGTGTGAAACATGCGTACTCACAGCCGGCGATATGTGCGGAACGCGGACCTACATCGACAACCTCATGGTCATTGATGCGGACCATGGAACCGCCGGCGCAGCCGAGGATTCGTACATCCAGAGAGCTGATAAAAGTATCATGACCGCCGATCTTGGCGTAGTCAACGCCCGGACGGCCGTTCTTGATAACACCGATATTGGTTGTCGTACCACCAACTTCGAAGTAGATGGCATTAGAAGCGCGCAGGTACATGAGGGAGCCCATTACGGAAGCCGCCGGGCCGGAAAGTGCCGTCAGAATCGGGCGCTTTCTCATCTCGTTGATCTCCATGACACCGCCGTCGCCTCTCATGATCATGAGCGGAACGGTTACGCCGGCATCGCGGACGGACTTCTCTGTTGCATTGGCCGTCTGAATCATCTTCGGAAGGATGGATGCGTTGATGGCAGCGGTGCGCGTACGTCTTGTAAGGCCATAGAGCTTCGTGATATCGGAAGCCATTGTAACCGGAAGGCCCTTCTTGACAGCCACATCGTGGATCATCTGTTCCTCTGTCATGGAATCAACACCGAATGCCATGGAAGCGACAAGAACCTTGGCACCGTCATTGATCAGCTGATCAACCGTCTGATTGATCTTCTCTTCGGTCAGTTCCTTTTTCTTTATATAAGCGTTGAAGATCTTGATGACTTTGTCTGTCTTCGGATCCAGAATGATATCCTTGAGAGCCAGCTGTCTCTTTGCAAGGAGGCCTTCCAGACCGCCGCCCGCAACACCGATGACACCGACCGGAGCTACATCACCCTCGATGAAAGCGTTCGTGGCCTGCGTTGTGGAATGGGCTACGAATACAACATCTTCCGGACGGATGTTATTTTCCTTCATGCAGTTCTTAAAGCTCTGGACAACGCCGGCCGCAACGCCATCTTTGTCATCGTGTGTCGTCTTGACCTCGTTCTTGCCGATGATCTCATGCGTGAGGTTGTCCATTGCCACGCACTTTGTGTAGGTACCGCCTACATCGATACCCATCCGGACCGCTCTGTGTTCCTGCTCAGCCATATACCATTTTCCTTTCCTGCTCCGTGACACCCGCTGCCACAGATATTTGAATTTCCGTCAGATGATTGTTATCCGGCGGCTGTAAAAAAACATTCTTAGAGAGAGAGTTAAAACCGGCCGGCAGCAGGGCGCCGCGCGTCCCGCTGCCAGTCCCGAAATCAAATTATAAGAACCACTCTGCGCCAAGTCCGCTGAGCAGAATGAATGTTGCAGCGTACTGAATGATACCGGCAACATATGCATTCGGAATAGAGAGCTTCAGGAAATCCCTAGACTCAACCTTGGAGTAAGCAAGACCCCATGCAACCCAGGACTGTGTGATGCAGGATCCGATGTTTACAGTAATTGTCGGGATGGCAAATACTGCATACAGGAACGGGATCGAGAAATGTCCTACGTTGGAAAGAACGCCAAGAGTTGCGGCGCCGCATCCTACGAGGGTCATCGGTCCACGGAACAGTCCCATGAACAGGAGCGCTGCGAATACGATGCAGACAACCAGCTCGGACTTCGGCATGATGCCGCCGATAACGCTCTTGAAATACGGAGATGCATACTTTGCAACAGCATTGAACATAGGCAGAGTAAGAAGGAAGCCTACCAGCGGTGCTGTATCAACAACGCCGTCATAGTACAGTTTGTTGACGAGCTGGCAGTTCTCCTTGAAGGTGCCCTTCATTCTTCCGCAGAGGAAGAGTGCAGCAAAACCGGCAATTACGAAGCCGCCGATTACGGAGAAGTTGAACGCGATGTTCAGCACAACCGGAACGATCGGCAGGAACAGTGTGTAAAGCGGAGCATCCTTCTGAGCAGCCTGCGGATTTCTTGTCTGAGCCGCCCATGCATGGCTTCTCTTGGACTTCGCCAGATAGATACCGGTAAGCACCGTGGTGGAAACCAGCATGATAATCAGCGCTGCATAACCCCAGTGCGCTGCATACCAGCTGAGTGTAAAGTCCGGCATTTCCTCTGTCTTCAGATAGAATGCACGATACTGTGCGAAGTTGACCGGGTTCAGATAGATACCGGCAGCAACCGATCCCATGAAAGAGAACAGCGCGATCGGCTTCGGAACGCCCAGCGAGAACAGAATCGGCAGAACGATGACGCCGATAGCGATAACCGGGCCTGCACCTGTCATCGATGTAAAGATGATCGCGGTAACAATATTCAGAAGAGTGATCGTGATGATCGGCTTATCACCGCCGAGCTCTACGGTCTTGCGGATCAGAGTAGAAGCAATTCCTGTATCCATCAGGACACGTCCGAACCAGGCACCCCAGCATACATTTACAAGAGTTGTGCCCCATCCTTCAGGTCCGCTCTGATAGATTCCGTTCAGAATCTTTACAAGCTCTTTGTTTGAGCTGAACTGTAAAATTGTGTTGGCGTCCAGGAAATCCTGGCTCACAAACAGCGTTCCCAGAAGCGGGAGCACTGTCCAGACAATCGTGATTACGAGGAATCCGATCATCAGGTTGTAGCCCTTGATGCAGTACCATGCAAGGGCAAAGAATGAAATCAGCAATATAATGCCTATTACGATGTCCATACAATCCTCCAAAATGTCCGAATGCTATTCGGCTTGTTTGACTTATTTCTAAGTCTGGTTCTAACTTCTCTCTTTAAGAATGTCTTTTTCCAGTCTCCTTTCTCATCTGAAAATTGATAGTATTCCTTCACCCGGCTTCAGCCGGAAAAATACTCGTGATACATCTCCTTGAGCCTTTCCGTCTGGAACATAACGGAATTGTAGTGATTCTGGACAAGCATCTGCGCCGCTACCACGTCGCGCTTCCTGACATAGTCAAACAGCATCCGGTTGATGACATTCATGCTCTCCACAGCCGTGGATGAATACATGAAACTGTTGATGGCAAATGTGTCATAGGAAAGCCGCATAACCCGCAGAAGATCAAAATTCATGCCGTTTAAGAAACTTACGATGTACTCTTTCTGACAGAGCCTGGCAAACAGCTCGATCAGCAGACTGTCGCGCTGCATTCTCTCTTCTGTGTTGCCAGACAGGCTCTGCATCCTCATCTCCGTTTCCCGGATCTGTGCATTCTCTTCTTTCGAAAGCTTGTGAGAACAGAGCTCTTCCAGAAGCCTGGCAAGAATCGTGTTGTACGCGTAGATCGTCTGCTGCACCTTTTTCATGCTGATACAGTTGACAAATGTCCCGCTCTGCGGAAGCACCGTGATCAGTCCCTCATCCGTGAGTCTGGAAAGTGCTCCGCGCACAATCGTGCGGCTCACATGCATCTGCCTGGCCACGGCATTTTCACTCAGTTTTTCGTGCGGCAGCGCCTGAAGCGTCAGAATCCGCTCTTTCAGCTCATCATATATTTCCTCTTTGCTCTGCTGACTGACCTGCATACAAGTTTCTGAATTTCCTCCTGCCGCAGACGCGTAAACCCATGCGAACAAGATCTGGCCTTTCCGGGAGCAGCCCGCTTTGCCAACTTGTATGCACTTCGGCTCTCTATTTGGAAAATTAGCACAAATTATTCAGAAATGCAACCATAATTCAATAAAAATTTCACATTTGCCGGGCAGCTGCACTTGCGTTTTCAGAGAATTCAGAATAAAATTGAACAAAACAAATCGGAATTTCAGTGCATACAAGTTTTCTTCTCAGCACGGGGAACTGTGTGCATACAAGTTTGTCGGAACAATTGTAGATTTCAGGTCATTTGCATGGATGTAACACAGACAATCAGCTTCAGCAAGAGACGTCCCTCCGAGGACAGCCGGCAGTATGCCTACCGCACGATACGGGAAGCGATACTGCTGTTTGTGCTGGAGCCCGGCGTGCGTCTGAGCGAGCCGGAGCTGGCATCCTGGCTGTCTTTGAGCCGCACACCGGTGCACGACGCTCTGGAGCGGCTGGAGCGCGAAAAGCTGACCGTGTCCGGCAGCGCACCGGGATTCTATGTCAAAAAGATCAGTGCTCTTCAGATCCGCAACGCGTTGTGGCTGATGGAGCTTTTCACTACAGAGGTCATCCACGCATTTTTCACAGAGAGAGTCGCAACGCAGAAGATTGAGATTCTTCAGTTCATGCTCAAGGAAACCGAACGCGCCGTGCGGAGTGGCAATGCGCGCAGCGAGCTGCGGATCACCAGCAACTTCTTTACCCAGATGTATACGTTCGGAGGCAGCTTTGACTACCTGTGGAGCGCTCTGCAGAAGGAAAATTTCGATCTGATCCGGCTGCTGTATCTGATCTATCAGGAAAAAGAGCCGTCTGAAAAGCTGCTTCACGATATGAACGACATGATCGATGCGCTGATACGGCGCGACGATGAAGCCGCATGTCAGGCAGAGCACGCTTCATTCACGCGGCTTGCGAATGAAGCTGCGGTTCTGCAGAAAAAATACCCGGATTTCTTTGACGGCGGTGAAGACCGCGAAATCAAAGCCCAGCAGGCATAGATGCGGATGAACCGCCGCATATAATATAAGAAGCAGGAGGTTGCTTATGCTCTACGGAAATGTAAATAATGAGTTCTTTGAACAGCAGCTTAAAATGGTGCCGAAGGCACTTGAAGATGCACTGAAGTTTTTAAGACAAGAGGATCTGGCGCACCACGAGCCGGGAAAATTTCAGATTGAACTTGACGGCGTGCCGATGGTTCTGCAGGTAATTGACCAGAGTACGGCGCCGCGGGAAACACTGCGTCCGGAAATCCACCGGAAGAACATTGATGTGCAGTTCCTGGCGGCGGGCGGCCCGGAGGAAGCCGGATTTTACAGCGATGACGGAGCCGGCGAGGTAGATGAAGATCTTCTTGCGACACCGCGGGATATCCTTTTTTATAAGAACGATTTCACGAAGCCGGAGGGACGCATCGCCCTCACGGTGGGCACATTTGCCGTGTATTTTCCGTGGGATGTGCACATCCCGGCCATCCAGGCGGGCAGCGAGCCGGCAAAGATCCGCAAGATCGTCGTGAAAGTCCCGATGGACGCCTGTCTGTAAGGGGGCGTCATGGATACGCGTTACCTGCGGGAGCTTTCCCAGAAAGGTCCCGATGCCAGACGTTCTGCCCTGGAAGGCGTACTTTCTAAAGAAGGCATTAATTTCACGCTGCAGAAGGAAGATCCGTCTGAAAAATACCCGCGGGGCATTTACAATTATCTCTTCACCTCCGAAACACCCGGAGGTGCGGAGTCTGCGGGCAGCACGCCGCTTCTTCTCTTCTGCGCACATTATGATGCGGTTCCCGGGTCCTTCGGGGCCAATGACAACGCCGCCGCTGTCTGCATTCTTCTGGAACTGTACAAGGCAATGCGCGAGGCGGGCGTCCCGGCAGATTTCATTTTCTTTGACGGTGAAGAAAGCGGGCATTCCGGATCAAAGCTGTACCTTGATCTTGTAAACGAAAAAAAGCAGCGCCGCCCGGACGGCGCCGTCAATCTGGATGTGTGCGGATACGGCGATGACATTGTTGTGTACGGGAAAGGCAGCGAAAAAAAGGATGTCTTTGCTGCCTTCGTGAACCGGGACGTTCTGAAAACGCACGGAGCGCAGATTGTCGGCTATCTTCCGGAAAGTGACGACATAGTTCTGCGCAAGGGGCGGATTCCGTCGCTTAGTCTGGCCGTGGTTCCCCGCTGGGACGTTCAGTATCTGAAGGCGATGGCAGCGTCCGGTGAAGGGCTTCTCGGCCGCACACCGGAATTCCGCATGATGGAATCAGACATGGAGGTCACTTCAACCATGCACGGCGGATACCGGGACACGCCGGACTGGGTTCAGCCGGAAGCCATGGAGAAAATGCTGCAGTATCTGCGCGACGTCTGCCTGCACCCGGCCCCGGCCAAAAAGCACTTTTCTTTCCTGCATCACTGACCGATAAGCTCCGCAGGTTTCAGCGGATGTTCCTTGTCAAAAAACTGTACATATCCTTCGAGCGAAGCGGCCTTCTCCCGCAGAGCCGCACAGCGGCTCCAGATGCAGATGGCCGCTTTTCCTTTGCCGTTTTTCGCCTCCTGCATCAGGTTTGCTCCGGCCGAATTTCCATCCAGTCCGATGACAACAGACGGTCTGCGCTCGAAAATCTCGTAATTGAAACTCTTGTACAGCCCCATGCTCTCGCTCTCCGTGGAAACCCGGATAAATACGCCGGCATCTTTTAACTTCTTTTCCTGTGCCCGGGTGATCAGCGACGGAACAAAGGCAAAAATCCGGAAATTCCGCGTGTTGTGGTCAATCAGATATTTTTCATATCCGCTCACCCGGTCCCCGACTGCAAAGAACACCTCGTCCGGATCCAGCTCGTCAAGCAGCCGGTCGATAAATTCCGTGCCTTCACGCGTGATGTGAGTCGTGCGCTTCTCCGTGTTGAAGCTTCCGCCCATGAGAACAACAGGTGTGCGGTCCCAGGGCAGTTCCCGGATCTGATCCTTCAGCTCGGACGTCGCGTCCAGCCGGTGACTTCTGTGAAGTGTGATCCCTTCTGATTCCTCCGCCTGCTCCATCCGCGCCAGAAGCACCTCTTCCATGTCACGCCCGACGAGCATTTCCTCAAACTTCCGTTTCTTCGCCGAGTATGCCTCCCGGCTCTGGCGGATCACTTCCGTCTCAGCGCGTTTCATCTGGCTCTCTTCTTCATCTGTCAGTCCGAGAAGCTTCTCCAGCGCCAGCTGCTCATCGATCGGATTTGTCCCGTAGAGCGCCGCACCGTCTGTTCCCTGCACGCAGGCAATCCCCTCGCGCAGATACTGTCTGAGCGGGTGATTGTCCAGTGAATTCAGATTGTTCAGCCGCACATTGGACGAAAGCTGGAATTCAAGGACGATACCGTACCGCCGCAGCTGCTCCAGAACCTCCTGTCCCTTCCGGGACTTCAGGCTGTGCATATACAGCCCGTGCCCCAGCCGCATCCTGGGCATCATCTGCCCCGGTGCCAGATTGTCCCGCACGCAGGCGATGCTGTGCGCGATATTCTCCTTCTGCGAGTCATTTTCCCCCGCATGCACCCGGATGACAAATGTCGGATCCTTCGCCGCGATCTTCACAATTTCCCTGAACACCGGCTTGAGTGTGATGATATCGTTGATCTCCTCGCCGACAAAATCGCACCCTGCCACATATGGATCCGGCGCCACGGCGGACAGTGCGATCAGATTGCGCCTCAGATAGTCCTCCGGCGTCACCCGGTCCTTGACGATGGTCAGCGGAATGCGCCGGAGCGCTGCCAGAAAGCGGATCATCACGCCCGTTTCCCGGTAGATTTTCGGCATGACCTCGTGGACCGCCTTGAGCATTTCAATGGACTCATACTTTTTCACAAGTGTCGTGTCACTGATTTCCGCGTATTCAATGCCGTGCCGTTTGTAACCGCGCGCGATCCAGAGCAGGTCATCCTGGAACACCGTGTTGTGACAGTAGTCCGGATTTTCCGCGTCCACCAGCATTTGCCGGAGGTACCGCCTCACATCCGCATCCGGAAGCGATTCAGTCTGATTCAGTCTGATTTTGTCTTCACTTTCCTGGCCCTTTGTGAAGACATAACGGTACAGATATACCTTCTCGAGATTGGTGAAGACCGCCTGGCCGTCCTTTAAGATTGCCAGCGACGTGCGGATCTTCACGATGTTTTCCTCGGCGTTGTTCAGGTTGTTCAGAATGAGATCCGCGAAATTGATGAAGGTGTTGTCGTTGATCTTGCGGTCCAGGTACTTTCCGGAAAGCCCCGAGCTGACAAACTGCTTCGCCACCTTTTCCCGCTGCAGCCTCAGGCGCTCTTCCTGGCTGTCCGTGAGAGTCAGATTCAGCTTGCGCACATAGTAAAGCGGATAGCGGATCTGATGGCGGATGCCGAGCGCAATCAGAACGTCCGGCGGCAGATTGCCATTCATGTGCGTGTGCAGATCGCTTCTGAATTTCCGCTCCCTGGCGATATATGTTTTGAAAATCGTCTTCCCGACGTCGAGCCGGTAATCCCGGGTCTGGCTCATGAGTGTCTTGGCAATGGCCGGGATCGCCGCCTTCATCTCCACCCGGCCGTCCGGATAGATGTTGGCCACCTTCGTGCCGCCCATGCGGAACACATAGACCTCTTCGTTATTTCCGTCGATGTAGCACGGAACCTCTCCGCGGATCACAAGCAGCCCGTTTTCGTTGGATGCAAGCGGCAGTCCGCAAAGCTTTGCCAGATTGCGGATCAGGTTTCCGGAATTGTGATTCGGCGTCTCAAGCTCATAGTACAGATGTTCCAGATCCTTATAAAGACTGACAATGATGTCCTTCTCGTTGTCCAGATAAAAGCAGGTGAAATAGGTCATAAAATCTTCCTTCACAGCTAGTGATGAGTTCGTTTCGTTCGTAAACACCACTTTACCATGTTTTGCACGCGAAAGCCAAAAATCCCTTCCGGAGCCCGAAAGCCCCGGAAGGGATGGCAAATGTTTTTCTGTTCTGCCGCAGACCAGTTACTTGATGATCGGCTCGAGCCACTGCTCCGGCCAGTCCGTAAATCCCAGGATCTTGCAGACGGTCGCTGCGACGTTTGCGAGGCCGAAGTCACCGTCCTTGATCTCGGTTCCTTCCGGTCCGTTGTAAACAGCGAACGGAACGCGCGCCAGCGAATGCGATGTCTTCGGCTTGCCCTTCTTGTCGACCATCTCGTCGGAGTTGCCGTGATCGGCCATGACAAGCAGTGTGTAGTCGTACTTCTTGCAGGCATCCATGATGCGGCGCAGGTTCAGGTCAACCGACTCAACGCCGATGATTGTCGCCTCGTAATTTCCGGTGTGGCCGACCATATCACCGTTCGGATAGTTGCAGCGCAGGAACTGATACTTGCCGGAAGCAATCGCTGCTTCCATCTTCTCTGTCACTTCGGTCGCCTTCATCCACGGCTTCTGATCGAACGGGATGATATCCGACGGAACCTCTTCCCAGTCCTCGAGCTCTTCCGAGAACTTGTTGGAGCGGTTGCCGTTCCAGAAATAGGTCATGTGGCCGAATTTCTGTGTCTCGGAGCAGGCGTAGCTCTTTACGCCCTTCTTGACGAGATACTCGCTCATCGTGTGCTCGATGTGCGGCGGTGCTACCAGGAAATGATCCGGCAGTTTCAGATCGCCGTCATACTGCAGCATGCCGCAGTAATAAACCTTCGGCTTCTTGGGCATCGGGAATGCGTCAAATCCCTTGTCCATGTAATCAAATGCCTTGGAAATCTCGACCGCACGGTCGCCGCGGAAGTTGAAGAATACAACGCTGTCGCCGTCATCAATCGGGCCCACCGGCTTTCCGTCCTTTGCAATGACAAATCCCGGAAGATACTGATCGGTGTATCCGCCTTCCTTGCGGTACGTCTCGATGGCTTCCGTCGCAGAGGAGAACATCCGGCCGTCGCCCATAACATGAATGTGCCAGCCTCTCTCGACCATCGACCAGTCCGCCTCATAGCGGTCCATCGTGATTGTCATACGGCCGCCGCCGGAAGCAAGGCATGCGTGGAAATTGTCATCATTCAGCTCGGCAAATACCTTCTCGATCTGATCGATGTAGGTAAGAGCCGAAGTCTCCGGAACATCACGGCCGTCAAGCAGCGCGTGAACTCTCGCTTCCTTTACACCTTCCTTTTTGGCTTCTTTGAGCATTGCGATCAGATGACTGATGTTTGAATGAACATTGCCGTCGGAGAGCAGGCCGATGAAATGCATCTTCCCGTTATGCTCTTTGCAGTAAGCGACAGCGTCTTTCCACGTCTGGCTCTCATAGATTTTTCCGGACTCAATGCTCTCGTTTACAAGCTTGGCGCCCTGTGAATAAATCTGGCCGCATCCGAGTGCGTTGTGCCCTACTTCCGAGTTGCCCATGTCGTTGTCGCTCGGCAGTCCGACAGCTGTTCCGCTGGCCTTGATCGTCGTGTGAGGCCACTTGGTCATCAGTTCGTCAATCTGTGGTTTATAGGAATGCATGACTGCATTGCCGTTATCCTTGTCGGTCCAGCCGACACCATCCATAACTACAAGTACTACTGGTTTTCCCATTGTTTACACTCCTTTTTGGTCTCGTGTAACCCTTTCTATAATAAGTATTTTCGGCGTTCTTGGCAACAGAAAAGAAGAAATCCTCGTTTACATCCGCCATGGGGATGTATATAATTTAAGAAATTAAAGCATCAACGTACGACAAGGAGGACAGATCGGATATGGATGAGAAGGATCGGCTGTATGAACTGATCGACGCCAAGAACAAAGAATTCGAGGAAGTCAGTGATTTTGTCTGGGAGCATCCGGAAACCTGCTTTATGGAGAAGGAATCCACAAAATGTCAGCTTGAACTTATGAAAAAGGAAGGATTCCGGATCACGACACCGGTTGCCGGCATGGATACGGCATTTATCGCCGAATATGGCAGCGGACGCCCGATCATCGGAATCATGGGTGAAAACGATGCACTTCCGGGGCAGAGCCAGGAAGCGGATTTCGTGGGGCAGAAGCCGATTGTGCCGGGAGGGAACGGTCACGCATGCGGCCACAATCTGCTTGGCACCGGCGCCATGCAGGCGGCAACAGGCATGAAGGATTTCATGCAGGAAAAAGGCCTCAAGGGCACAATCCGCTACATCCTCACACCGGCCGAGGAGGGCGGCGGCGGCAAGTGCTTCATGGCCAGAGCTCACGTATTCGATGATCTCGACGCGATCCTCGCATGGCACCCGGGTGCGAGCAACTGCATCGGCAACCATTCCAAGGCCTGCGTTACATTCAATGTCACCTATCACGGCAAGGCGGCGCACGCAGCGGCTGCTCCGTGGGACGGCATCGGCGCTCTCGACGCAGCGGAACTCGCCAACACCGGTATTCAGTATCTGCGCGCTCACGTAAAGCCGGACGTACGTCTCAACACCGCTTATGTCGATGCGGGCGGGAAGGCCCCGAACGTCATCCAGTCCCGCACAGAAGTTTCCTACTGTCTGCGCGCGGACAAGCAGTCCGACGTCGAGATCCTGTTCAACAAGGTCATGAACATCATCAAAGGCGCCTGCCTCATGACCGGAGCGACAGCGGATGAACCATTCATTTTCAACGACTATCTGGACATCATCGATGTGCCGACGCTGGATCATCTGGCTCTTGACAACATGCACAGAATATATCCTCTCACCTTTACGGACGAGGAGAAAAAGTACGCCGCACAGTTTGTTCCGTTCGGTTCCTGCCCGGATGCAAAGGATCCGATCGACACTTCCGTCAACGACGATCTTGATATCCCGTCTGGCGGATCTTCGGATGTCGGTGATGCCAGCTACTGCGCCCCGACCGTTCAGATCTTCATGGTGACCGAAGCCGCCGGTACCGTCGGCCACAGCTGGTGCCTCGCCGCGCAGGGCAAGTCCTCCGTCGCCAAGAAAGGCATGCACGCCGCAGCCAAGGTTCTTGCCGGTGTCGCACTCGACCTGTTTGAAAATCCGGAATACATCAGACAGGCAAGAGAGGATTACAACAACAACCTGGCGGGCAAGAAGTACTCCACTCTTCTTCCGGAGTCTCTGAAGCCGGGCGATCA
>OMUP01000102.1 GCA_900314255.1 uncultured Lachnospiraceae bacterium | reverse complement strand
AGTTGATGGAGGCGCTGAAGTAGTTGTGGATCATGTCATGTGCGGTGGACAGGGCAGACTCGATTTCAGACAGCGTGTCGGCGACGGAGCGGGCGGATGTGAAAGAAAAGAGAAACGCCAGATGGCTGATGTCGATGGAGATACTCTGCGCATAAACGGTACGTCGGATGATCTCAAGAGTCATGTTCAGGCAGGATGAATACAATGTCAGATAATCATCAGAAACTTCGCGTCGTGGGGCTGGTGTATTTTCGCCGGGCGAATCCGGGACTGCTGTACGATCTGCAGCCTGCAGGGACTTTGCCTCGCCGGAAACAGCAGGCGGCTGGATTTCTCCGAAGGCGACGATATAGCGGTCATAATCCAAGCTGATACCCAGTGTTCTGGCGCGCTGGACCACGGCATCACGGTCGGTGAGCTGTCGGGTGAAAAGACGCAGAAGAAATTTCTGCTGGAAGTTCTGCCGGGAGGAAGAGGCGGATACGTCGGCGCCGCTGCGGCTGCTGCGGATCTGGTCGACGGCCTTGAAGGCCTTGGTCAGTGCAGTCTCCAGCGTCTGCCGGTTCATTTCAATTTTTACGATGTAGTCGATGGCTTCTTCTTTCAGTGCCATGCGTGCCATCTCGAAATCCTCATAGGCTGTGAGCATGATAAAAACAGGAAGATCGCCGCAGCGCCGGTGGGATTCCTGCAGAAGCTGCAGTCCGTTCATCACCGGCATTTTTATATCGGCGATCACGATGTCAATCGTTTTTTTATCCAGAATGTCGAGGGCTTCGCTGCCATTTGCGGCCGTCTGAATTTCCTGGATCTCGCCGTTAAAAAAGCGCTGCAGCATGGATTTAATGCCGACTTGTGCAAGTGGTTCATCATCTACAACCAGAATTGTATACATATGAAAAATCTCCTGTATCTTTAGTGCTTAAGGCGGATCGGCAGGCGGAAATGCATACATGTGTACTTTCCGGGCTCACTGGTGATTGTGAGTCCATACTGCTGACCGTAGTTCAGCTTGACCCGCTGGTTGACATTGGCAATCCCGATATGACGGGAGAAATCCTGCGGGGAATCGTTATTGTCCTCCAGTACTTTTTGAATATCTTCATCACTCATTCCGACGCCGTTATCGTAAACAGAGGCAGCCAAGTCCTCGTTGCTGCGCTCGATTGTGATGGTGATCCTTCCTTTTCCTTTTGGTTCAATTCCGTGGAAGATTGCATTTTCCACGATTGGCTGCAGAAGGAAGCGTGGAACAAGGCAGTCCAGGAGTGATTCATCTTTGATATCTTTTTTCAGCTGAATGCTGCCGCCGTAACGGTACTGCATGATCGTGAAGTAATCGTCCACCAGGGACAGCTCCTGGCTGAGCGGAATGATACTCTCGCCGTGTGCTACGTTTTTCAGGAGGCGGGAGAGCGAGGTGCTGACATCAGCGATGCCGTCAGCGCCCTGAATCATGGCCATCCATTTGATAGTGTTCAGCGTATTGTACATGAAGTGCGGGTTGATTTGAGACTGCAGGATCTGGTACTGCAGTTCCTGCTTCGCCTTTTCATCTTGCACTTTTTTGTCCATCAGTTTCTGAACACGGTCGGCAAGTGTGTTGATACCACGGCCGATATCCCCGAATTCATTATCCCACTCAATCCGCTCGTCGCGCGAGAAGTCGCCAAGACTGATTCGTTCCAGCCGATGCGTCAGCTGGTGAACCGGATCGGTGATCATCCGGTTCAGCTGCGGCAGCAGCAAGGTGCCGGTGATGAATACCGCCAGGGAAATCAGCAGAATCAGCCAGATATAGCTCATTCTTGAGTTCAGCAGATTGGTGTCCGACGGCAGAACCGAGATTACCCAGCCGTTGGAGAGCGTCGTGCTGGAGGCGCCTTTCGGCAGCGCGGATGAAACGAAGACACCGTTCTGATACTGAAAGGTCTCATTGGTGTCGTTAAAGGTGACATAGGCGGAAATTCCGGAGTCCGCCGCCGCAGCCTTCAGCCGGCTGCTCAGGAAATCGGGCGTGATGGCGGCGTAAGCCCAGCCGACCAGCGAGGAAGAGGTAGCGCTGCTGATCGGAATCATCAGGATGAATATTTTGGAAGCTGTTTTCTCAGTTGTGGTAAATGGATCATCCTGCAGTCCACACCAGACAACATCTCTCGTCTTACTCCAGTCCGGAAAATACGGCTCACTCATGATATTGTAAGCATCCTGCAGAGAATTCCGATAGATGCTTGGCAGAGGTGTGTACTGGATAAAAGCAGAGCCGTCCAGGCAGGAAATAAGCACACGCTGGACGGTGTAGGTGTGGATGGTGTTGCTGATTTCAGAGCTCAGGCGGTCCCAGGACTGATAGCGCAGACGACTGACGGTGCTTGTGCTGAGAAAATGCGGATAATTCAGCTGCCGCAGACAGGAATTCACCGTCGTGTCGGTCTGAATCCACCCGACCAGACTGTTGATCATGGACAGATCACTTTCCAGATCGGTGGAAAGCAAGTCCAGACTCGACTGGGCTGCCTGCTGCTGCTCATTGCGCAGATAATGCTGGGAAAGCGCAGAGGCGCAGATGGCTGCCGTAAGAGATGTAAGGAGGGCAAATGTCAGGGAAATAACCATCAGCTTTCCTCTCAGAGTTTTCATGTTTTGTAGGAAATGTGTACGATTTTTGTGTGCCATATGTGCAGAATCACCTAAAAATTTTCCATTAAGTGAATGGAAAAGTGTATTTTCACAAAAAAGTTACGAAATTATAATAACACCATCA
>OMUP01000036.1 GCA_900314255.1 uncultured Lachnospiraceae bacterium | reverse complement strand
GGGAAAGCTGTTCCGGATCGAGCGCGGAATCTATACAACAGATGAAGGAGATATAGACGATTACTATTTTTTTCAGCTTCGTAATAAAAGATGTATTTATTCATATCTGAGTGCTCTTTACATACATGAGATGACCGATCGTGTTCCGTATCAGAAAGAAGTGACAGTGTACAGCGGTTATAACAGTTCGCGTGTAGGAAAGGATGTTCTTGTTCATTATATTAGCAAAGATAAATACCGAATAGGTATTACAGATGGAGTAACACTATTCGGAAATCCGGTAAAAGTCTATGACGTTGAACGGACTGTATGTGATCTAATTGCCAGCAGAAACAAAATTGATTCTGAAATCTTCGCGGACGCCATGCACAGATTTTCCCGCAGAAAGGATCATGATTATAAAAAACTCAGAGAATATGCAAAGGTGTTTGGTATCAGCCGGGAAGTGGCAGATATTCTGGAGGTGCTGTGAATAAGGCAAAAATGATGGCGATGGTTCGAAAGAAGTCACAGGAAAGTGGCATTTCGATTAATACTTTACTGTTGTTGTTCTTCTTTGAACAATTTTTGAATCGAATAGCTGATAGTGAATATAAGAATTGCTTTGTACTGAAAGGTGGTTTTCTGCTTTCATCGTTGATGGGCATTGAGAGTCGCACAACAGTAGATATGGATATGTCTCTCAGAAATTTAAATCTCAGCGAACAGGTCATTGAGCAGGTGATATGCCAGATAGCGGCGATTGATCTGAATGACAATATTACATTTGAATATAAGGGAGCATCAGAAATTAAAGCGATGGATGACTATCCGGGACTCAGAGTTTCGCTGGTGGGACATATGGAGAATATCCGTCAGCCATTCAGTATAGATATTGCTACCGGTGACCCGATTACACCAGGTGCAGTAAAATATCAATACGCATCAGTTTTTGATAAGAATGCACACACTGAAATTTTCGCATATAATGTTGAGACAATTATTGCTGAAAAGCTGGAGACAATTTCGTCAAAGAAGTTGGAGAACGGCAGAAGCAAAGATTTTTATGATCTGTTTCTGATATTTTCTCTGGACAAGAAGGAAATAAACAGGGAGAAGTTGACGGCAGCAGTCGATAATACATTTAAACATCGCGGAACTGACAGCAATGCCAATGAGATTATCAAGACCCTGGAATTGATACGCGGAGATGAAAGTTTTCGTGACAGATGGTCACGGTATTGTAAAAAAAATCCATATGTACATGACTGCACATTGGATCAGGTAATTAATACGATTGAAAATGGAGTCAGGACGTATTTGGTTACAGCAGATAATATCTGAAAAGATCGTTTTTAATATTGAGTGCGAATATATATAGACCTTCGCTGCCCCTGACACTATGAGAGACAGATTGTTAACCCGACATAACCCGTTGTTCGTGTTGTTCAGCTGCTCCTGGAAATCATGTATAGCAAAATCATCAAATGAATTATTCTGTCTATAAAAAGCTGCAGGAAAAGGGAAAACAGAAATATATTTTTTAGATCATGGAACTGATCAAAGAAATCAGCGGAAGTAACAATAAATAAGTCGGAAAGCAAATATTCTGCGACTGCTGCCAGAATGGATGAAGCATTTCTGTCAACCAGCGTTTTCTGGCGCATATGGCACAGGGGACGGAAGCTATTGTAAAGAAAATTCATTATGTTTCAGTATGTATTTGCACCGATTCTGGAACGCCTTGGGGTGCCGGTGCAGGACAGAACGTATATCATGAGGTTTTGTATTCAGGGCCTGATGGGAGTTCTGTTAGAATGGCCGAGTAGTTTCAAACTTCAAGAACCAATGTTGTTGAGCATATTCAGCATATCTATGAAGAAGGAGAATTGGACGAAAAATCAACCTGTCGGAAATTCCGACAGGTTCGACAAGAAGGCGACAGGACTGTATCCAGGCAGATGCCATATTATAACCTTGACATGATCATATCTCTTGGATATGGAATGCTGTCTTTTCTGACGACATGGCATAGCAAAGAAGGAGAAATGCCTTCCCCGGATACAATTTCCGGAATTCGTGATGCGCTGATGAATGGCTGCAGAGGTGCACTGATGAAATGCTCTTCAAACCGCCAGATGATGGAATACTTCATGAAAATAAAGGAAGAGTAACAAGATCTGCAATATACAAAAAACACTCTGACCCCAAAAAGTTGTTGACATGGCAAATGTAACGTATTATATTACAACAATCAGATGAAACACGCCATCCAGGGAGGAAATCTGATGAACGCACAAGACTGCTTACAGATGCTGAGAGATATCAAAGACGTTTCTTTCGCAACGGCAGATGAAAAGGGTCTGCCGCACAACCGGATCATTGATGTCATGATCGTGGAAGAGAACCGGCTTGTTTTCTGCACCGGGCGCGGCAAAGATTTTTACCGTTAGCTGACAGTAAATCCGCATGTGGCCATCAGCGCGATGAACAAGAACTGGCAGATGGTGAGTCTCACAGGAACCGCAAAGAAGTTGGAAGATACGAAGAAATGGATCGACCGGATTTTTGAAGAAAACCCGTCCATGAATGATGTCTATCCGGGAGATGCGCGCTACATTCTTGACCCGTTCGCGATTGAGTCCGGAAATCTTGAGTTTTTCGACCTTGGCACAAGCCCGATTCACCGGGAAAGCTTCACTTTCGGAGACAGCAGGCCGGTTGAGAAAGGATTTTTCATTACGGACAGATGCATCGGCTGCGGAACATGTCAGGCGAACTGCCCGCAGCAATGCATTGAGGAGGGGACACCATTTGTCATCCGGCAGGACAGTTGCCTGCACTGCGGGCTCTGCTTTGAGAACTGTCCGGTTGAGGCCATTGCCATTGTTTTTGGCAGCATCGTCGGGATTCTGATCAGTGAATATCAGAAGTCGGCGAAGTGGACGCTCGGTGTTATCAATTTTATCTACACGATTCCGTCCATTTCCATGCTGGGCTTCCTGATCCCGTTTTCCGGCGTCGGGAACGCGACAGCGACCATAGCCCTTACGATTTACGCGCTGCTGCCGATGGTCCGCGCCGTTCATACGGGACTCACCAATGTGGACCCGGCGATTGTAGAAGCCGCGAAGGGCATGGGAAGTACGAGAACACAGATTCTGTTCAAGGTGAAACTTCCGCTCGCCATGCCATTTATCATGTCCGGCATCCGGAACATGGTCACGATGACGATCGCCCTTGCAGGTATTGCTTCCTTTATCGGCGCCGGCGGACTCGGCGTGGCGATCTACCGCGGCATTACGACGAACAATGCAGCCATGACAATCACGGGCAGCCTTCTTACGGCGGGGCTTGCGCTGCTGGCGGATCTGGTTCTCGGCATTGTGGAAAAGCGGATGCAGAAGCATTCAAAAAAAGCAAAGCGTCAGAACCGGGCTGTGGGGATCACCGTGCTGATTCTTGCCGGGTGTCTGATCACCGGTGCCGCCGCCTCTGCGCACAGAAGCAGCAAAACCATTCATATCGCAACGAAGCCGATGACAGAGCAGTACATTCTCGGCGAGATGCTGGATATTCTGATTGAACAGGATACGGATATCAACGTCAATCTGACGCAGGGAGTCGGCGGAGGCACTTCCAATATCGAGCCGGCGATGGAAAATGGCGAATTCGATCTTTATCCGGAATACACAGGCACCGCGTGGAACATGGTGCTTAAAAAAGATGATGTATATACCGAAGATGAGTTTTCGGAGATGCAGTCGGAATATCAGGACATGGGAATGACCTGGACCTGTATGTACGGTGTCTGCTTGACGAGGACAGGATAGGAAACTGCGAATTCAGTGTGGCGGCGTGCGGGCACAGAGTATCAGGACAGTAGATCTTTCAGTGCAGTAAGCCGCTTCAGCGCCTCTTCGAGTGTCTCTTTTCCTCTTGCAAAGTGGAAACGGATGTAGTTATTCACAGGCTCGTGGAAGAAGCTTGAGCCTGGCACAGCTGCAACGCCGATATTTTTGATCATCCATTCGCAGAATGTGTACTTCTCAAAAAAGTTGCACTAAAACCTTCATGGCTGTAAAAACGTCAGTACTTC
>OMUP01000186.1 GCA_900314255.1 uncultured Lachnospiraceae bacterium | reverse complement strand
GAAAGCCGCAGGGGGAGCTCGAGGTATGAAGGAGAAAGGGAAAATTTGCCATAGAGTAAACCGGCGTGCACTCTTCCGGCAGCGTTGTGCCGGGTGTGCCATCAACTTTTCCTATCAGGCAATTGCCTTTTTAAAATCACCGATGCCTTCTTCCGTCATGACGCCGTCCTTCACGAGTCCGGAGGTTCCGGCGACGAAAATATCCGCGCCGGCCTGCCGCATCCTGACGGCGTTGGTTAGACTGACATTGCCGTCGACCTCAATCTGAACGTTTTCATGTCCGGTTTCATCCAGCATTCTGCGCGTGTCCTCAATCTTTCCCAGCGTGGCAGGCACGAGCTTCTGCCCGGCAAAGCCCGGATTGACAGTCATGATAAGTACGCCGTCAAGGTCGTCCAGCACATAGCGCAGGTTCTCAAGCGGGGTCGCCGGATTCAGGGCGGCCATCGCCTTCGCGCCTTTTGAACGAATGTACTGCAGCGTCCGCTGCAGGTGCCGGGTTGTCTCGCAGTGGACGGAGACAAAGTCACCGGGTCTGATGTCAAAGTAATCCAGCTTCCGGTCCGGGTTCTCGATCATCAGGTGGATGTCCATCGGGATCTTCGAGATGGTCCGCAGCTGGCGGATATAGTCGGTGCCCAGGCAGAAATTCGGGACGAATTCGCCGTCCATGATGTCAATGTGGAAATAGGACACGCCGTTTTTCTCCATGAGCCGGACCATGTCCCGGGTGTGCGTCACGTCCACGCACATCATGGAAACGGAGATCTGTGATGTTTTTTTCATCTGCCCGCCCTCCTTATTCGTCGATTTTCAGGACGATGCGGTTTGTAAATGTATTTTTGTCCGTGAGCAGGGAGAACGCGCGGTTGACGTCGGAGAGCGGGATGATGTGGCTGGTCACAAGGTCCGGATGGATTTTGTGGTCCTTCAGCGCGCCGACAACCGCGGTCCAGTCATCGGTCGTCCCCTTGTAGGCCGAGTTCCAGGTGCCGTAGACGGTGAGCTCCTTGCGCAGGATCTGCCAGTAGTCATTCTGGGAAAGCGGGACGTCCCTGCCCGGGTTGCCCATGAGGACCATGCGGCCGCGCGGCTTGATGGCGCGCAGGCACCTGCCCAGCGCCTGCCCGTTGCCGGTCCCCTCCAGGACGACATCGGTCTGGATGTCATCGGTGTATTCATAAAACCCCAGGGTCTTTGCGTAATCGATTTTTTTCGCGTCGATATCAAAGAAGTACGCCTTGCCGGCCCCGCAGCAGGCCGCCCACTGGGCGGCGAGGAGTCCGATTGGGCCGGCGCCGGAAATCAGGATCGTTTCACCCGCTTTGATGTCCAGGCGGGAGATGGCGTGGTGGGCGACCGCCATCGGTTCGCTGAGGGCCGCCTGCTCCAGCGGGACAGCGTCATCCAGCAGGACCACGTTCCAGCGCTTCACGGCAATTTTCTGCGCGTAGCCGCCGTCCCTGCGGGAACCGTAATAGTCATAGTGCCGGCAGAGCTCATAATAGCCTTTCCGGCACATGTCGCATTCGCCGCACGGGATGAGCGGGAACACCGTGGCGTGCCGCCCTTCCCATCTGCCCTCCGGGTCATACGAGATGACCCCGGCGAACTCGTGCCCCGGAATCGTCGGGAAATGGTACGTCCCCCTCGTGAGCACCCGCCCGACATCGCTTCCGCAGATGCCGCAGTACTTTACGTCAAGCATCACCTCGTCATCTCTGCATTCCGGGACCGGCACTTCTTCGTAGCGCAGATCGCCGACACCGTGGAGATTTGCTGCCATCATGGTTCTTTTCATTCGTTTTTCCTTTCTTTTCCGGGAGTGGAAAAATAAGAATACTTTTTGCGGAAATTATGTTATAACATAGCTATAAAAATCGATATATGTACTGTCTTATATAAAATTACATATCATTGAAAGGCAGAGGAATCAATACATTTGAAGATTCTGGAAAACGTATTGATAAATTGTAAATAACCGTGATTATAGCTGCGCAGAATCAGTCAAAGACGATCAGGCGGCGCGGCCGTTTTTCCGGGAAATTTAGCGGGGCAAGAAAGAGAGGACAGACACTTTGGACATCGGGGTTATGCAGTTTAAGGACAACGAAGAGATAAAGTTTTTCCGTGTCCCGGATGGGACGCGGGCAATCCGGGCCAAGGCGTTTGAGAACTGCGTCAATCTGCGCGAAATCTGGCTGCCGGTGTCGCTTAAAAACATCGACATGAAAGCGTTCCACGGCTGCAGGAGCCTTGAACGGATTCACTATGCGGGGACGGAAACAGAATGGGAGAAAGTTGAGATCAGCCCTGTCGGGACGGAGTGCATGCGAGCAAAGAATTCAGCTTTGCTTGAGGCAAAAAGGGACAGGGAATACAATAGACCTTCCGGAAACGAAGACGTGTATGAGAAAATCAGCGGGCTTCTTGTGAAACCGGACGGCGGGCTCCATATTATCCCGGTGAAGCTGTGGCAGCCCGGTGTGTACGGAAAAACAGGCGACATGACGCTGATCCTTTTCCCGGAGGGCAAGTCCATGCTGATTGATACCGGATACTGCGCGAACTGGCCGGCGGTGCGGCGCTTCCTGGACCGTGTCCGGCTGGATCACCTGGATTTTATGGCGTTTTCGCACGCGGATCCGGATCATGTGACCAATGCCAGGGCGATCGGTGAATACCTGTACCGGCGGGGCGGATCGGTCGGAAGGTTTTTATGGACCGGACAGAAGTACGGAGCGGTGGTGGATGATTTTGAAGCGTTCCTGAGGGAAAGGCATGTCTTCATGGACTGCGCCGTGCTGGCCGGCCGCACATTTGCCGTCGATGGCGCGCGGATTTTGGTCCTGAACCCTGACGCGCAGGAAATCAGGGAGTGCGCCAATGAGGGATCCGTCCGCAATAACCAGTCGATGGCGCTTAAAATTACATATGGGAAAGCCTCCTTCCTGACGTCGGGAGACCTGTATGAGAGCCAGGAGAAAAAGATGGTCTCGGTGTATGGAGAACGGCTGAAGGCATCCGTGATGAAAGTCAATCACCACGGGGCGTATACGTCCAGCTGCGACGCGTGGCTTGGGGCGGTGCAGCCGGAGTTCGCGTTTACCGAGAACAATGACAACGGAGACAGCGGCCTGTCGGAAACCCTGCGCAAAAATGCCATCCGGTACGCAAGCACCGGATGGCAGGGGACAATGCTGGTTTCTTTGTACAGGGATGGCAGCTGGAAGGTGCAGGGCGAATATCCGCCGGGGGAGCACAACCTCCAGAGAATCACCGTGCGGCCGGACCTGCTCATATGCGGAGCTTGAGGATGAACTCGTTGCGGGATGCCGGGTAATAGCTTTCCGTGTACTCAACCAGCTCATCGTCGGAGTCAAGCACGGTCGAATAAATGAACAGCGACATACTCTTTTCCGGAAGCTCCATGAGATGACAGCACCGGTTGTCGAGCTGCGCGATGTTGATGTGCTTCTCCAGGCGTCTGCGGTATACGTCGTGTTCGGCCATCGCGGCGTGTACCGAGATTTTTGTAAAATCATAATTCTGCAGGAAAAAGAGCTTTTTGGTGAAATAGGAAGTTGTCATCACAATCGGGCCGGCATTAAAGGAATTTTCAATGTACCGGAGCCGTGTCAGCTTCAGCACCGTGTCATTTGGCGTGAGCTTCAGCATTTTCTGGACATGTTCCGGGGCTTTCAGGAGACGGAATTCAATGACGTCGCTGGCAACCTTCTTGCCGCGTTTTTTCATTTCTTTGTCAAAACTCTCGATGAAAATCGTCGAATCTTCCAGTTCTTTCGGGCTGGTGACAAAGGTGCCCTTTCCCTTTATCCGGTTCAGATATCCTTCGTTGACCAGCCGAGCCATAGCCGTGCGGACGGAAGGGCGGCTGATTCCGAACTGCTGCGCCAGTTCGATCTCGGTCGGAAGCTTTGTGCCGACCGGCCACTCTTCATCCTGGATTTTCTTCATGATATAGTTATACACCTGATTATGTAATAACATATGAATCCTCCTGACTCTGCCGCGCCGGGCAGAACTGCCGGCCGGCATAAAGACAGCCGGCGGCGAGAAGACAAATGCATGGAAACAGCGGTACTGCGTTATTTATTTGTCAATACATTTGACTTCATTCTAATTATTATAGACGATTTGTAAAGAAAATCGAACAAGGAATTTGTGAAAATTTTAAATTAATGTATTGACAAAGCGGAAAATGAATATTATGTTATGACATATAAGGACATGGACGACCGAAAATATCAATAACCGTTTCGATGCGTTTACGTCTGGAAGTGCGTGCAAATTTACGAAACGGCGAGCGTTTCGAAGAGAAGAAAAGGAGAAAAAGCATGAGAAAAAATCTGGTGAGAGCAGGGAGCGCTGTCCTGGCGGCAGCCATGCTGACCGGTCTTACGGCCTGCGGCGGCAGTGGCGGAAGCAGCACGACAGCCACGACGAAGGCGGGGGCGGCTTCCGGCAGCGCGGCAACTACAACGGCGGCAGCAAGTAAAACCGCCGCGGCAAAGAACAACGGCGAGACGATCACGCTGAACCTCTGGGGCGGCATCCCGGGAGAATACGGGTATGACGAGATGGTCGAGAACTTCAACAAGGAGTTCAAGGACAAGGGAATTCAGATGGAGTATACCCGGTACAAGAACGACAGCGACGGCAACCTGCAGCTGGACACCTATCTTTCCAGCGGCGGCAGCATCGACATTTACATGGGATATGGCGGTATTTCCAGACTGAAGACCCGTGTCGAGGCCGGGACGGCGCTGGATATGACGGACTACCTCAAGGCGCGCGGTTTTGACCCGGTCGAGGAGCTCGGCGCCACCAACGTGACAGGATATCAGATCAATGACAAATATTACGCCCTGCCGACGAAATATGAAAACAAGGGCTGGATGGTTATCAACGAAAACCTGTTCAAGGAAGCCGGGATTGAGATCCCGTTGAAGGGCTGGACATACGAGGAGTTCCGGGAAGACGCAAAGAAGCTGACCAAAGGCGACGGCCAGGACAAGACCTGGGGTATGTACTGGAACCTGGGTTCAGGAATCGGCGATTCTATAGAATTTGTCGGGGCGCCACTGAAACAGTACAAGACGTATTCCAATGACGAAGGGACTTCGACCAATTTTGACAATGAGCTCTGGAAGAAGGGGCTTCAGCTGATCAAGGATACCTATGACGACGGAAGCGCAATGAGCTATGAGACCGAGACGGCGGACAATGTGACGTTTGACCAGGTGTTCCTCGAGGGGAAGGCGGCGATGTCGGCCGGCATCTACAATCTGCGGATTATCAACGATCTGGACACCTACCCGCATGACTTCACGACGGCCATTGTCCCGTTCCCGGTTCCGGACGAGTCTTACATGAATGAGTACGACTACTCCTACAGACCGGGTGCCGGCGACCTGATCTGCGTAAACCCGAAGTCGGAGCACGTCGAAGAGGCTATGGACTTCGTGCTTTGGTACATCAAAGGCGGTATGGCCCCGCTGGCATCCAGCGGCCGTATCCCGCTCTGGAAGGGATTTGACGCAGACCTTGTCACGAAGGCGCTCTGCGCAAAGGAAGGCGTCTTTGATCCGGAATCCGTCAAGGCTTACATGGCGGTCGACGGGACCAAGGCAGTCAAGACCATTTCGACAAAGAATGATTCCAAGATCAACGATGTCAAGAAGGAAGAGGAGCAGGCATTCCTCCTGGGACAGGAAGATGTGGATACCTGCTGCAGCAACATGAAGACCCGGGCGGACGCGATTCTGGCCGGCGAATAAAGAAAGGGATTTGTGCAGAGGCACCTGGCGCAGTGCAGAGATGCACAGGCGCGGTGCCTCTGCTTTTTTAAGGGTTTCCATAAGGAGAAATTGATATGAGCGGCAAAAAGAAAAAAGCGGTGCGCGAGCAGCTTACGGCGACCGTATTTCTTCTTCCGAGTCTGATCGGCCTTGTCCTCTTCAGCCTGATTCCGCTGGTGTTTTCACTATTTATCAGTCTGACGGACTGGAACTTTCTGAACGGGATGGGAGACTGGAATTTCATCGGGCTCGAGAATTTCCTCGATATGTGGACCGATGAATGGTTCCTGGCTTCCCTGAAAAATACATTCATCTATACGATTGTCGTCGTACCGATCGGCCTGTTTCTGGCGCTGATCATCGCGGCCCTGATTGACAGCTTTATCAGTGACAAGCTCGCCAATGTCCTGCGGGTGACGATGTATATGCCGAAGATCTGTAACATCGTAGCATCCGCCGCGATCTGGATCATGCTGTACTCCACCTACGGACCGTTTACCCAGCTGATGCGGCTGCTTGGATGGGAGAATCCGCCGCATTTCCTGGCCAGTTATACCTGGGCGCTGCCGGCGATCATGCTGATGAGCATCTGGAGCGGTCTCGGGTATCATGTATTTATTTACAGCGCCGGCATGGCCGGGATATCCAGGGATCTGTATGAGGCGGCCGAACTGGATGGTGCCGGTGCCATACAGAAGTTCTGGTATGTGACAATTCCGCAGCTTCGTCCGACCACATTTTTCCTGATGATAACCGGAATCATCGGCTCGTTTAAAGTATTCGGCTCTGTGAACGTAATGACACAGGGCGGACCCGGACATTCGACGTACACGCTCGTGTATTACATTTATAAATCCGCGTTCTCCTATTACAACATGGGCTACGCGTCTGCGGTCGCGGTAATCCTGTTCCTGATTCTGCTTGTCGTGACGCTGATTCAGTGGAAGCACAACAACGGCAGCAGCGATTGAGGTGTGACGAATATGGCTAAAGAACAAAGTAAACTGAAGAAAAAGAGCCCTGTTCCGAAAATTGTCTGGAGCATACTCCTGATCCTGTTCGCCCTGCTGATGATCACACCTTTCCTGTGGATGCTGTCATCTTCTTTCAAACTGGAACGGGATGTGATGAAATTCCCGATTGAATGGATTCCGTCAAATCCGGTTCTGAACAATTACAAGACGGTTCTTCACATCGGCGTCAAGAGCAAGAACTATCATTTTCTTCTGGCCTACGCGAACTCGATCAAGGTTTCGATCCTTGCCACTCTGACGAGTGTCCTGTCGGCGATGCTGGCCGGGTACGCATTTGCCAAGTTGAAATTCAAGGGCTCGAATGTGCTGTTCATCATTTATCTGATGCAGATGATGGTTCCGTCCCAGCTCACCCTGATCCCGAGATTCGTCGCGTTCTCCGAACTCGGGCTTGTGAATACGCACTTTTCGATCATCGCGCCGAAGATTATCTCCGTCTCCGCGACCTTCATGATGCGGCAGGCGTTTATGGCCGTCCCGGAGGAGCTCCGGGAGAGCGCCAAGATGGACGGAGCCGGGGAATGGAAGACATGCTGGAGGATCATGGTTCCGCAGATCCGGCCGACGATCGGCGCCATGACAACGGTCGCGTTTCTTGACAACTGGAACAGCTATCTGGATCCGCTCGTCTTTCTCTCGGACTGGAGGCTGATGACGCTTCCGATCGCCCTGAACCAGTTTGTATCAGAAGAAGGCTCAAAATACGGGCTGATTTCAGCAGCCTGCTGCCTGACCGTAATCCCGGTGTTTATTGTGTTCCTTGTCGGACAAAAGTTCTTCATCAAAGGACTGACCGTCGGCGCTGTCAAGGGCTGATGACCATTCTTACAGAAACAGGAAGGTCTGCAGGGGGCGGATCATACATGAAAAATTTTAAAGAGTACTCGCTGCAGTTTGATTTTATCGTCGTAGGCGGAGGTTTTACCGGACTGTGTGCGGCCCTGGCGGCAGCGAGGCTGGGGGCAAAGACGGCGCTGGTGCAGGAAAGGCCGGTTCTCGGCGGCAACGGAAGCAGCGAGATAAGGATGCACATCTGCGGCGCGTCGGACAACGGCACTAAGCCGGAGCTCTCCGAAGGCGGCATCATTCACGAATTGATGCTCGCCAATAAAAGGGTCAATGACAATTATAATTTTTCGATCTGGTCGGCGGTGCTTTTTGACGCGGCCAGGAAGGAAAAGAATCTGAGCGTATTCTACAATACGACCATGCACGAGGTGCACTGCAAAGACAGGAAAGTGACAAGCATCGACTGTTATCAGATGACGACCGAAAAGACGTTCCATCTGTTTGCGCCGGTCTTTGCGGACTGCACGGGAAATGGCACGCTGTCTGTCTTTGCCGGGGCTGCGTTCAAGACCGGCAGCGAGGGGAAGGACGCGTACGGCGAGCCGGACGCCCCGCAGGAGGCGAACGGGCACCGCATGGGCAACACGCTGCTCTTCAAGGCGAGGGACACCGGCCATCCGGTGAAGTTCATCCCGCCGGTAGAATGCATGCATTTTACAGAGGAGCAGCTGAAATACCGCCAGCACACCAACGTTATGCCGCAACAGGAAGGCGGCAATGATGAAGACGATGTCAAATGGATGTTCGGCGGCATCTGCCAGGATTACGGCTACTGGTGGGTGGAAATCCCCGGGACGTCAGACGATATCGTGAGCGAGTACGAGGATATCCGGAACCAGCTTGTTGCCGCGATCTACGGTGTATGGGATCATATCAAGAACGGCGGTGACCACGGGGCGGAAAACTACGAGCTGGTCTGGGTCGGCATGCTGCCGGGTGTGCGGGAGAGCCGCCGGATCGTCGGCGACTATGTGTTAAATGAAAAAGACGTCCTGGCCAACCGGAAGTTCCCGGACGCGGTCGCTTACGGCGGCTGGCATATTGACAACCATGTCCCGCTCGGGCTGTTTGATTTCGACAAGCTGCCGGCTTCCGTGATCGGATACCCGGGTTCCTATACGATACCGTACCGCAGCTATCTGGTAAAAGATTTCGACAATCTGTATGTCGGCGGCCGGTGCCTGAGCGCTTCCAAGCTCGGCATGGCGACGTCCCGCGTCATGGGAACCTGCGCCATCGGCGGCCAGGCAATCGGCACCGCGGCGGCAATCGCGGTGCAAGACGGCGTTTCGATCCGCGATGTAAACATCCACAAAGTGCAGCAGCAGTTGCTGGAGGATGACTGCTACATCCCGGGTGTGCGCAACGAAGAGGTGAATGACCTGGCCAGGAAGGCGAGTGTCACGGCGTCCTCCGCAAAGAAGGATTTTGCGCCGGAAAGCGTTATCAGCGGGATTTCCCGCGCGATTGACGGGGAGAACAACGAGTGGCGTTCCGAGCCGCTCATGCCGGACGGCACCGGCGCGTGGCTGCAGCTTGCCCTTGCGGCGCCGGCCCGCGTTTCCCGGGTGCAGGTGACATTTGACTCGAATTTCTATATTGAGAAAAAGATCACGCTGTCGTCGAGGCGGCAGCACCAGCAGAAAATCGGCATCCCGGCTGAACTTGTGAAGAATTACGATGTAGAATTGCTTAAAGGACGGGAAGTCATTGCCAGCAGACAGGTCCGGGGCAATTACCAGAGACTGAACCGGGTGTGCTTTGAAACGCCGGTTCCCTGTGACGCCGTGCGGATCCGGGTGCTTGCGACCAACGGCATTCCGGAAGCGAGAATTTTTGAAGTGAGAGTGTACGGAGAGTGAGGAAAGTCATGCGTTTTTCAACTTCGACGAATATTTTCAGCTTTGATCAGGGGAAGCCCTACGCAATTCCGATGGATGCGTCGATTAGGGTCTGTGCCCGGGCGGGATTTAAATATGTGGATGCCAATCTGTGCGGCATCACGCGCCCCGGCCATGATGTAAGCGTCCTGTGCCGGGACGACTGGGAGGAAATCATCCGCGGCTACAAAGAGACGGCCTCCCAACTGCATGTACAGATCGCCCAGGCCCACGCCTGGTGGTGCATCAAGTCGCCGATTTCAGGACAGGGACTGCCGGAAGGTGAATTCGGCGAAGAGATGATGCGAAGAAGCGTCCTTGCCGCCGAAATCCTCGGCGTAAAGTGGATGGTCGTCCATCCGCTCTCCGTCGCGGAGGACGGAGAGCGGTCGCCGGAGCGCAGCTTCCAGTACAATCTCGCGTATTTCCGGAAGTGGAATGAAGAATTCAAAAAGCATCACGTCGGCATGGCGATTGAAAACATGGTGGGCGTCCACGGCAATGAATGGGGCGATGTCGACTTCCTCATCAAACTGGTCGACGCGATCGGGGACCCGAACGTGGGAACCTGCCTTGACACCGGCCACGCGAATGTCTCCGGGCACAATGCGGCGGAATGTGCAAGGAAAATGGGAAAGAGACTCCACGCGACCCATATAAACGACAATTACGCAAGGGGCGTGGATGAACACCTGGCGCCGTTTTGCGGCACGGTCGACTGGCCGGCGCTGCTTACGGCACTGGAAGAAATCGGCTACAAGGACGACTTCTCATACGAAATCCAAAATTACACGCGGATGTACCCGAAGGAACTCCAGCCTGAACTCATTCAGTTCACATATTCCCTTGGCAGATGGCTGCTTAGTGCGTACGATTGCGAGGGGTGAGATTTTTAAGGATAACCGATACGAAAAGGGGCTGTTACACAGGATCCGTGCGGCAGCCTCTTTGTCTTTGCGGGAGGTTTGTATGTCTTTGAGGGAAACGAAAGCAGAGTATTCCATTGTTGTGATCGGAGGCGGCCTTTCCGGTGTCTGTGCGGCCATCGCCGCCGCAAGACAGGGGCAGAAATGCGCCATCGTGCAGAACCGTTCGGTTTTTGGCGGAAACGCCAGCTCTGAAATCCGGATGCATGTCGTGGGGGCGAACTGCCATTCTTCCAAGCCGAATCTGCGCGAGACCGGCATCCTGGAAGAAATCATGCTGGAAAATAAACGGAGGAACCCGTACGCGGATTTCCCGACATTTGACATGATTTTGTGGGAAAAGGTGCACGAAGAGCCGAATCTCACCGCGTATCTCAACACGGATATCGAGGATGTGCGGATGGACGGTGAGAGGATCGTGGAGGTCAGCGGCCATCAGAATTCGACGGAACGGAAGGTGACGCTTAGCGCGAAGATTTTTATCGACGCGACCGGACACGGAACCGTTGGCGTGATGGCCGGCGCGGCGCACCGGGAGGGCAGCGAGGCACGGTCTGAATTTCACGAGGTAACGGCGCCCGAAGAGGCAAATCATAATACAATGGGAAGCACGATCATGTTTCACGCCGTTGACCGCGGAGAGCCGGTGGAGTTCATCAAGCCGGCCTGGGCCAACACTTATACGGAAGAGGATCTGAAATTCCGCCCGCATGTCGACCAGATTTCCGTGGATGACGAGGACGGGATCCACACCGGGGCGGATGCCGCGGCCGGCAACAGGCTGCCTGAGTTTTCCAATATGGACGCCGGGTACTGGTGGTGCGAGCTCGGCGGGGACTACGACGACATCATCGGCGGTGGCGAGGAGCTTCGGGATGAACTCCTTGCGTGCGTCTACGGCGTGTGGGACCACATCAAGAATGGCGGAAATCACGGGGCGGACAATTACGATCTGGACTGGGTCGGGATGGTGCCCGGTTACCGCGAGAGCCGGCGGCTTGAGGGCGGCTATATTCTGAACGAGAACGACGTGCGGGCCAACCGGCGTTTTGACGACGCAGTTGCCTACGGCGGCTGGCCGATGGATGTCCATATCGCGGGCGGTATGCACGACCTGAGCCGGTATCCGTCAAAGGTCTATAATTTTGAAGGCTGCTATACGATCCCGTACCGCTGCTATTACAGCCGGAACATTGAAAATCTGATGATGGCCGGCCGGGACATCAGCACAAGCAAGATGGCGTTCGGCTCGACACGGGTCATGGGCACCTGCGCGATTGGCGGCCAGGCGGCGGGGACGGCAGCGGCCCTGGCCGTGAAGTACGGCGAAACGCCGAAAGAGGTCGGAGAGCGCCATATCCGGGAACTGCAGCAGCTTCTCCTGAAAAATGACTGCTATATTCCGGGATTTACAAACGAAGACCCGGACGACCTGGCAAGAAAGGCGGTCTTCACCGCGGCGTCCGAGACACCAGGCTGTGCGGCCGCCAACGTGGCCAGGGGCGAGGCCAGGCCGGCGGGCGGGAAGACCAACTACTGGCAGTCCGAAAACCTGGCTTTGGCAAAAATCACAGGAAAACTGGAGAAAGAGGAGACCGTCGGGGAAGTCCGGCTGACATTTGATACGGATCTGAGTCATGAAATCCAGCCGTCCATGATCCGGAATGTCCTGAACCGCGAGGTGAAGGGAATGCCGCACGAGCTGGTTAGGGATTATACGCTGCGGCTCCTGCGGGGAGGCAGCGTTGTGTTCGCGAAAGAAGTCAGGGGCAATTACCAGAGGCTGAACGTGATCCGCACCGGGGGCGTGGCGTGTGATGCCGTTGAGATCGAGGTCCACGCGACGTGGGGCCTTCCGGCGGCAAGAATCCAGGAAATCCGGTTATACCATTTTTCATGAGGCGAACCCACGAAATCTGAAAATTTGTTTTTCGGCGCGCGGCGCACGGGTAAAAAATGGGGCTGTGAAAAAAAACAGCTTATAAAAAGAAGAACCAAAGGTTCATAAGAGCCCGAGGTTCTTCTTTTTGTGTTAAAATTAAATTGCGATGTTTAATATTAACAACATTTATTCTAATCCAAAACAGGCAGTTTTGCCAATGCTTATTTCTGATTATCCGGATATTTGTGATCCGGTGCTGACATTTGACAGATTTATGGGAGAAATCAAACTGGAGAAGTATCTGAAGCACTTACCGAAACATTATACGGGAAGGCTCAGATATAACCCGGTCAGCATGCTGAAAACTGTATTATTCGGATTCATGATGAATGGCTATATTTCATTGCGTGAACTGGAGGACCAGTGCAGGGTCAACCTCCGTTTCATGTATCTTATGGAGCATGACCCCCCCTCATATCGCACGTTCGGATACTTTATCAATGAAGTCCTCGGAGATTCCATTGAAGAAATATTCAATGACATAAATAAAAAGATATTTGAGACAGAACATGTGGACCTCCAGCATCTTTACATAGACGGTTCCAAGTTTGAAGCGAACGCAAACAAATACTCCTGGGTCTGGAAAAAAGCCACGGAGAAATCAAGGTACCGGCTTTTCAGTAAAATAACAGCACTATTTCATGTGATAAACGAGGAATTACAGTACACGGACATGCGGTTCAGCATCAATACAGAATACGCTCCCGAATATATCAGAGAAGCCGCAGAAAAATATGCTGAACTGTATCAGTTGAAAGAAACGGAGTTTGCCCATGGGAGAGGCCATCACAAAACGATTCAGCAGCGCCATTATGAGAAGCTTGTGGAATATGCCGCCAAACTCGAAGAATATGTTGAAAAGATCTTCATCTGCGGTGATGAAAGAAACAGTTATTCCAAAACGGACCACTCCGCCACTTTCATGCGCATCAAAACGGACTACATGAGGAATGATCAGCTTCTCCCTGCATATAATGTCCAGGTTGGCGTTGCCGACGAATATATCGCTGTCGTTGATGTGAATCACTACCGCTCAGATATGGACTGTTTTATACCGCTAATGAATAAGTTCAAGGGCGTTTATGGTTTTTATCCGAAATATCCTGTTGCGGATGCAGGATATGGCTCCTACAACAACTATATATTCTGCGAACAAACCGGAATGGAAAAATACATAAAATTCCCCATGTTCAAGAAAGAGACAAAAGACAGGAATTACCGTGATGACCCATTCCGGGCCGTGATTTTTCCAATCGGTGAAGATGGAGTTATGCGCTGCCCAAATGGAAAAGCGTTTCACCTGCAGTACCGCCGAAATGTAAAAGGAAACCAATATGGAAGGCAGGAAGAGATCTATCAATGTGAAGATTGCAGAGGGTGTCCCTATGCAGAGAGATGCAAAAGGACAGATAAGAACCGAACCGTAAGGATCAATCAGGAACTCACGACCATGCATCAGGAAGTAATCAAAAATCTTGAAAGTATCCATAGGGCACTTTTCAGGATGAACCGATCTATACAGGCCGAAGGGACATTTGGCATCATGAAAAATGACAGATGGTACAAAAGAATTATTCGAAGAGGCCTCAAGTCCGTGCTGCTTGAGGTGTTTCTGGTTTCTATCGGGCAGAATCTCTATAAATTTCACAATAAGCAAATGAAGAGAAGCAATACTGCATATACCTGATAATCATCGGATTTATGGGGTAAGGGGAATTATACGCTTTTTTAGAAGAAAGATTGCTGGTATGCAAGTAAAAGAAAGGAACGTGTGAAAAAGTTTTCATTTTTTCACACGCCCTTCCTTTTTTTCAGCCTTACACGAACGGTTCCAGAATGTTTCGGTTTGCTGCCATGAGATCGTGAAATGTACTCCACCGGTTGTAGAGCGCCTCGTACTGTGCGCGGTGCGCTTCATCGGGAAGGACGGTCCGGAAATGCCGGTTGAGCGCTTCTTCAATGGAACTGCGGCCGTTTTCGACCGCTTTTTGAATCAGGATGGCTGAGCCGACCGCGACGCTTTCCTTCCACTCCGGCACAAGCACGGCGCGGTTTAAGATACTCGCGAACTGCCCGACGGCAAATGCGTTCTTCTGCGCGATCCCGCCGCACAGGATGACCTCGTCAAACTTCGCGCCCTGCGCCTCAAAGTGCTCCAGAGCTTTCCGGTAACTGCACGCACATCCCTGGATCATCGCGCCGTATACATCCTCGGGACGCGTTTCCAGGGAAAATCCCGCCACACAGCCGCGAAGCCGCGGGTCATTCAGGATGCTGCGGCTTCCGTTCCACCAGTCGAGCACCGTGAGCGGATTGTCCCAGGGAGCCTTGCTTTCCGCAAGTTCTGTCAGATACTGGTGCACGTTTACATGCGCCCGGTTTGCGGCGTCTGTGTAGGATGCCGGAACCTGCATATTTATGAACCAGCCGAGCATATCCCCCATGCAGGGACTCCCAGCGTCGTAACACGCCTTTCCGGCCAGGTATCCGTCCTGCACCACGCCGTTGATCCCGCTCATCGGAACAAGCCGGTCCATGACAAAGGATGTACCGACCGAGGTCCCGAGAACTGAGACGATTGCGTGCGGATGCTTTCCGCAGAAAACAAGTCCCGTGATATTGCCGTCGCCCATGGGGGCCGCGACAGACGTTCCGGGGAGGAGCCCGAGCTCCTCTGCGGCTTTTTCACTCAGAAAGCCGCAGGGAGTCTCAAAGCCTGAAGGAGGGAGAAAGAATTTGTCATAAAGCGCCTGGCCAAATCCGGAGGCAAGTCTGTCAAGATCGTCCCTGGCCGGATAGCCGAGATCGCGCGCCCACATGTTGTTGAATCCCAGATAATAGATGCTGGCGACGGGGTGGCCGGTCAGGTTCCAGGCGATCCAGTCGCCGACCTCGCAGAAGCGGCCCGCAGCCGCAAAGAGCTCCGGAGCCTCCTCATATGTCTCCAGCAGTTTCTGTATGCCCTGGACATAGCTGCAGCTTCCGCCGTAGCGCTTCAGGACGGGGAGACCTCCGGTATGATACAGAGCTTCGATCTGCCGGATCTGCCGTTTTGCCCCGTGATGCTTCCAGAGCTTGATGTATGCGTGCGGACAGGAATCCCATCGCTTGTCCGCGTTCGTCTCTGGCGAGGAGAGCATCGGGCTTCCGTCGCCCCGGCAGGGCAGGATGGAAGAGTTCGCCGCGTCAAGACCGATGCCGGCGATATCTTCCGGGGCAGCTCCTGCCTTTTTTACGGCGCCCCGCACGGCTTTATTCATGCAGGAAAGATAATCGCGCGGATCGGCAAGCGCATAGCCTTCCGGCAATGGCGTACCATCCGCAAGAGCACCGCTTATAACGCCGTGGGGGTATTCACAGACTTCTGAAGAGAGAACCGTGCCATCGTCCCCAACGAGGACGGCCCTCACGGATAATGTTCCAAAATCAAGGCCGATATACATACAGGATTTTCACCTCAATTGAGCATGCAAAGGAGCGCCGGTGTCAGTCGATCGCTTTCCGGAAGTTTTCGAACCCTTCATCTGTGATGATACCGTCGTGGATCAGCCCGGAGGTACCGGCGACGAAAATATCAGCGCCGGCCTGCCGCATCCTGACGGCGTTGGTTAGACTGACATTGCCGTCGACCT
>OMUP01000101.1 GCA_900314255.1 uncultured Lachnospiraceae bacterium | reverse complement strand
GTTGTGTCGGATATGGGACTGTACAACAATATCTGGGGATGCATTCTCCCTGTTGTTACGACAACTACAGGTATCTTCATGTACAGACAGCACTACATGTCAATTCCGCTGGCGCTGGCTGAGTCAGCCAGAATCGACGGCGCATCGGAATTCCGCATTTTTACCCGGATCATGCTGCCGCTGGGATACTCCGTGACAGTAACCCTGACGATCTTCTCCTTCATGTGGAGATGGAATGACTATATTCTTCCTCTGATGCTTCTCTCGGATCAGAGCAAGTTCACGATCCAGATCGCGATCAAGAGCTATATCGGCACCATGGCGGTCGACTGGAGCTCCATTCTGGCAGCCTCGGTTCTGTCCATAGTTCCGGTCATCGTTCTTTACATGATCCTGCAGAAGTACATCACCGGCGGCCTCGCCGCGACCGGTGTGAAGGGCTGACCGTATCGTCTGTACATACGTGATTCGCTGAGAAGTTCCGCCTGCCGGAGCTTCTCAGTTTTCGTCTGAATGTTCGCCCGGCGGGCTCTCCGGGACTTCCGGGGGCTGCCGGACGGCACAGGAAAGGGAGGTTGGTGTTGAACCGTTTATATGAACATCTGATGCGGGGCGCGGAAGTGCGCACTGCTGATTTTATGAAAAACCAGGTAAAAGACCCGCAGGATATCCGCTGCGGCGCGATTCGCAGCGAGATCCGGGAAGCCAAGCCGACAATCTACGCCATGGCCACGGCGATCTCCGTGTATCTCACGCCGGAGAGCCGCTACTATCACAGCCGCGAGCTGGAGGAAACGCTGAAGCTGGCCATTGATTTTGTCGCCAGGGAACAGAGATCCAACGGTTCCTTTGACTACACGAGCTGCAACTTCCTCTCCGCGCCGGACACGTCCTTCTGCTTCAAGAGACTTATCGCCGCGTACCGCCTGCTCGTTAAGTACGGTGATGATAGTGCATTTATCAACGGGATGAAGGAGCGGTATCTGCACGTGCTGCACCAGGCCTTGAACGGGATCGCAGAGGGCGGTTTCCACACGCCGAATCACCGCTGGGGCATCAGTGCGGCTCTGATACAGGGCGCGAATCTGTTCGCGGATGAAGCTGACTTTGCAAAGCGGCTCAGGGACAGGGCGGCGCAGTATCTGAACGAGGGGATCGACGGCGACGAGGACGGTGAGTACGCGGAGCGCTCGACCGGCAACTACAATGCGGTCGTCAACAACGCCATGATTGCGCTGTACGAGGAGACCGGGGATGACAAGTATCTGGGATACGTCCGCCGGAATCTGCGCATGATGTTTTATTACATCGACCCGGATGACACGATCTTCACGCAGAACTCGACCCGGCAGGACCAGGGGAAGCAGATGTACGCGGACAAATACTTCTATCAGTATCTGTTCATGGCTGCCCACGACGGTGATCCGGATTTTGATGCTGCCGCCTGCAAGATCATCACCGACAATACAGACCGCGGCGACCTTGCGCCGGACTGCTGGCACATCGTGCTGCGGCACGAGGAGATGCTTCACCATGAATTCACGCACTACGGCTTCCCGACGGAGTACCGGAAGTTCTTCCGCCACGCCGGTGTTCTCAGGGTCAGAAACCGGAACTACTGCTACACGCTGATCAACGGCAAGAGCAGCTTCCTATATTACAAAAAAGGCGGATTCGGTGTCGGCATGAAGATCGGGGAGAGCTACTGCGATATCCGCAATTTCATTCCGCAGCAGATTCAGTCAGAGGGCAAGGCGTCCCGGCTGGAGGCGGTGAATGACGGATGGTATTATCTGCCATTTGAGAAGAAGCCGGAGACGTCCGACTGGTGGAAGATGGATCAGTCTAAACGGAAAAAGCTTGTCAGCAGCCAGATTCACACGGTTCTGGAGATCGAGGAAGAGGAGCAGGGCCTGAAACTGCATCTGCACACGGACGGAATCGACAGACTGCCGCTGCGGGTGGAATTCGACATTCCAAAGGGAACACAGCTGGAGCATCCGGCATTCGCGCTGACGGCAGATGCCGGGCAGCATCTGATTCTGCGGGACGGATATGTCACACTCCGGTATGAGGGAGAAGAGATTAAACTGGGGCCGGGGTTTGCTGAACATGAATTCAAAGG
>OMUP01000100.1 GCA_900314255.1 uncultured Lachnospiraceae bacterium | reverse complement strand
ACGGTTGAGGAGTATCGGGAGCAGATCCGGTCCGCAGCAAAAGAAATGGGAGTCTTATAGATTTATCTGATTTTCGGAGCTGTGCAATATTTTGCGCATGAGAGCTATGGATACACAATGAATGCTCCGAAGAGCGGAAGCAACCATTATACCTTCCGTAAGCAAGGCAAGAATCCGATTACCATTCCGAAGCATGAACCAATCAAGAAAGTTTATGTTGAAATGGTGCGCGAAGTCGTGGAGGAGGAATCATTACATGAAAACGATTGAATACTATATGCAGGACAGGGATTCAAGGCATCTCTATGATATAGCAAAGCTTTTGCCTATGATTCATATTACGTCGGAATTGGATGCCCTGATTGATGATGTACGGGATGACAGAATGCAGTCAAAAAACAATCCTGCAGCACAGCCGAAATATGATATATCACAAATGCTTAAGGAGATCATTGACAGTCATTTTTATGAATCTGATTACAATAACATTACAAAGAAACTTTTATATGAGGATGTTAGCTATGATGAGGCTGTCACTAATGGGATAGCCGTGGTCGCGGATATGGATATTTTTAAGTATAAAAAGTAATTATTTGTAATTTTGAAACTGTGAAAAAACAAACGGCACTTCTTCCTCAGAATCAAGCTGAGAAAGAAGTGCTTTTAATTTTGGTATGCTCAGTCTTGCTTTTCAAAAACAGGTATCGAATCAATAGGTGCGTCGGCGACGATGGTTCTGCCGCCTTCAAGTACCTGTCCGCTGCGGATATCCATCCATTTCCCGGCGGGAAGATAGACCTCTCTGGAATATTCATTTCTGTGAAGAATCGGTGCCACAAGATAGCTGCTGCCGAACATATACTGATCGCTTACGTTCCAGCATTTGTCATCTTCAGGGAACTCATAAAACATGGTCCGCATGAGAGGAGACCCGTTTTCATGGGCTTCCTGATAGAGTTCTTTGATGTAATTCTTCATTTTCAGACGGACATTAAGCTGCGCCTTCATAATCCGGAAGGCCTCTTCGCCATAGCTCCAGAGTTCATTGTCCTGGCCGGTAAAGAGAAAGCCGCCTCCGTGCTCCCGGTCATCAAGCGGCGGGATCGTATGCGGGCCGCGGTCTCCGTGCATTCTGAGGACCGGCGAGAACACGGCAAATTCATACCACCTCAGAAGCAGCTGGATAAAATCCGGGTCATGATAATCATCCGTCATGAAACCGCCGATATCGGTCGTCCACCACGGAATGCCGGCGAGTCCCATATTCAGTCCCGCGGCGACCTGATCGCGGAGCGCTTCAAACGTGCTGGGAACATCACCGGACCAGATCAGCGTTCCGTACTTCTGACTTCCGGCCCATCCACAGCGGACAAGACTGACAATTTTTTCAGCACCGGCTTCTTTTTCTCCTTCATAGAATGCGCGGCAGTAATACTGCGGATAGATATTGCTGCACTCCATAGCCGGCCCTAGATAATAGCGGTAATTGTCAAAATCGTATTTCACCATGTCCGGCTCCGAGTTATCCAGCCAGAAGAAATCAATGCCATAATCGTAATAATTCTTTTTGCAGATATCCCAGATATATTTGCGCGCAGCAGGATTGGTCACGTCAATTTCGACGCAGTCTCCCTGGAAATCATACGTCTGATTGCTTCCCCGTTCTGTCCTCATCAGATAGCCCATTTCTTCCATTTCGGCGAAATGTTCACTTTTCTTGTCGACAGACGGCCAGACGGAGATTCCAACTTTAAATCCCATTGAATGAAGCTCGTCTACCATGGCCTTCGGATCTGGCCAGTATTTTGTGTCAAATTTCCAATCCCCCTGCCGGGTCCAGTGGAAGAAATCGATAATGATGACATCAACCGGAATGTTCAGCTCCTTGTATTTGTGCGCGACCTTCAGGACTTCCTCCTGCGTCCGGTAGCGGAGTTTGCACTGCCAGAGTCCCAGAAGATCATCACGGAACATGGGAGCGCGCCCTGTGACAGAGGTATACTGCTTTATAATCTCTTTCGGAGAATCTCCGGCTGTGATCCAGTAGTTCATCTCTTTGGCCGCATCGGCTGTATACTCATAGATATTTTTGGCAAATGTAACCCGTCCGGTTGCCGGATTATTCCACAGCAGTCCATACCCTCGGTCGGACATCATAAAAGGTACACTGACCTGGGAATTTTTCTGCATCAGTTCCAGTATGCAGCCTTTCAGCTCCAGATACGGCTGCTGATACTGACCCATGCCATAGATCTTTTCCTTTTCATTTGCTTCAAAACGCACGGTCAGATGATAATCGCCGCCAAACCAGGGCTTATAGTCCCGGCCGATCTGTTTCAGACAGCGGCTCTCATTTGACAGGGTCCCGTCATAAAAACGGTAGTATTCGCGCAGAATTTTCCTGTCCCTTTTGTAAAAAGTCAGGATGCCGATCCGGCTGATCACAGCTCCCACAAGACCATTTGTAATAGCGGCACAAGGTGCCTCATAGGTGTCATCACCATAAGTCAGCGGTTCGTTTTCAGAAACGATAATTTCCGCCGGATGCGCTGCATCGTAAGCGTCCGGTTCGCCGTGTTCGGTCAGCGCCCATTCGTTACCTGTGAAATCCGGATACTGTGTTGCCCGTACCCAGAGGGAATTCTTCCCGCGGAATTCGATCCGGATGGTTTCTGTTCCGCGGTGAGCCACCAGGGCATTTGCTTTCTGTTCGAAAATCATGTCATACCTCCTTCTGCGATTCTCTGTATGACCTCTTTCTGCTGTTATCTGTATGATACGGCCTGCTGGACCGATTGACTATCTGAAATTTGAAAGTGAATTACCAGAGAACTCTATCTGCTTAATTTCACGGGAGAAGGAAGGCAGTATGACTGCTTATTAGGCAAAAATAATAATTGTTAGATCGATAAAACAGAGCTATTCTAAGAAGGTAGTGGCTATAAAAGAAAAAGAAAGATGAGAAAAAATGATTAAAACCAGACTTCTGCACCTGCTCGGCAGGGCAAAAAGATACGTTTATCTGCAGGTGATCAGTCAGCTGCTTTCAACAGTGATTCAGATTCTGATTGTCAGAAATCTTGCTCTTCTGATCACGGAGGCGTATACAGGGACACTGACGGAAGAGTCGTTCGCGGCGATATTGTGTCAGTCGGCACTTCTGTTTATTCTGCGCTTCTCTCACCGGTGATCCTTTTCCTGTTCCTTCTTCCGGTTTCTCTGAAATGTGCCCTGATCCTGCTGCTGGCGGTGCCGCTGATCCCCATCATCATCATGGTCGTGATGAAAGCTGCCCGGAAGATTCTCGACGGTTATTTTAAGATTTATTACGGTCTTGCGGATACTTTCCTGGAAAAGCTGCAGGGACTGACTATCCTTAAAGTCTTTGACGCCGATGAACAGGCGGCAAGAGATATAGCTGATGAGTCAGAAAATTTCCGCAAGGTCACGATGAAAGTGCTGGGGATGCAGCTGGTCAGCACAGCGGTCATGGATATCGCGGCTTACGGCGGCACAGCCCTTGGATTTGTGACGGCACTGTCAGCATTTGCCAGCGGTGAGATCAATCTGTACGGCATGGTGATGATCCTTTTCCTCGGGGCGGAATTCTTCCTGCCGATGCGCCGGCTCGGTTCCTATTTCCATATCGGCATGAACGGTATGAAAGCATGCGATAAGATTTTCGCCTTCCTGGATCTTCCGGAACCGGAAGATGGAACCGAATCCGTGGCGGAGGGAAAGACGGATATCAGCATCAGGGATCTTTCTTTCTCCTATGACAAGGATCACCCGGTTTTAAAGAGCGTTTCGATGGAGATCCCGCGCGGCTCCTTTGTATCTCTTGTCGGTGCTTCGGGCAGCGGAAAGACAGTTCTGATGGTTTCCCACCGCGCTTCCACACTTGCCATCGCAGATTCGATTCTGGAGGTACAGATGACGGAGCCGGCAGAACAGAAAAACTGATGCCTTAACCAGGCGGTTGCTATAAATATTCCAGTCAGAAAAGAAAAATATAAAAATGACTGGAATATTTTTTGTTAATAGGTTAGAATAAACTAACTAAAAGAAAGGAGAAAAGAATGAAACCGGAATACAGCAACTGGGTACCAGACAAACTGAAGAAAGAGATGCTCTTGGCAACCGTCGCATTTGCCATTCTGGCCGTGCTGTGCGGCCTGTTTGTTCCGGGCACGCTTAAGGTGATATTAGTTGTGATCCTGATCGCGGCCAGCATTGTGTGTGGATGGTTCACCTGGTGGTGCTATACGGCGTACAATGCGTTTTCTTATGACGGAGATATCCAGCTTTCCAGAAAAATTGTGGAAGGCACGGCGGACTTTGTCCATGTCCCGGATGACGGGGCATGCCTGGACGTCGGCTGCGGCTCCGGCGCGCTGACGATAGCGGTGGCGAAGAAAAACCCGCGCGCGTATATCGTAGGCTGTGACCGGTGGGGCAAGGAATACAGCAACTTCTCCCGGAAACTCTGCGAGAAAAACGCAGCGGCGGAAGGCGTGGCCAATGTCCGGTTCCAGCATGGCGACGCGACGAAGCTGCCGTTCCCCGACGAATCCTTTGATGCCGTCACCTCGAATTATGTCTACCACAACATTACGGAGCACAACAAGCAGAAGCTTCTGCTGGAGACACTGCGCGTCCTGAAAAAGGGCGGAACATTTGTCATTCATGATCTGATGAGCAAATCGAAATACGGAGACATGGACGCCTTTGTCCGGAAGCTGAAGGATATGGGGTATGAAGAGGTCCGGCTGATCGACACCACGGACAGTCGCTTTATGACGAAAAAACAGGCATCAAAATATATGCTGCAGGGCTCGACAATACTGTGCGGGAGAAAGTAAAATGAGTTCAGAAACTGCAGCGTAATTCTGATGATAAAGGACATTGGCGTATGGAAAGTATTATATGGGGCGTTCTGATCCCTTTTATCGGAACAACGGCGGGCTCGGCCTGCGTGTTCTTCATGAGAAAAGAACTGTCGCGCCTGGTGCAGCGTTCCCTGACGGGGTTTGCGGCCGGTGTGATGGTGGCGGCTTCCATCTGGAGTCTGCTCATTCCGGCCATGGAACAGGCGGCGCCGATGGGGCAGCTGGCATTTCTTCCTTCTGTAATCGGCTTCTGGGGCGGCATTCTGTTTCTCCTTCTGCTTGACCATGTTATCCCGCATCTGCACATGTACACAGATGAGGCAGAGGGACCGAAGAGCTCGCTCGCCAAAACGACGATGATGGTGCTTGCGGTGACGCTTCACAACATCCCGGAAGGCATGGCCGTCGGCGTCGTATACGCGGGATTCCTGTCGGGGGCTGCGCAGATTTCGGCGGGTGACGCGCTCGCCCTGTCGCTTGGTATTGCAATTCAGAACTTTCCGGAGGGCGCCATCATTTCCATGCCGCTTCACGCGCAGGGCAGCGGCAAGGGAAAGTCGTTTCTGGGCGGCTTTCTGTCCGGCGCTGTGGAACCGATCGCAGCTGTTCTCACGATCCTTCTCGCGGAAGTTCTGATACCTGCCATGCCATATCTTCTGAGCTTTGCCGCCGGCGCGATGATGTACGTCGTCGTGGAGGAGCTGATCCCCGAGATGAGCGAAGGAGAACATTCCAACATCGGCGTACTGATGTTCGCAGCAGGCTTTACGCTCATGATGGCGCTTGATGTGGCGCTCGGATAAGATTCAGGAAATCCTGTACCGCAGCCGTAAAAATGTCCGGGCTTTCACTGGGCAGGAGATGACCGGCATGCTCTGCGATGCAAATCGCAGAAGCGGCTGACTGCGATGCGAAAGCAATTGCATTTTCCCACCCGGCAGTATTGTCTTTTTTTCCGAGTAAATACAGCGAGGGAGATTCAACACATTTTTCAGACACACCTGGCTGCTGATGAAGTTCATAGTGTCCTTTGCTCTGCAGTTTTTTCAGATAGTCTCTGTCGCATATCTGAACGGCCGGCAGAACCAGACGCCTGAAGATCTGCCATGTTGCGGCATTCCTCACGATAAATGCATTCTCATATAGTGCAAGTTCTCCGGCACTCACAGGTTCCGGAGGAATATATGACGATTCCGGTGTCAGGTCCTCCGGCATCTTTCGGTCTTCCCGGTACGGAACTGTGACAGGGCAGATGTAAATCTGCCCGACCAGCTGATCTGCCAGTAATCCCGACAAGCGGCTTGCAAGATATCCGCCGAACGAGTGCCCGATCAGGAGAACCGGGCGCCCCTGTGCGTGGCGGCGGTTAAAATAGGCGAGAACATCCGCGATACCATCAGAGGTGTCGGGAAATTCATCTGCTGCTGTTTTTCCCATGCCGGGCAGATCGGGATAGATTTCCTCGAACAGCCGGTAAGAGGATAAAATCGGGTGCAGCCAGCTGCTCATGAGATGATGGTCGAGCATGACGCCGTGGATCCCCACGGCACAGACGCTGTCCGGTGATGTGTTTTCATGAATTTCAGCATAGATTTTTCTGAAAGAAAGCAACTGGTGCAGCTCTTTAAATTTATAATAAAAAGGTGCATAATTGCACCACAATTAGACGAATTTAAAGAAAGCCTGAATATGGATTTATACTTTGAATTATTAAAGCATCCTGTATTTACCACATGTGATTTGGAAAAGCGATATCAGAATAAAAATTCTGCGAAAGCGGCGATTCGCAGACTGGAAAAATCAGGACAGATCGTTCGGATTCGCAGAGGACTTTATACGCCTGTCAGCGGAGAAACAACCGAACCGGTTGCCAATCGCTTTCAGATTGCATCATCATTAACAGCTACATCTGCTGTATCGCATCATTCAGCGATGGAATATTATGGCATCACAGATCAGGTATTTTATGATGTATATGTTTCTTCAGAAACAAAGTTTGCGGAATTTGAGTTTGGCGGATATACATATCGGTGTATACAGACAGATGTGTCAGATGGCGTTGTATATCCGGAATACAGCGGAGGAATCAGGGTTACAGAGAAGGAACGGACTGTTATTGACAGCATCAAGGACATGGATAAGATAGCGGGTCCGGAAGAAGTCATCGAGAATATTCGATCCTTTCATAGCTTGAATGAAGAAAAGATGCTGCGATATCTTGCCTGTCTGGATAACAAGTTTTTATATCAGAAAACCGGTTATATTTTTTCGATGCTAAAAGATACGGTGCACTGCTCAGATGAGTTTCTGCAAAAGTGTATGGAAATGTCCGGAAAAAGCACGCGGTATTTTTTAAATGATGAAAAAACAGGAACATATAATGCGGAATGGCGTCTGGTTGTGCCAGAGACAATATTTGAGATGAAAAACGGGGTGGATGAAAATGCCATTATATGACAAAGTTGAAATGTCAGAGCAGGCACAGCGATATGGATTTTTACGGGATACTTTTGAAAAGGTCTATCGTCTTATCAAAATTCTTTCATATTTTCAAAAT
>OMUP01000099.1 GCA_900314255.1 uncultured Lachnospiraceae bacterium | reverse complement strand
CGTTGACACCCTGCGCGCTGGCAGCACGTCCGGCGCATCGGAAACAAGCTTATTCATCATTTCCGCTGACTCCGGCCAGACTGAATTCACAGGCAAAACGTATCAAAAAAGCTGCAATCCCACATGTCTTACCTCAGTGGAATTGCAGCTGTGCTGTCTGCTTTGCGCTGTGCTGTGTCAGTTCAGCTTCCAGATTTCTTCATTGTACTGGCGGATGGTGCGGTCGGAGCTGAAGGCACCGGACTTCGCGGTGTTGACGAGCATCTTGCGGGCCCACGCCGTGCGGTCTTCGTAGTCCGCGAAGCACTGATCCTTGACGCGGATGTAGTCCTTCAGATCGATCAGAGCCATGAACCAGTCTTTGTTGATCATGTCGTTCTTCAGACGATTCAGTCTCTCCGGATCGCCGATCGCCATGGTCTGCGGGCCGGTGATAAAGTCGACGGCTTCCTTGATGACCGGATCCTTCTCGTAGTAGTCGCGCGCGCGGTAGTCTGCCTTCGCATAATGCGCGATGACCGTGTCCGCGTCGATGCCGAAGCTGTAGATGTTGTCGTCGCCGACAAGCTGGCGGATCTCGACGTTCGCGCCGTCGTTGGTGCCGAGGGTAACGGCGCCATTTGCCATGAACTTCATGTTGGACGTGCCGGAGGCTTCCTTGGAGGCAAGAGAGATCTGCTCGGACACTTCGCCGGCCGGGATGAGTTTCTCGGCGTAGGTTACGTTGTAGTTCGTGACGAAGACGAGGCGCATGTACGGGCTTACATCCGGGTCGCTGTCAATGATGGTCTGCAGCAGGAGCAGCAGATGGATGATGTCCTGCGCGATGATGTAGGCCGGGGCCGCCTTGGCGCCGAAGATGAAGTTCAGCGGGCGGACGGGCTTCTTGCCGGCTTTGATCTCAAGGTACTTGTGGATGATGTACAGCGCATTCATCTGCTGGCGCTTGTACTCGTGCAGACGCTTCACCTGGATGTCGAAGATGCCGTCGGACATCAGCTCCACGCCTTCCTTTTCGCGGATGACGTCGGCCAGATCCTTCTTGTTCTGCTCCTTGATCTGAAGCATTGCTTTCAGCACATCTTCGTCGTCTGCAAATGCGAGAAGCTTCTCCAGTTCCTGCGCGTCTTTGTGCCAGCCGGTTCCGATCTTGTCGTTGAGCAGGGCGGTCAGGCGCGGGTTGCACTCGATCAGCCAGCGGCGGAAGGTGATGCCGTTGGTCTTGTTGTTGAACTTGTCCGGGTACAGGCGGCTGAAGTTGGCCAGCTCGGTCTCCTTTAAGATGTGGGTGTGGATCTTGGCCACGCCGTTCACCGAGAATCCGTAGTGCAGATCGATGTGTGCCATGTGCACGGTGTCGCCGGAATCGATGATGGCGGTGGACAGATCGTCGGTCCGTCTGCGGGCGCGGTCGTCGAGAATCTCGATAATCGGAACGAGCTGCGGCACGATTTCCTTGAGATAGGAGAGAGGCCACTTCTCCAGCGCCTCAGCCAGAATGGTGTGGTTGGTGTAGGCGCAGATTTTTGATACGACGTCGACGGCTTTGTCGAAGTCCAGGCCTTCCTCCGTGAGCTGACGGATCAGCTCCGGGATGAGCATGGTCGGATGGGTGTCATTGATCTGGGCCACGGTAAACTTGTCAAGCTCTGCGAGGTCTGCGCCCTTGGCCTTTGCCTCGTCGATCAGAAGATGTGCGGCGTTAGCCGAGAGGAAATACTCCTGGTAGACACGCAGCTTGCGGCCGTCATCGTCGGAATCATCCGGGTACAGGAACAGAGTCAGGTTCTTGTCGATGGCGGTCTTGTCAAAGTCGATGCCGTCGTGAACAATGCCATCATCCACGCTGTCAAGATCAAACAGGTGAAGGCGGTTGGTTCTGCCCTCGTAGCCCGTCACGTAGATGTCATACAGATGCGAGTGATAGGTCTTTCCGGCCATCTGGATATCGTAGCCGGTTTTGCGGTCAACTTCCCAGGAAGGGTCTGTGATCCAGCGGTCCGGGGATACGTTCTGAATGTGATTCTTCAGATCCTGGTGGAACAGGCCGAAGTGATAATTGAGTCCGACGCCGTCGCCGTTCAGTCCCAGCGTTGCGATGGAGTCAAGGAAGCATGCGGCCAGACGGCCGAGACCGCCGTTGCCAAGACTCGGCTCATTCTCAAGTTCCTCGATCTTTCCGAGGCTCTTGCCGTTTTCCTCCAGAAGCTTTTTTACTTCCTCATACATCCCGAGATTGATCAGGTTGTTGCCGAGCAGCTTGCCGATCAGGAATTCAGCGGAAACATAGTAGAGCTTCCGGCCGGTGTCCGGCGCCTGTTTTTTTGCGGCTGCTTCCTGCGTGATCGCAAGGAGCACACGGTAAATGCTCTTGTCATCGGCCTCGGCAATGCCGCAGCCAAGACGCTTCTCCATTTCCTCTTTCAGTTCATTCATTGTATGCACCTCTGTCTCATTTTGTTTTGTGTTACGGTTGGTTTTCATCTGCAGACATTCTAGCAGATCGCGTGCGCGGATTCTTGTACAATCCCGCTCAAAAATGATACTATACTGACATATGGACGCACTTCAGTATTACAGTTACAAAGAAGAAAAGAAGCATACGAGGGAGGGATTCCCGTACAATGTCTATCCCTGCACGATCCCGCTGGATTTCCCGGATGTCCCGCTGCACTGGCATGATGAGCTGGAGATCATCGCAGTCAAGAAAGGCAGCGGACAGGTAAGCGTGGATCTTTTGACGCGGCCGGTGCAGGCTGGTGATATTGTGCTGATTCTGCCGGGGCGGCTGCACGCGATCACCTGCGAGGGCAGTGGTGCGGCCGGGCCGGAAGGGATGCACTTCATGGAATATGAAAATATCATCTTCAAGCGGCACCTTCTTGTCAATGCGGACACCCCGGAGGAGATCAGCCAGGCACTCTCTTCGTTTTTGTTTCCGGACGAGGCGGCAGCGGGCAGGCGGATTCCGGCATTTGTCACGGGGGATCTGCCGGTCAGAGAGAAGCTGTTTTCGCTGGTCGAGGAGACGGATGCGGTGTGTGACAGACGGCCGGCCGGATGGCAGCTGATGGTGCAGGCAAATCTTCTGCGCTTTTTCTATCTGCTGCTGCAGGATCTGCCGGAGGTGCCGCAGACGGCGCTGGCTGAGGGGAGCCTTCTGCGGCTGCGGAAGGTGACGGAATATGCCGGGAGCCATCTGACGTCAAAGATCACCATCGCGCAGATGGCACAGCTGACAGGCTTTTCCGAGTCGTATTTCATCCGGTTCTTCCGCAAGTGCACGGGGCTGCACTTCACGGAATGGCTGAACCGCTACCGGCTGTCGATTGCGGCCAGACTTCTTCTGATGTCGGACGCGCCGGTCACGGAGGTGGCGGCGGAGACGGGATTCGGAAACCTCTCGTATTTCAACCGGACGTTCCGTGCCAGATACGGCATGACACCCCGGGAGTACCGCCGGCGCAACGCCTGAAAACTTTACCTGGATCTTGCCGGGTGGTGTCTTTTAAAAACAGAACTTTCTACTTATAATACGTTGTATGCGGTCTTCTTTGTGAACCGGTACCAGGGGAATGCGGAGGGAAAGAGAAGTGAATAAAGAGCTGATCCGGCTTGATCATGTGTCAAAAAGCTATGACGGCCAGATGATTCTGGATGATCTGAGCCTTGTTATCCATGAGAACGAATTTGTCACGCTGCTGGGCCCGTCGGGCTGCGGCAAGACGACCACGCTGCGCATCATCGGCGGCTTTGAGAAGCCGGACTCGGGCAAGGTGATTTTTAACGGCGAGGATATAACAAATCTCGCGCCGAACAAGCGTCAGCTGAACACGGTGTTCCAGAAATACGCTCTTTTCACGCACATGGATGTGGCCGAGAACATTGCGTTCGGCCTCAAGATCAAGAACAAACCCCAGAGTTATATTGATGACAAGATCCGCTATGCGCTGAAGCTTGTGAATCTGGAAGGCTTCGAGCACCGGATGCCGGAATCGCTTTCCGGCGGCCAGCAGCAGCGGATTGCCATCGCGCGCGCCATCGTAAATGAGCCGAAGGTACTGCTGCTCGACGAGCCGCTGGGCGCGCTGGACCTCAAGATGCGCCAGGACATGCAGTACGAGCTGATCCGCCTCAAGAACGAACTGGGCATCACGTTCATCTATGTCACGCACGACCAGGAAGAAGCGCTGACCATGTCGGATCACATCATCGTCATGAACCAGGGCTACATCCAGCAGGAGGGCAGTCCGGAGGACATCTACAACGAGCCGGAAAATGCCTTCGTGGCCGACTTCATCGGCGACAGCAACCTGATGAAGGCGACATTTGTCAGAGACGGGCTGGTGCGGATCCTGGACACGGATTTCCCGTGCGTGGACAAGGGATTCGGCGACATGAAGCCGGTCGATGTCGTGATCCGGCCGGAGGACGTGGAACTTGTTCCGCGCGGCCAGGGACAGATGCCGGGCGTCGTGAGCCATGTGATTTTCAAGGGTGTTCACTACGAACTGGAAGTGCTCGCCGGGGGCTTTGAGTGGCTGGTGCACACCACAAAGTTCTTCGAAGTAGGGACCGAAGTGGACATCCGCGTGGATCCGTTCAACATTCAGGTTATGAACCGGCCGGCCTCCGAGGACGAAGAGGCGATTTCGCCGGAAGAGAATACTGCGCCGGTGCAGGGGTGAGAGGAGGAAAAGCTGTTGGGAAAATCGAAAAAGGCGATCGTACTGCAGTCCTCTCCGTATCTGGCCTGGTCGATCCTCTTTATCATTGTGCCGCTCTTCATGGTCCTGTACTATGGTCTGACCGATGCTGACGGGAATTTCACGCTGGATAACATCGCGGCGATCGCACAGCCGGAGCAGGCCAGGGCCTTCGGACTCTCACTTGTCCTTGCGCTGGCAGCGACGGCCATCTGCTTTCTGCTGGCCTATCCGCTGGCCATGATCCTGGCCCGCCGCAGGACGGGGGAGAGAGGCCTTGTCACGACGCTGTTCCTGCTCCCGATGTGGATGAACTTTCTGCTGCGCACGTTCGCCTGGATGACCATTCTGGAGGACGGCGGCGTTTTAAACGGGATTCTCTCGGCACTCGGGCTGCCGACGGCTCATATCATCAACACCTCCGGCGCGATCATCATCGGCATGGTCTACAACTTTCTGCCGTTCATGATCCTGCCGCTTTACAACTCTCTGGCATCCATCGACATGAACGTCATCAATGCCGCGAGGGATCTCGGCGCGACGGCGGTGCAGACGTTTTTCCGCGTCACCCTGCCGCTCACGGTGCCCGGCATCCTCTCGGGCATCACGATGGTGTTCATTCCGGCTCTGACGACATTTGCCATTTCGACGCTGCTGGGCGGCTCGAAGATCCTGCTGATCGGCAACATCATCGAGCAGGAGTTCACCCTGACCTATGACTGGAACCTCGGCAGCGGCCTGTCGCTTGTCCTGATGGTCTTCGTCATCATCAACATCGTCGTTTCCGGCATCTCAGAGCACAGGGAGGAGGCGCACAAATGAGAAAAACTCTCGAAAAGATCTACATGGCGCTTATCCTCATTTTCATGTATCTGCCGATCGCCGTGATGATCGTGCTTTCCTTCAACAGCAGCAAATCGCGGACCGTCTGGGGCGGCTTTACGTTCAAGTGGTACGTCAGCCTGTTTCAGGATTCCACGATATTAAACGCGCTGGCCAACACGCTCCTCATCGCCCTGATTTCTACCCTCGCCGCAACCTTCATCGGCACGCTCACCTGCGTCGCCATGTACCGGATGCGGCGGCCGGCCCGCGCCTTCTTTACCGGCGTCTCCAACATCCCCATGATAAATGCCGACATCGTGACCGGCATTTCGCTGATGCTGCTGTTCCGCGTGCTCCATTTTGACCAGGGCTTTGCGACGGTTCTGCTGGCGCACATCACGTTCAACATCCCGTACGTGCTGCTCAACGTCTGGCCGAAGATGAAATCGCTCTCACCATCGACCTACGAGGCCGCCCTTGATCTCGGAGCCGCGCCTTTCCTGGCGTTCCGCAAGGCGGTTCTGCCGGAGCTGGCGCCGTCGATCGTGGCGGGCGCTCTGATGGCATTTACCATGTCGATTGACGACTTCATCATCACGTACTTCACGAAGGGCGCAGGCTTTGACACGCTCTCGACGATGATCTACGCGCAGGTGAAGCGCGGCGTGCATCCGCAGATTTATGCGCTCTCGACGCTGCTTTTCGCGGCGGTCGTGACGGTGCTGCTTGTTTCTGGCCGGGTCCGCAGGAGGACAGACGCGCCGAAAAGAAAAGAGGACTACCAGAAGCGGCGCGTGAAGAACCGCATTCTGGCAGGTGTGATGGCGGTTGTGTCCGGTGCGATTGTCGTCCTCGGCCTGCTCTACGGCGGCGTGTTCTCGGACGCCGGCAACAAAGTCTACGTGTACAATGCCGGCGACTACATCGATCCGTCTGTGATCACGCAGTTTGAAGAGGAGACGGGTATCGAGGTCGTATACGACGAATTCGACTCCAACGAGCTGATGTACGCGAAACTCGCGCAGGACGACTCGGCTTACGACGTCATCTGCCCGTCGGATTACATGATCAGCCGGCTGATTCAGGAAGATCTGATCCAGCCGCTGGACTTTGACGCGATGCCCAATGCCACGGAGTACATCGGTCAGCAGTACTTCAAATCGGCGCAGGCCTTTGATCCGGGCAATCAGTACGCTGTCCCCTACTGCTGGGGCACGGTCGGCATTCTCTACAACACAAAGATGGTCGACGAGCCGGTGACCAGCTGGGATATCCTCTGGGATCCGAAGTACAGCGGCCAGATCCTGATGCAGGATTCCATCCGCGACTGCCTGATGGTGGCGCTTAAGAAAGACGGGTACTCCGCCAACACCACCGATGAGGCCCAGGTCGCGCAGGCGGCCCAGGATCTGATTGACCAGAGACCGCTTGTCCAGGCCTATGTCATCGACCAGGCGCGCGACAAGATGATCGGCGGGGAAGCGGCGCTGGCCGTCATCTACTCCGGCGAAGCGATCTACTGCGCCAGAGAAAACCCAGACCTTGCCTATGTAGTCCCGGACGAGGGATCTAATGTCTGGATCGACGCATGGTGCGTCACGAAGGACTCCAGAAATGCGGAAAATGCGCAGGCCTGGATCAACTTCATGTGCCGTCCGGACATCGCACTTAAGAATTTTGAGTACATCACGTATTCGACGCCGAACACCGCCGCCCAGGAGATGATCGAGGACGAGCAGATCCGCAATTCGCCGGTCGCTTTCCCGGATCAGTCGGTTCTGGACCGCTGCGAAACCTTCGTGTACCTCGGCGAGAAGGCGGACCGGATGTACAGTGACTATTGGAAAAAGATAAAATCAGGTTCATGACAAATGTAAACAAAAAGGATCTCCTGGCCCGGATGCGGGCGGGAGAAAATCTGAGCCGTACGGAGCAGATCTGGATGGTCATCCAGCTCGCCGTCCCGGCGATACTTGCCCAGGTTTCTTCTGTTATCATGCAGTATATCGACGCGTCGATGGTGGGACATCTCGGAGCCGAAAGCTCCGCCGCCATTGGCATTGTTTCATCGTCGACGTGGCTGCTTGACGGAGTGTCTGCGTCGATCGGCGTTGGTTTTTACGTGCAGGTCGCGCACAGAATCGGCGCAGGAAAAGACGCGGAAGCGAGGAGTCTTGTCCGGCACGGCCTTCTGACTGTGCTGGCGGTTTCGGCTGCATTTTCCATGATTGCGGTTCTGATTCACCGGCAGCTGCCGGTGTGGCTCGGCGGCGCGCCGGAAATCTGCGGGAAGGCTTCGCAGTATTTCCTGATTTTCGGCCTTGGCATGCCGGCTTTCAACCTGGAATACACTGCCGGCGGCATGCTGCAGAGCAGCGGGAACATGAAAGTCCCCAGTATTCTGAACATCTTCATGTGCGCGCTGGATGTCTTCTACAACATGCTTTTCATTTTCCCCACGCACACGGTTCTGGTGTTTGGCAGACAGCTTACCGTCTTCGGATTCGGCATGGACGTTGCCGGCGCGGCGCTCGGCACCGCTGCCGCGGAGTTCACCTGCATGATTCTTATGCTCTGGTTCCTGCTCGTGCGCTCGGAAAAACTGCACCTGCGCCGGGAAAAGACGGAAAGCTCTTATTGTGAAGAATTTGCGAAAGCTGTCCGGATCGCATGGCCGATCGGCGCGGAAAATGTTCTCACCGGCGGCGCTCAGGTTGTGTCCACCCGGATTGTCGCTCCGCTCGGTACCATCGCGATTGCCGCGAATTCCTTCGCGGTGACTGCGGAAGCGCTCTGTTACATGCCGGGGTACGGCATTTCGTCAGCGGCAACCACCATCACAGGCCAGACCATCGGCGCCCGCCGGCAGGATCTGACCCGCCGCCTCGCATTTCTTGCCACAGCCTTCGGCATGCTTGTCATGGGCGGAACGGGCGTTCTGATGTATATTTTTGCGCCGCAGATCATCGGTGTCATCACACCAGTGGAGGAAGTCCGCGCGCTGGCTGTCTCGGTGCTGCGGATCGAAGCGTTCGCGGAGCCTATGTTTGCTGCGTCCATCGTCGTATCCGGCGTGTTCCGCGGAAGCGGCGACACGCTTACCTCTACCGTCGTCAATCTGATCTGTATGTGGGGCATCCGTCTGCCGCTGGCAGCGGTTCTTTCCCGGCGCATCGGCCTGGCCGGCGTCTGGTCCGCGATGTGCTTTGAACTCATCATCTGCGGCGCCATCTTCCTGTTCCTTCTGAACCGGAAGACAAAACGCATGACAGAAAAAGTGTAAAATACGCTGATTTTGTGATAAAGTAGATATCAGAAGCAGTCGTGAAAGCAGTCATGCGAAAGGAGAAAAACGATGAAGTGGGTATGCAAAGTCTGCGGGTATGTGTATGAAGGCGAAGAGCCGCCGAAGGAATGCCCAAAGTGCCATCAGAAGGACGTTTTTGTGGCCGTGCAGGAGGAAAAGAAGAATCCTTACGCCGGAACGAAGACAGAGAAGAACCTTCTGGAGGCTTTTGCGGGAGAGTCCCAGGCGAGAAACAAGTACACGTATTTCGCGTCCGTGGCCAAAAAGGCCGGATACGAGCAGATCGCGGCGCTGTTCTTAAAGACGGCAGAAAATGAAAAAGAGCACGCGAAGCTGTGGTTTAAGGCACTGGGGCTGCTCGGCGACACGTCCGAAAATCTGAAGGCAGCCGCTGATGGCGAGAACTATGAGTGGACCGATATGTACGACCGGATGGCAAAGGATGCCGATGCGGAAGGCTTCCATGAACTGGCAGAACAGTTCCGCGGGGTCGCTGCAATCGAGAAGACCCACGAGGAACGCTACCGCAAGCTTCTCAAGAATGTTGAGATGCAGGAAGTCTTCAAGAAGAGCGAAGTGAAAGTGTGGGAGTGCCGCAACTGCGGCCACATCGTTGTGGGCACAGAGGCTCCGGACGTATGCCCGGTGTGCAAACACCCGCAGTCCTATTTTGAAGTAAGAGCTGAGAATTACTGATTTATATGATAACAGTGTCAGAAGTCATCACCCACGTTGCACTTGTGCAACAGTGGGTGAATGACTTATTGACACGCCCCTCAGCGAGGGCGTAGTGGGGCGAAGCCACACGAGAGCCCGAGATGAGGGAGGATCGCGAGAGCGCGCAGCGCGCAGCGATCCGGTTATCATACTTATGAATCCACATCATTTATTTCTGATGAATCAAAGAGTGCACCCTGAGGCTGGCGTTTGTTTCCGGCCCGGGGTGCACTTTTGGCTTACTTTGTTTTGAGATCGATGTGATCTGTGTTCAGACGCTTCAGCGACCTTTCAACAGATCGGCGGATCGTGGCAGGGCGTGAATCCGGGATCAGAGGATACGGCACCTTGCCGCTTTCCAGGTCAATAGAAAAAGGCGGGCGCTCAAAAAGTCCGCCTGTACGCTGCAGAGAAGTATCAGAATGTTATGCCGAGAAGTTCGATCAGAAGCCCCCAGAAAACGCCGATGCAGTAGAGCAGAAGAGCGACTTTGACATTTTCCTTCGGGTGCCTGTCGTTGGTGCGGAAAAGGACCAGCAGACCGACGCCTGCTCCTACGAGAAGACCGGCCATCATCTGTCCCGCGCCGAGCATCCCGTCCAGATAGAGCTGCGTGATAAGCACGGAACTTGCACAGTTCGGAATCAGTCCGAACAGCGCGGCGAGGAATGTGCCGATAACGGGCTTTCCGGTCAGGAATCCGGCAACGCGCTCCTCTCCGAGACTTTCAACGGCGATCGTCAGAGCGACCGTGATGAGAAATACGAAGAGCACGATGTGCAGGGTGTGAACCAGGGCAGAATGGAGGACGGAGCCTTCTTCTTCCTCGTAGCCGCAATGCTCTTCTTCGCAGAGGTCGCGCACATGCTTCTCGGTTTTGCTGCGGTATTTCGTGAAGCGCAGCAGGAAATCCACCAGCAGACCGGACAACATGCCCAGGACAGCTTTGCTGATGAGAATTCTCAGAATCGTCGGCGCGGCGACCTGCTCCGAAATGAAGATCGGAAGCATCTCATCGGAAGTGGACAGGAACACCGACAGCAGCGATCCGATGGAAATGAGGCCGCCGGCGTAAAGACTTGAGGCAGCTGCGGAAAAACCGCACTGCGGCACAATGCCGACGAGCGCGCCCACGATGGGGCCGAAGCGCCCGACACGAGACATGAGACTGGTCGTGTGGCCGGAGGTTTTCCGCTCCAGCGCCTCCATGATCAGATAGGTTATAAACAGAAACGGAATCAGTTTTACCGTGTCAATGGCTGCGTCCAGCAGCGCGTCGAGTATCATTTCCATTCCGCCTCCTCTTTCTTTGCTTTTTCCGCCAGCTGTGCCCTGCAGTCCGCGCACAGCCCTACCAGCATCGACTCGCGGCAGTCAAGGGAAAAACCGTGCTCTTTCATCAGGTGCTCGGAAATCTCCTGCATGAATCCGCAGTTCAGGTGGATGATCTTTCCGCAGCGGCTGCACAGCAGGTGCAGGTGGCTGCCGCAGTCCATCTTCGGCTGCATGTACTGATAGAATTTCTCGTCTTCACCACCGGTCTTGTGTCCCTGCAGGACCTTTTCTTTTTCGAGACGGTCCAGATTTCTGTAGATTGTCGTCAGATTGACGGCAAATCCGTCCGCTGTCATTTTTTCGTATATATCCTTTGCCCGTACCTTTTCATCGGCATGGTCTGCGAAATATTTCTGCATCCAGTCGCGGTACTTTGTTCTGTATTCCAATTCCTGCCTCACATTTGCAATTCATTTGCATTTCAGTGCAGCGTCTATTATACACGGACAGGAGAATCTGTCAATATGCAATTCGTTTGCAAATTGCAGTTTTCTTCGCAATACGTCCGGTCAATTGCATCTCATCTTGGTCTCTCAGAGAAAAAGCCGCTTCCGGCAGATGCGCGGAAGCGGCTGGATGGATTGTGCTGATTTGGCTTTCAGGCGTAGCGTTCGTAGAGAAGTGGGTTTTTGCAGAGTACGCTGTCGGTGTCGATGTTGCGCCTGGTCACGAGACGTGGTTTTGCGGTGGCGGTGGAATCCCGGATGACAAGATCAGCACGCAACAGTGTTTTACTGATGTTGGTGCCGCTCATCATGGAAGAGAGTGTGAAGAAGCCGCTTCGGCCGATGGCTGTCCTGTCCTGCCGGATGGTTGTCAGAGACGGCTTAAGTTCAGCGGCGAGAGGAATGTCATCGTAACCGATGACCGATACGTCGTACGGCACTTTCATGCCCTGCGCCTGGCAGCTCTCGATGACACCCTTGGCGATCAGATCATTGCCGCAAAGGATGGCGGTGGCTCCGAGATCCAGGATTCCCGGTACATGGTAGTGAGCTGCATCCGCCGTGAAATAGGAGTAAATGGCCATATTCGGTTCAATAGGCAGATGGTGTTTTTTAAGCGATGTCAGATAGGCCGCCATGCGGTCGTCTGAGATCATGGAACCGGTGGAACCGTCAAGAAATGCGATCTTCTCGTGGCCGAGACTGATGAGATAGGAGATGGCGCTGTCGATGGCGTCCTCCGTATCTGTGCCGATATACGAGACGTACGGGTTTTCTACCTTGTTGTCAAGAAGCACAGTTGGAATGCTGACGTCTTTTAACTGGTGCATCCAGGGATCTTCCAGAGAAAATCCCAGGAGATAGCCGCCCTTGCAGCTCTTTTCCATCATCAGCGTGTCGTAGCGGCTTTTTTCCTGAAATTCCGGCGTGACCGGAATCAGTTCGACGTCCCAGGAAGCCGCGAAGGCCGCCTGCTTAAACCCCAGCACGATGTCGTACCCGAAGTCACCCGGCGACTTGTAATCCATGTTTTCGATGAAAACAGCCATTGTGCGTTTGTCTTTTTTTCTGGCGCGGCGGTTTTCATATCCCATTTCCACGGCGGTTTCCAGCACAGACTGGCGCAGCTTTTCGCTGATATCCCTCGCACCGTTAAGCCCCTTGGATACGGTGCTGACGGAAACCCCCAGCCGGTCTGCGATATCTTTAATTGTAGCTCCCAATGCAAGAATCCTGCCACTCAAAATGTGATTAAATATACTCACATCGAGATGTTGTAAGTCCTC
>OMUP01000098.1 GCA_900314255.1 uncultured Lachnospiraceae bacterium | reverse complement strand
GATGTCGTCTGGCCGAGAAGCTGCTCCGGCACCGCCTGAATGCTGCCGTCGGAAGCATCATAGCTGTACCAGCCCACCCCCGACAGATCCGTGTCGTCATCCGACGCCGGGCGCCCGTAGAAAATCACCATGCCGGTGCTGTTCTGATACGCCGTGTAATCGCTGCCGCCGATGGTGACCGTGACCGGCGTGAACCCGGCCGGAACCGATACGCCGGTCGGAAGCTCCAGGATGTCAAATGTTTTCTCCGGACTCACAACCGTTCCGAGCACCGTTACCGTCTGCACGGTGGTTGTTTCTTCCGTCGAAGTCTCCTCTGTTGTCGACTCCTGTGTCGTCGATTCCTGCGTTGTCGTCTCCGCGGCTCCCCGGCGCACGTTAAGCACATACTGCGCTATGGCGCCATTTTCCGCAGTGACAGTGATGGTCACCGTGTTGTCGCCCAGCGCAAGAGACGTGTCGGACACACTGACACGCGATGTGCCGGAAGCCGGCACCGCGCTGACCTGCAGCTGATCCGTGTCCGAGGACACGTCCACCGAATAGCTGTAGGTGTCAGAAGAAAAGCCGATGGAGCCTGGATACACATCAAGTGAAGAAAGAGACGTGTTTCCGTCAAGCACTGTCCCGGAACCGGAATTGCCGGAGTCCGCGCTGCCTGAATCGCTGCTCCCGGAATCCGAACTTCCGGACCCGGAACTGCCGGAGTCAGAGCTCCCGGAATTCGAACTGCCAGAGTTTCCCGAGTCGGAACTGCCGGAATTGCCTGAATTTCCGGAATCTGCCACCGTACCGGTCACTGTGCCGGAAGAGGCAGAGACCGCCATCACATCCTCATCTTCTGAAATGAACTGTGCGGATGAAGAAGCGACTGAAACAGATGAGGAACCGGCTCCAACCACGTTGAAGGTGAGGGAAAAAGTCTTGTCCGTATACGTTGAAATGTCTGCAATATGCGCCGTTGAGCCGCCGCTGCCGTCCGCCGGAGAAAGAACCGACGGATCAAAGTTGACCTCGAAATCCGTCCCGGAGACCGCGCCGTCTGCCGAGACATTGATGTTGACCGTAACCTGACTTCCTACGTCGCCGGAAGCAGAAGAAACACTCACATTGACAGAACCGGATGCCAGAGTCTTTTCCGGTGCGGCAAAAAGCAGAAACAGTCCGACGAGCATGGAAAGCAGAACCGCCTGGATTCCGCGCTTTCCTCTGATCAGTTGATTAAACATAAAACACCCTCATACCTTTCACGGTTCGATCGTCTTGGTGCCGAGCAAATAATTCTTGATGCGCACGGCATCCGCGATCGAAACCTGTCCGTCGGAATTCGCATCGGCCGCCAGCATCTCATCGCCGTCCAGCGTGCGCGTTCCCAGCAGATAATTCTTGATGCGCACAGCATCCGCAATGGTCACCTTTCCGTCCCCGTTCGCGTCGCCGCGCACCCAGCTGTGACCGGTATCATCTGTATCATCTGACCCGCTGCCGCCATTGTCGCCGCCGTTTCCGGACGAGCTCTGTCTGCGCGTGATGGTGAGCGTGTAGGTATTCGTCGTGCCGTTTTCGGCCGTGACTGTGATCTCAAAGGTATTGATGCCCTCTGCCAGCGAGAACGTGCCGAGCCCGCTGATATTTGCCGTGGATACCGGAACCGTGCCGTCGATGGTGACAGAAGCCGTGTCGTTCGGTACGATCAGTGAGTATTCATTCGTATACATGGAAAATGTCGGTGTCAGCGACCAGCCGTCAACCGTCAGACTTGTCAGGCAGTTGGACGGATTGCCGTCTCCGGTCGGCATCGGGCACGCACTTGACGGCATGCCATCGTAAACCGGAATCGTGAATTCCAGTGCCATATTCTGCTTCATCTCCTCGGTGTACGCCTTCGAGGCACTGACCGCCTCGGAGTACGGCGCCTGGATATTCTGCATGTACTGGTGCCAGTAGCCGCTCAGGTCAAATTTTTCGTAATAGATGGTGTCCTGCCCAACCGAAATGTAGTTTTTGCCCAGACGAATGGCGCCGCCGATGATGGAACGCATGCGCGTGTTCCACGGAAGCAGGTACGTCTCATTTGTCGTCATGGCATAGAGCAGACCGTTCTCGATTGCCGTGTGATTTGAGGTTGTCGAGGCATTCCAGTTGTAGTAGTTGTAATAGCCTTCGTAACCCGGCAGCGTTCCGGACACGCTGTCCGAACCACTCACACCCAGCTCCTGGCGGATGCGGGCCGCAAGGTGATACGGGCTGACGCCGGACAGCTCACCGGCATATAAAATAGCAGTCGGATAGGTGAAGGTCTGGCCGTCGTACGTCAGCTGGTCAGAGGAATCTTCCATGAACGTGCCGCTGATGATGCTTGCGACGCCGCTCTCCGTCTCCGTGCCGGAATATGAAAGTCTCTGGAATGCGAAAATATGTGTGCTGTCCAGATAATTCCGGGGATCCATGTAGTATTCGACGATTTCGTCGGACGCCTGTACCCATGAACTGCCGTCCAGGCCGTACCACGTGCCCGTGGAATAATTGAAGGCGCGGGTGCTGGTGCTCTTCCAGGACGAGATGGCGTTCGCACTCACAAGATTTTTGCGGTACCCGTCGGCGCTCTCTTCTTCATTGGCCGTGGCTGTGTCCCAGCTGATCCCGAGGTGATCCGCCTTGAACGTCCAGAGCGGGTACTGCTCGTGAATCTCACGGAGCGCTTCTTTGTAATCTTCCGGGAACCCTTCCTCGTCCAGACTCTGCTCAAATGCGTCATCGGCAGAGACACTTGCGCCCGTGATCGCCGGTATAGCCGATGCGAACAGCGCCGTGAGGCAGGTCCCGGCCAGCAGCCCAGCCGCCGTGCGCTTCACTTTTCCGGTGATGAATTTTCGTATCTTCATGGCATTTCCCACTCTTATTGTGCATGAAACGGGCTTGCCGGCAGAGCAGCCTGCCAAAGCCATAGTAAACATTTATACAATATCACAAAAAATAAAAAGAGCACAATAAATATTTACAATTTTGTTGCAATTTTATTGCGCTAACTGTACAATGGCACGCATGGAGGGTGACATTTGCTATGGGGAGGGGCTGGCAGAAATGTCAGCTCTTTTTTTGCTCCGGTGCTCTTCGCTTAAAGCCAGCCCTGCGGGTCAGCGGAAATGATGAACAAGCTTGTTTCCGATGCGCCGGCGGGGTGTTCTAAGACCAGTGAGTCAGCTAAATTCGGAAAAACAAGTCAGTCCGATGCCCCAAACGGGTGATTTAAGCCCTAAATGTCAGCGGAGACACCAAAGAAGTCAATTCCGATGCGCGGAACGGCCAATTCAGGCCCAAATCGTCATCGGAAACAAGAAAAACAAAATTTCCGCTGTCTGACCGGACTAAACTCCCTCCCATAGATCACCGGAAACTAGAAAAAATCAATTTTCGCTGCCAGGCAGGCATAACATAGCCTAAACTACTACCCATCAATCGCAGGAAGCAGAAAAAACGCCGTCCCCTAATCTATACAGGAAGCGGCGTTCTGCCTGGTCATCCGACAATTTCGTCGATTTTCTTCAGTTCTTCTTCCGTGAAGCCGGCGTGCTGCGTGAAGCGGCAGTTGTCGAGAATTTGTTCCGGCTTGGATGCGCCGATGATCACGGAGCAGACGTCGGAATCTTTTTCGACCCACGCCAGTGCCATCTCGGCAAGCGTCTCGCCGCGCTGGGCCGCAAGGTCATTTAACGCGCGGATTTTGGCAAGCTTCTCTTCCGTCAGATCGCTTGCGTGCAGGAAACGGTGGTCTCTTGCGACGCGGCTGTCGGATGGGATGCCGTTTAAGTAGCGGTTTGTAAGCAGGCCCTGGGCGAGCGGACTGAAAGCAATGATGCCAAGCCCTGCCTTCGCGCAGTACGCCTTCGTGCCGTCCTTTTCGATCGTCCGGTCAAAGATCGAATAGCGGCGCTGGTTCACGATGAGCGGAAGATGCATTTCCTTCGCCATCGCAACTGCTGCCTCTGTCTGCTCTTTGTTGTAATTGGAAATTCCGGCATAAAGCGCCTTGCCGCTGTCGACCAGCGTCTTCAGCGCGCCGAGCGTCTCCTCAAGCGGCGTGTCCGGATCCGGTCTGTGGTGATAGAAAATGTCGACATAATCAAGTCCGAGGCGCTTAAGCGACTGATCACAGCTCGCGATCAGGTACTTGCGGCTGCCCCAGTTTCCGTACGGCCCCTTCCACATGTCGTATCCGGCTTTGCTTGTGATGACCAGCTCGTCGCGGTACGGCTTGAAATCCTCCGCGAGAATCTTCCCGCAGTTTCTCTCCGCCGCGCCGATTTCCGGGCCGTAGTTGTTGGCCAGATCAAACTGGGTAATTCCGTTGTCAAATGCCGTGCGCATCATCGCGCGCATGTTTTCAAACGAGCTGTTGTCGCCGAAATTGTGCCAGAACCCCAGAGACACCGCCGGAAACTTCAGGCCGCTCTTTCCGACCCGGTTGTACTTCATCTTCTCGTAGCGAGTCTCGTCTGCCGTGTAGATTTCACCATCTTCCTTCATGTCACGTCCCCCTTATTTTAAATGCCCGGTGCCCCGCACCTGGCATTCCGGCGCATTTCACCTGCATTTCTCATGCATTCATCTGCGCTTCCCATGCATTCCAACTGCATTTCTGACGCATTTCACCTGCATTTCTCATGTATTCTTATATCACGCGTTTTTCCCGAACTCGGAAAGCTTCAGCCCCTTGTTGCGGTCCAGAACCATCTGCGGGCTCCAGGCGTTGATGAAGAGCAGCAGCGGGCGGCCCTTGAGGTCTTCGACAATGCGCATGTCGGTGGTGCCGACGATCTTCTCAGGCGGGAAGTCAAGCGGATTCTCGATCCAGCGGATGTACTCGTAGGGCAGCTGGTCGAGCGCAATTTCAACATTGTATTCATTTTTCAGACGGAACTGGAGGACGTCAAACTGCAGGACGCCGACCACGCCGACTACGATTTCCTCCATGCCGGAGTTGCGGTCGCGGAAGATCTGAATCGCGCCTTCCTGGGCGATCTGGCTGATGCCTTTGACGAACTGTTTGCGCTTCATGGTGTCGGCCTGGCGCACGCGCGCGAAGTGCTCCGGCGCGAAGGTCGGGATGCCCTCGAAGGTGAACTTTTCGTCGGACTCGCAGATCGTGTCGCCGATCGAGAAGATGCCCGGGTCAAAGACGCCGATGATGTCGCCGGCATAAGCCTCGTCCACCAGGTGCCGCTCGTCGGCCATCATCTCCGTTGACTTTGAGAGGCGGATCTTGCGGCCGCCCTGCACGTGCCAGGCTTCCATGCCCGCCGTGTACTTTCCCGAAGTGATGCGCATGAACGCGATGCGGTCGCGGTGTGCCTTGTTCATGTTGGCCTGAATCTTGAAGACAAATGCACTGAAATCCGGGCGGTACGGGCTGATCTCGCCGATCGAGCTCATCCGCGGCGTCGGCGGCAGCGACATCGAAAGGAAGTGCTGCAGGAACGTCTCAACGCCGAAGTTAGTCAGAGCCGAGCCGAAGAACACCGGCGTGAGCGAACCGGCGCGCACCTTGTCCAGGTCGAATTCCGCACTGGCGCCGTCGAGAAGCTCGATGTCATCGTTGAGTTTCCCGAGGAAGTAGTTGCCGATTTCCTCCTCAAGACGCGGATCCGACAGCGGCAGAACCTCCGTCGCCACCTCGCGCTGGCCGTTCATGGCCGCGGTGAATAGCGACACTTCCTTCGTGTCCCGGTCGTACACGCCCTTGAAATCCTTGCCGGATCCGATCGGCCAGTTGACCGGGCAGGTCGCGATGCCCAGCACGTTCTCGATGTCGTCCAGCAGATCAAAAGGATCCTTGGCCTGCCGGTCGAATTTGTTGATAAAGGTAAAAATCGGAATGTGCCGCATCACACAGACCTTGAACAGCTTGATGGTCTGCTTCTCGACGCCCTTGCTGCCGTCGATGACCATGACCGCGCAGTCCGCCGCCATCAGCGTCCGGTATGTATCCTCCGAGAAGTCCTGATGGCCCGGCGTGTCCAGAATATTCACGCAGTAGCCGCCGTAGTTGAACTGGAGCACGGAGGATGTCACCGAAATACCTCTCTCCTTCTCGATCTCCATCCAGTCGGACACCGCGTGCCGGGCCGTCTTGCGCCCCTTGACCGACCCCGCCAGATTGATCGCCCCGCCGTACAGCAGGAACTTCTCCGTCAGCGTCGTCTTACCGGCATCCGGGTGCGAAATAATGGCAAATGTTCTTCTCTTCTTTATTTCCTCAGAATAATCGGGCATAACTTCTCCTGTTTTTTTGGCAGAAAGAATCGGAGAAGGCCTTTGCTCAGGTCTCCTCCGACTCCGGAAAGTATGGTTGACGGCAGCTTACAGGTTGTCCTTGTTCAGGTCAAACCGGAACTCAACCTCCGACGTATCGTCCCAGCGGCGGAAAACATTGACAATCGTGTCCATGATCGGCGTGTAGTCCTCAAGCTTCTCCGCCTCAATGGTGATCACAAGACCGTCCTCGCTGATCGATGCGTCCTGCACCTTGTCGACCGCCTTCATCTCGGCCGTGAGCTTGTCGCGGTCCTCCTGCGTGGCCGGCACCTTCTTCTTGCTGCTGTAATCAATGAAATATGATCTCTTCATGCCAATCTATCCTTTCATGCATCCTGAAAGAGGGTGCATTTCTGCATAAACTTATTCAATTATAGCCTCCGCGGCCGTTCATGACAACAATTCTTTCATCATGGCAAATGAATAAATATATTTAAACGCAACTTTCTGCCCCGCCGCCTTCTCGAGCGCCTGCGCGTACAGATCCAGCTGCACCTGGTAGCGGTCACGCAGCTCTTTTTCTCCCTCTGCGCCTTTCACCCGGTCCGTCTTGTAGTCGACCAGATACAGCTGCCCGTCCAGCTCAAAGTACAGGTCAATGACGCCCTGCACCAGCTGAAGATCCTGCTGCGCCCCCGTGGGCTGTATTTTCCCTCCGTACGCTCTCTCAAACAAAAACGGCTGTTCCCGGTGCAGCGTTCCTTCGCGGGCCGCCTGCGCGGCCTTTTTCCCGAGGTCCGTCGCAAAAAATGCCGCGACCTTGCTGTACTGCACGCAGTCGGCTGTCTCCTGGCTGATCTTCCCGTCCGCAAGCATCTGCCCGATCTGTTCCTTCACCTGTCCCGGCGTCTGCGCATTTGTGAAGTCAATTAGCTCCATGATCCGGTGGTACGCTGTGCCTCTGGCCGGTGCGCTGTAGCGCTTCTCTGTCTGCAGAAACCGCGGAACGGTGCGTTCCCCGCTTTCCGCCTCGCGCCGCGCCGCCTCCTTCAGGAAGTCCGCTTCCGACCCGGCCCTCTCCAGCTGCTCCTCCTCAAACATCTGCCGCTTGATCTCGGACACCGAGACCTTCGGCTTCTGCCGGACAAGAAGCGGGTACGGATACGGCTCACCGCGCCAGACGACCTCCTCTTTCCCGGTTTCCTCAGCCGTTACATTTCTCACAGGAACAGTCTCGCGCGCCGCGCCCTCAAGGAACAGCTCCCCAGGCCGCTCCTCCATGACAAATGGCGACTTTCCGCCATCTTCCATGAGCGACAGGACCTTCGGCATCACAAGATCAAAGTAGTTTTTCCCGGACAGAACGCTTTCAACGCTCCGGCCGCCTTCCTCTGACTGGCGTTTCGCGCTGTCCCAGCGGATGAGCGCGCCCTGCCTTTTTTCCTCCGCCGTGCGCTTCACGGATCCGACCAGGATAAGTTTTTCCCTGGCGCGGGTCATGGCCACGTACAAAAGCCTCATTTCCTCGCTCTTGTCCTCTGCCTCGCTGCGACGCTTTTCGATGTTCCACATCAGGCCGTCGCCCGCAGCCCGCCTGCTCTCGTCCAGCGGCTTTAACGTCAGCCCGCCTTCCCGCGACGCCGTCACTCTCGGGTTTTCCGGGCCCGTCTTGTAATCCTTGCCCATCTCCGCCACGAAGACGACCGGGAATTCCAGGCCCTTGCTCTTGTGGATCGTCATGATCCGCACGACATCATCCTCTTCACGGACCGCCGCGCGCTCGCCGATCGCGATCTCATCGGACGCCTGGATCTGTCCGATGTAGCGCAGAAACTGAAACAGACCGTGGTACCCCGTCTGATCAAACCCGGCAGCGTAGCCAAGCAGACTGTCCAGGTTGGCCGTGCGCCGCCTGCCGCTTTTGAGCGTCCCGGCGTACCGGTAGAATCCGGTGTCGCACACCAGTTCCCACACCAGATCGTGCACCGAAAGCACCCGCGAGTTTTCCCGCCATGTATTCACACGCGCGGCAAATTCCTGACACTTGCGGACAAGCGGAGCGGGAACCGAGTCTCCTCCGCCACTTGCAAGTTCATTTACCGTCATCCAAAGAAATGTGTCCTGACGCCTCTTCTTTCCGGACTCCTCCTGCACATGCCGGCCTGCCAGCCGGACGGTGGTGAGCTCATCGGCTGAAAAGCCGCCGAAGAAGGAGAGCATCACCGCCGCCGCAGGGATATCCTGCAGCGGATTGTCGATCAGCTGCAGCAGGTTCACGACCTGCTGAATCTCCCACGCCGAAAAGAAGCCGCTGCGCGATTCCGCATAGCAGTCAATCCCGGCGTCTTCAAGCGTGCGCACGAGGACCGGGACCGCCTGCGCCGCCGAACGCACGAGCACCGCGATGTCCTTTTTGGCAAGCGGCCGGTACGAGCCTTCATGCGCGTCGTAGACCTGCCAGCCGCCTGCGAGCAGCCCGCGGATCTTCTCAGCAATAAGCAGAGCCTGCGCCTGCCGCCCGTCGCCGGTCTGATCGCCCGGAATCACGTATACCTCCGTCCGGCCGTCATCCCCGGCAAATATCCTCCCGGACTCAGGTTTTGGCGCTGTCTCATACGGAGAGAATCCGAACTGCAGCGCCTCCTCTTCCCCGTAATCGGTCCCGCCGGCCGCATCAGACATGACATCTGAAAAGACTGCGTTGACCGAATCGATCACACCCCGGCGGCTGCGGAAATTCCGGCTGAGCATGATCTTCGTGAAGTCCTCTCCGTCCTTCGGGTAGCTTCTGCTCTTTTCGGCAAAAAGCTCCGGGTCGGCCTGACGGAACCGGTAGATACTCTGCTTCAGATCGCCGACCATCGTGATGTTGTTTTTCGCGCCCTCCATCCGCGTGCGGCTGACGGCGTTCAGAATCTCCTCCTGCAGCCGGTTGCTGTCCTGATACTCATCGATCAGAATCTCCCTGCACTGCCCGGCGAGCTCATCGGCCGTCGGTGTGTAGATCGTCTTCCCGTTTTCCCGGCGCGTCAGAATCTGCAGGGCATAGTG
>OMUP01000062.1 GCA_900314255.1 uncultured Lachnospiraceae bacterium | reverse complement strand
CCGTCGGAATTATCCCGGAACGTCGCGTCGTCGGGAAGCGTAAATCCGAAGCGCTCAAGTTCACTGCGGACTCTCGTTTCTTTCATGGTTGCCGCCGACGAGCTGATACCTGAGAAATCGCCGCCATTTGCCGTCGGATAAAATGTATAGCGCATGCCGTTCAGCTGGATCTCCATGGTGTAGCGGCCGTCGTCCGTGGCAACTGTCGTGACGCCGTCACTGGTCGAAAGGCTCCAGTCATCCGCCGTCTCGCCGAATGACGAAAATATCTTTCCGGCCAGATCGAACGCTTCCTGCTCTGTCCCCACATGCGTCTGAAAGATTCCTGAAACAGTCTGTTCCGGGTCTTCCATCTGCGTTTCCGGAACTTCCCAGGAAATGTACATGGAATACGTCTTCTGCGGATACAGCACAGACGTCGCGAAATTGCCGTACGGCTTCGTCCGGTACACGGTCACGATCGCGGCAGTCGTGCCGATGCAGATGAATACTGGCGTCAGACCGAACAGAATCCGCCGCAGCAGATGATCGTGACAGTAGCGCAGCAGCGACCTCGCGATATAATACAGCCCGCAGCCGATCAGACTGCCGAATGCATTGTCCACGATGTCATCGACTTCCGCATATCCCGTCAGCGAATAGTACTGATACACCTCAATGGCAAATGAATACAGTGCGCACACAAACACGACCGGCACCGCCAGGTTCAGTTTCCGGTGACAGCCCGAAACAAAGAATCCAAGCGGCACGAAGAGCACAATATTCAGGAAAATATTCTCCCACTGAGAAACCGAGGCGCTGGTCCAGGCCGAATAATACGACTCCAGAAATCTCCCGAACGGTTCCTCGTATGACGGATCCCGGGAGCACGTCAGCACGACAATGACAAATCCCCAGGTAAACGCCAGGATCGGAAAAGCCGCCCGTACCGGAACTGCCTCAGCAGACGGATCAAAGCGGCGCACCGCCAGAAGGAATATCAGCATGTAGATGCCTGCGGCGGCGAGAGCCGTCCCGAACCCGGCCAGAAGAATCAGATACAGCGGAAAAGTGTAGTTTCCGACTGTGACCAGTGAACTCATACTGCTGATAATACGTTCCGCCATTTATCTCCCTCACTTCGTAAGTCCGAAGTATGTGACAATTGCCTGTGCGTCCGCACCAGCGAGTTTCTGAAGATTTTCCGTACCGCTGATCCGGTTCAGGTCCTCCTGATTTGTGATAAAACCGTGCTCGACGATGACCGCCGGAACATGGTGAAGCTTTGCGTGGTGCAGAATCGCATAGTAATCCGAGCGGCTTCCGTCCGGATATGTCTGCTGCTCCGGCTCAACATCATCGGTCATATCCTTTGTCTGAAGACCTTTGTCGGCAAAGCCCAGCGTCGACAGATTGGAAAGGATCAGATTGCCGAGCTCCTGTCCCATCTCATTGTATGTCGGTTCATAGTTGGTATTCTGGATCAGGACCATCGAGCCGTTAGCCGTCTCATCACCTGAACCGGAATTAAAATGCAGGGAAATCATGAAATCAGCGCCGATTTCCTCCGCATAGGCACAGCGCTGCCGGTTGTCCTCGACGGAACTGGCCGCATCCGGATACGGGCAGGCTGATGTCTCGCGCGTCATATATATTTCCACATTGCTGTACTGCTGCAGTTCTTCCTTCAGCATCTCACCCAGTTGCAGGGTAAGATCCTCTTCCTTTACACCGCCGATACCGGTTGCTCCCGGATGCGCGGAATCGTGACCCGGGTCAATCAGAAGAACCACTTTATCGGAAGACGCGGGCGTCTGTGTGCTTTCACTCTCCGCCGCATCCGGCACAGTTGTCTGCTCTGTTGCTGCACTGCCGCCGCAGCCGAAAAGCGTCCCGGCCATGGCCATGCAGAGAAAAGCTCCCGTTATTTTTTTCCACAATTTTCTGGTAATCATATTGTTTCTCATCATCCTTCTTCTTTTTCAAGCGAGACAAGCTCACTTTTCTCCAGCACATCAGCCCGGTAGATCAGCTTCATCCGGAAGAACAGCTTTTCGTCCGACAAGAGATACGGCAGGAATTTCCGGTCTCCCTCCCACAGATTCAGATCCGCAATTTTCTCCTTCGGGATCCATTCTGCAATCCCCTCGCTGCATGGAATCTGTGTTCCGGAAAAATCACTGCTTTTGAAAAAGTAAACCCGCTCGTAGACATCGTCATAGTGAAAATCCACAATACCGGCCTTCTGCAGGGAACCGACGGTCAGACCTGTCTCTTCAAGGACTTCCCGCCGGATGCACATCTCCGGCGTCTCGCCTTCCTCGATGTGACCGCCGATGCCGATCCACTTGCCGTGATTCAGATCGTGTCTTTTGGTCACCCGGTGCAGCATGAGAATCTTACCGCCGCGCTGCAGATAAATGCAGGTTGTCTGCGTCATAAAAGATACCTCCAGACATGCATAAAACACTGTCTGTTTTGTTATTTTACCATATAAATGCGTATTTTCCCACACTTTCAGGGTCTTGTTTCCCGGAAAAATAAGGCTATACTGAAAAGACGGCGTCAGAGGAAGGAGCAAAAATGAGTTATTATTACAGACACTACACAAATCTTTCCATAACCGGACCGTTCTTTCTGGTCGTACTGGCCGGTATGTTCATCGTCCTGACGATCATCGCACTGATCGCAAGACACAAAGGAAAAGCCGAGTATGAGCGCACTAGGCGGAACAGTCACACCCGGCAGATCACCAGAAAACAGCTGAATCGGGCAAATACACGGATCTTTCTGGATCGTTTTTACGAGCTCGTTTTCTCGAGCACATCTGTGCTGCTTATGATGTTCACATACATCTGCATCCGGAACATGATCTATGAGGGACAGATCAGGGAGCCCTTTGCCACGATCTGGAATGACTGGGAGAATTTCTTCCTGCTCTTTCTGATCCTCTTCTCGGTGTTTATTACGATCTTCTTTGACCATGTCATTGTGAAGATCCGCTCCCTGACACCCGATTCGATGGCCAACATCCGTCTCAGTTCATCGGTCTACATTCTGATCCTTCTTGTGGCCATCTACATCGGCTACGGGGAACATGCGTACATGAATCTGATCTTCATGATGAGCGCTATGGTGGCGGGCCGTTTCGTGTATTTTGACTTCACAATCAAAGATTTCAAACGGCTGTGCGCCGGAGTCGGCGAGAGCATGCCTTTCATCGGCCTGCTTCTGGCTTATTCCGGACTGCTGAGCTTCTACGGCTTCCAGACCAAGGTTCTCATCAGCGCCTATGGCATCATCATCAGCCTTTTCATCGAACATCTTTTCATGTGCATCGGCATCATTCTCATCGAACGCACACCGCTGCACCGGCTGTTCTGCTGAAAACTTCTCACAATTCTTGTAATCCGCCCCCGATCAGGGCCTGAAACGCGGCATCCGTGCCACCTTCAAAGGTGAAGCACCGGATGCCTTTTTCCTGCAGCGCTGCCAGCTCACGCGGAAGAAACCGTCTGGCTACGACGACCTTAACCTTCAGCTCTGTCAGCATGTCTATCAGCTCATCCCACGGCCTCTCGCCCACGGACAGCAGCTGTTTCATCCTGTTTTTCCCGTTGACAAATGAGTAATAATTCAGATACCTGCTTTTAGCAAGCACGCCGGTATTTCCGTTCCCTTCATTGACGATCACCGCATAATATGTAAATGGCATTTTCTTGTCCATAAACTGATTCCTCCTGTTACTTTATTCTAACTTATCAGAGACTAGTAGAACTGTAAATAGTGTTTTCTGATTTTTGTTCTTGACCTTTTTCAGCTTTATGGTATTATTCTTCTGTTAGAGATGTATAACCAATGTAAGAATACAGAATCATTGATGCTGTATACGAAACCAGAATTGCATTTGGTGTATTCCCGTATGTCTCTTCTATATGAAGAAGGTGATAACATGCCGATCGCACTTGCAGAAATCGGACAGCCATTTGTCATCAGCCGCATAGGCGGCAATGATTCTGTCCGTCACCATCTCACTGAACTCGGGTTTGTTCCCGGAACGACTGTGATGGTGGTGTCAAACAACGGAGGAAACCTGATTGTTAAAGTCAAGGATGCGCGGGTCGCCATTGACCGCGGACTTGCCATGAAGGTTTTTTCATAAACCGC
>OMUP01000046.1 GCA_900314255.1 uncultured Lachnospiraceae bacterium | reverse complement strand
TACCCTTCCTCTTTTTCCGTCTGAATCTGATACTGAATGAACCGGGTTTAGTACTGCGCGGAAACGATAAATTCCATTTACATGAATATTTTCCAGAAAGGAATCGTAATTTTTCGTTTCCGCCGTACCAGCAACTCCATATTTTTCAAGCTTCAAAAGATTGGGCTTCTCGGCACTAACAATTAGAAGATATTGCTTATTCTCTAACGTATCCAGCCGCCATAACTTTCTGCTGCGTTTTTTCTGTGCAACCTCTTCCGGGAAACTGTCCTCTACCCAACTGTGGTAAGCCCCGACATGAGTCAGATCACGTATTTTCTGACGATTCTTAACATCCACTTCAACACGTGACAAATACATATCAATCTCCTAACGCTCCAAAGGCATCATGTTCTTCCTGACAATTTGAAACATTAAAATGCGTTTCTGCTTCCTGCCTCCATTCATAATTGCGGTCTTCCCAGGATAAAGAAGCTATTGTATCTCTTCTCAAAGCAGACGGTTTTTCCGGAAGAAGCTTTGCATCTGCAAAAATAAATACAGGTCCAGAATGCCTTTTTCTATACCACTCGGACGAATGCAGCGGCTCTTGCTGCAAGGCAGTTATTACATCCTGATCCACCACTTTGAGAATAAAATCTTCCGGAAGCGGGCAGGATCTTCTGCCCATATACAATTGAAAATACGGATGGCGTAAAGCATATACTATCTCGTCAAGCCATTGATCATTTTCACTCCCGACCGCTGCTACAAATACAGCATCCTCCAAATAATACCTGTGCGTGACATAGGTTCTCTCAACAAGCGGATACGGATTGAATTTATATTTGTGGGCAGTCTGATAGTCATCCGTTATATTTCCTGCCTGATCCGTGCGCACCGCAAATTGCAGTTTGTTCAGATCTCGGATTTTATTCTCTTCATCTCTTTGATAGCCCAGCGCAGCTGCAATCACCCCAATCACCGCGCTTTTTGACGGATGCAAGTCTGTATGTCGCATCTCAAAATGCGATGAAGTTCCCCATGACTGCAGTGGCCCGGCAAATTTCATCAATACAGTTTTCATATCAAGACTCTTCCTGCATCAATGTTTCAATCTGCCCTAAATCATTAATCAAAGCTTTCAGACTGGATTCTTCCTTTCCTGTCGGTTTATTTTGCGTGTCTACCTGCGTTACATAAAAAGTATATACTGGTGGGTCGACAAATTTTTCTGACTTACCCAGTTCCGAAAACAAACGTTCTACCGACTCTTCTACATATCCATTGCGGGACTTTACCGGCTTCTCATATGCACTTACCAGGCTGACCGGTCTATCTGTTCTCACATTGACCATTATTACCTGTGGAAGCGTCTCATTGGCAAATGTGTTTATCTTTCCAGTCGGCATCGAGTTAGAAAAAGCTTCAACAAATAGTTTTAATGCTTCTACAGCGTCCTTCACGTTTCCAAGCTGACGAACAAGCTCATGAACAGCAACATTCGCATAACGATACAGCGTCTCAGAATTGTATTCAATAGTTCCAAGCATCCCTGCCCCTGCCTGATCTTCCGGAGACATATCATCCATAGCTGTATAGTAGTCAAATTCTGTCTGAACAGCATGGGTAGAAATTGCATGCGCAACCTGCGCAGATGCGTCCTCATTGAGTGAAGGATCATCCGCCACCATGCGTCCGAACAATGCAATATCGATTTCGGGATTATTACTAAGGCATGCTTTCAGAACCTTTTTATCTTTTTCTCCTCTGATTGCAGCTTCTGCAAGAGCCATCGCTTGTTTTTTTCCAAGGAAGAAAAGTGCTTTAGCAATTTTATCCTTATCTGTCTTTACTCCGGCATCGTTTACCACAGATTCAGCCATCTCCATAGCCTTATCCATATTAATAGAGGGATCCAGTATTATTATTTGTTCTGCAACATAATTAACAATCCGTTTTGTTCGCACTCCCAGAGTTGCTTCACTGTTGTCATTAAAGTACGACCGAATGGCCCTCTTCCAAGCCTGTGAACTCACTCTCGCTCTCTGAACACCACCATATTGAGCGGTTTTAGGGCTTCCTGAATCATCACGATTCACATTGGACGGCGGCAATGTCTGAATTGCATGAATATCCAAATACAGTCTCTGATTGTTCATAATATGTTCTCCTCTTTTGATATTGAATCTGTCGCTTTCTGCTGTTGAGAATAATATTCCTGTGCCCATCGTAGGCAAATTCTCTTCTGCCTGCCTCTTTGAAACCATAATAAATCATCAGCAAGCTTCGGAAAATTTATTGCTATATTTCCTTTACTCTTAACTATTTTGATGATCTGACGCAGGTGATAAGTTAATTCCGAAAATGTATCAGCTGTTATTAATACATTAAATCGTCGATCAAGTGCCTCTGAATCACTTGCACTCCTTCCGGATTTCAATGATGCCCCGATCGAACCCTTATAACTGCTGTCAGATTTCACATTTCCTGAAGCACCTTGCATACACATCGCATACAATTGTAACGTCGTAAATATAGCTTTTTCTTCTTGAGTTTCCTCTCCACTCTTGCTTAAAAATTCCTGAGGCATATTTTCAAACATTAGTGGCCATACATTTTCCGCATCTGTCAATGATTTTCCAATGGTATTTCGCAGATTGGCAAGTATAGCTGCTCTCTGACTGCCATACTGACTTTCTATTTTCTGTATGATTTTATTCGTAACTTTTCTCACAGATAATTCTTCTGTTTTTTCTTCACTCAATACCATCACCTCACCTCAATAATTTCTGCATCACTCTGTTCTTAAATTTTTGATAAGCATTTACAATATTAAAAATCTGGTCCCCCTTCTCAATTCCGATAAAGTCCCTTGTAGTCGCCCTATTTACAATAGATTCCGCTTGTTGCATTACTATATTCTTTAATTAATCATACCATTCTGATACTTTTTCATTTTTTGAATCCTC
>OMUP01000009.1 GCA_900314255.1 uncultured Lachnospiraceae bacterium | reverse complement strand
ATATCCTGGAAAACCGGAGCCGGCAAAACCGTCCCGTCTGCCATCTGCGCGCGGATTTCTTCTTCCGCACGGGAAAATCCGAAGTCTTCGACTGTGGTTCCGGTGAGATCCGAAAGCAGCCCCGGCTGCGGCATCATCACGCAGTGGCCTTCTTTGTCTTTCAGGCCGGCGCGGCAGCCCACGACGAGCGTCCCGCCGGCGGCCACGTACGCTTCCAGAACCTTTGCCCGCGCTTCTGTCATGATCACCGGATGCGGATACAGAAGAACCGGATACGGGGCCAGTTCCGCCGCGTCTGTTTTATCGTTCAGACTGACCACATTGTACGGCGTGTGCAGCTTCTGCGCCGCCAGAAAAATCCCCTGCCCCGACGGGGCTGCGACGGCGCCGTGCCACTCATCCAGCTCAGCGTCGAATTCATTGTCATAATCCTGAACAACCACAAAAAAGCCGCGGTAATCCGCGCCGGCCGCTTCGTCAAGCGTCCGGAATTTCCGGTAGAAATCCTTCACTTCCCGAAGTCTTCGGTTGTCCCGGCTGTCATAATCCAGAATCCCGTGCCAGTAAATTTCCGTGCCAAAGCATGCCGTCCGCCAGCGGAAAAAGCCGATATAGTCGGCTCCGTGCGCGACGGACTGCATGGCCCACAGCTCAATCTGTCCCGGTCGCGGTGAAGGCTGGCGGATTCCGACCGTCCAGCCGCCTGGCCCTGCCTGCTGTTCCATGATGCCGAAATGCGGGCAAATCGAGCGCACTCTCGTCAGATTCCTCGAGCTGTCCCGGTCAAAAAGCGTCTCAGGCGTTTCCTTCGCAGCTCCACCCGCCGCTGCGCTTTGGTTTCCCAGGCTGAAGGCAAAATCAGGATACGTGTCAAATGTGTATACGTCGAGGATATCATTGGCCAGTCTGTGATTGTCCAGGTGTGCAAACATGCCGTTGGTCGTGATGAAATCGCTGGGCTTCTTGTATTTCCGGATGATATCCGCCTGAAGAGCGGCAAATGACAGGCAGCTCTCCGAGACAAACCGAAGATAATCCAGGTGCTGATGCGGGTTCACGCCTCCGCTCACCGAACGGCGGATCACATGAACCTGGCTCCAGTCTGTGTAGGTCTGATTCCAGAACGCCGTGCCCCAGGCGCGGTTGAGCTCCTGAAGCGAGCCGTACTTTTTCTGCAGAAAGACACGGAAGGCCGCATTGTCCGCCTCCGAGTAAAAGTCGGCCGTCTCGCAGTTGAGCTCATTGTCGATCTGCCAACCGCAGATGACAGGTGACTTTCCGTAATGAGCCGCTTCCTGCTCTACAATTCTGGCGGCTGCTTTCCGGTACACCGGGCTGTTGTAATTGTAGTGCCGCCTGCTTCCGTGCCGGTACGGCAGCTGGCTGATGTCGCAGTTGAGGACCTCCGGATATTTTGTTGTCAACCACGCGGGCGGCGTTGCCGTCGGCGTGCCGAAGATAACCTTCATGCCCTTCTTTTCGCACAGGGACAGAAATTCATCGTAAAAATCAAACGTGAACCGTCCCTCCTCCGGCTCGACCAGGTTCCAGGAAAACTCCGCGATCCGGATGACACTGATTCCCACGTCAAGCATCCTGGAAAGGTCCGGTTCCCACAGACTCCTGTCCCACTGCTCCGGATAATAATCCGTCCCCATTGTCTTGACGGGCCAGCGGAAGTTCTGGTGCTGTTTCATGGCAAATCACGCTCCTTTAATATCTGCCTGAATAAGGTATGTTCCTTTACCGAATACCTTTCCCGCAGGATCACTTGACGTCTCCCCGTTTATCGTCACATTCTCAAGCGGCAGGTCCGGGACAAATTCTGCTTCGCCGCCGAAGGGAACAGAAAACGTGTAGGTGACGCGCTGTCCGCCATGTTTCAGCTTCCACCCGGACGTATATATCCCGGCCGCCGTTTTCACCTCAGCCTTCGCAGACCCGAGCCGCACATCTGTGTGCGGCGTGATGTGCACGCGTGTTCCGCCCGGCCCGTCTTCCGTGACAGAAATACCGCAGACAGACCGGTAGATCCAGCCGCACACCGCGCCGTACGCGTAGTGGTTCAGCGAATTCATGCCGGTCCCGGAGATTTTTCCGTCCGGCAGCAGCGAATTCCACCGCTCCCAGATGGTCGTTGCACCAAGCCTCACTTCATACAGCCAGCCCGGGTAATCGGTGTTCAGCAGCAGCGTAAACGCCTCCCGCACATGCCCTGTCTCAGTCAGTGCATCACAAATCAGGCGGGTTCCCACAAATCCCGTCGCCAGATGATCATTCCAAGCGTGCAGCAGCTCCGCCAGATGGTCACCCGCAAGCTGTCTTTCCGGTTCTGTCTCAAACAGCCCAGAGCAGATGCCCAGGACATAGGCAGTCTGCGTGTTAATGGAAAGCCGGCCGGGCCCCGTCACATACTGCCTTCGCAGAGCCGCAAGTACCTCATCCGCAAGGCGGCTGTATTTGTCATCATCTTTTTTCCTGCCGAGGACAGAGGCCGCTTTTGCCGTCAGCCGCGCGGAATACATATAGTACACCGAGGCGACGAAATATTTGTCCGTGCCGCCCTCGCGGTTATCCGAACCATCTGCCTG
>OMUP01000024.1 GCA_900314255.1 uncultured Lachnospiraceae bacterium | reverse complement strand
TGCGGTCTTGCGCAAGCCCCTTCATCTGGCCGGCCGCGATCCGGATCCCGAGACCGTCCCGGTTGCTGCCGGATGTGAAATAGCGGAAGATCCGCCGGTCATCCTCCGGCCGGTTGTAATCGCGCAGCTGCGTGAAGATCGTATATCCGCTCATGGAGCAGAATGAATTCACACACACCGGGATCTGACATCTGCTCAGGCTTTCCGCGATGATAAATGCCTGCGCCGCCACCGTCTGCTGCTGCTGGATCTGCGACGTCGAGGCGTCAAGCAGCAGCTGCACCTCAAGCGTCCCGGAATTACCCCGCATCTGTTTCTGAAAGATCCTCTCATCCCGCAGATACGCGGCTCTCCACGCGCGTGACGCGTCAAGCCTGCCGCTGCCGGAAAGCATGGAAAAATCATCCCGTTCCATGACAAGTGCATTCCGGATCCGCTCGGTGAGTGACTCGATGGCCATCTGACAGGCCTGCCTGTTTCGGTTGTAGTACCCTTCATTTTCCGCCTGGGCTCTCTGCGCGCGCCGCCTGTTCTGCCCTGACGTGTTGAAATCCCGCTGCATCTTGCCGTAGTCGCCGCGCGTGAAGTGCAGACGGCACCCGGCGTGCGGCCCCACGCAGTATTCCTTTGCCATCTGCCGCACACGCCCGCCGTCGTACATCGGCGCGCCGTAGGAATTCTCGATATAGCGGCGCAGTCCCTCATCGGTCTGTCCCCGGCGCATCTGGCCCTCACCCGTGTAAACAGGTTCGCCGTTGTTGAGCGAATACTCATCCACATGCTCCGCGATGCCGAATGTCAGGCGGCGGATCGGCGGATGGATCAGTTCCGGCTTTCTGTGAAACGCCAGAAAGCGGAACGAAAGTGAGAAATGCCGTTTCTCTTCATCATCCTCCGGCTCGCCCGGTTCGTGGGTGCTGTCGAAGTTAAACTCTTCCTCAAACAGCGCCGTCAGCCTCGCGACAGCCTGCTCGGTATCAAGCCCCCGCAGATTCTCAAGCCCCGCCAGGATCCGCCGGTCTCTTTCAAGCGGCAGCTCGTAGCGCTGCCCCAGGCAGTGGTGCAGATGGCCTTTCAGGATCCGCTCCGGGAGCGTGTCATCCGTCATGCCCTCTGCGAGCCTCTTGCTGCAGTAATCCTGCCGCAGAGCCGGCAGAACCCGCCGCTCATCCTTCTCGCGCTCGTACGCCGCACTCTCCATGCCGATCCAGAACAGGTTCTCAAACGTGCTCTGAAGGCTCATGCCGCGGAACCGGTCATAAAAGGCGGTCAGCCTGGCGCGGTCAAAGTGCCGGTAGACGGCGCCGACGATACTGTTCCAGTACAGATCGGCCTTTCCCTCCGGCGTATACACGCGGAATCCCGGCTCAATCCCGTAGTCCCCCGCGGCGCTCCAGATCAGGTTGTCGGCTCTTCGCTTTTCAAAATCGGAAATTTCCACCGCAGACACACTTTCAGGACGTGAACACCTGGTCCGCCGTCAGCTGCGCCGGAATGCGGACGGCTGTGATATCGGCCACCAGCTGCCGCTCATACCGGTCAAAGCATTTGTTGACAATGCCCATCTCCAGCGCCTTGCCGGCAGGCAGTCCCTTGCGGATCATACGGAGCGCCGCCAGGAGCCCCCGAAGGTCCAGCGCCTTGCCCGTGATCTCGCCGCCCTCGCACTTGCTGCGGATCTCCGTGAACAGCCTTGCGAACTCGTCCGCATACTCCGGACGGATGTCCGGATACTGGTCGCGGATGAGACGCTGTAAGTTTTCCTCCGAAATGACAGGCATCTGCAGAACCATGAAACGGGATGCCAGCGCCTCATTCAGTTCCCGCGTCCCGGCGTAGCCGTAGTTCATGGTGCCGATGAAGCGGGCCGCCTCATTTACCTTCACCCGGCCGTAGCCCGGAATGTCGATCAGGCGCCGGAAGTCCAGCACCGCGTGAAGGACCGCCAGAGCCTCATTTCTGGCCATGTTGATCTCATCGAGCACGCCGAAGCCGCCGTACTGCGCGACAAGCGTCACGAGCCCCTTGCGAAGCTGCACCTGGCCGTCCCTTAACGTGTCGGTTCCGATGAGCGACTCCGCATCCACGTTGATATAAAAGGAAATGTCCCAGGACGGACGGCCGAAAGCTGCGGCCAGCCCCTGCGCGAGCACATTCTTGCCGGTCGCCTTCGGGCCCGAAAGGAGCAGATTTTCGCCGGCCAGAAGCGCGCTGATCGCCTCTTCCCACACATCTCTCCCGTAGTAGTTGTATTCCGGAACCGTGACCCGGTCCTTCACCTCGTCATCCACTTTGTAAAATTTCCGGTAATCCTGAATATCCCGGATCATCGAGTCCGGAATATCCTGATGCCGCAGAAATTCAAGGATATCCATTTTTCCACCTTTCTCATTGCAGCCGGCAGCCCGTTTCCGCATCTTCCTGCCGCGCAGATACGGCAAAAGCGGCCGCCTCCTTCCCTCACAGAAAAGAAACGGCCGCCCGTAACATAACGATATTTGCCTTGCGGCAGGCCATCAGGCCTTCCCAGCGGCCTTTCTTCTGGCGGCCTGCGCCTTGAACGCATTGACGGCCTCAGCAACCAGGAACAGAGCCAGGATCACCATGACAATGGCGAAGATAAGCTGGAACCAGACACCCCATACCGGTGTCTTGACATTTGCGTATCCGGATGCGACATCCAGGATACCCGTGCGGATCTTCATGATCAGCATCGTGATCGTCGCGCAGAGCATGAATGCCATCGGGATGTAGAACATCTTGTTGTTCTTGCCGACTTCACCCAGCCAGCAGCATACAGCCAGAAGTGCAATGCCGGCCAGAAGCTGATTGGCAGCGCCGAACAGAGCCCAGATCGCGGACAGAGACATGCCGCCCAGTGTGGAACCGATGATAACCATGAATGCCGTCGCAAACAGCGGATTTGCAAGAAGCTTGCGGATGCCCTTTGCCTCTTTCCAGTTTGCCTCTCCCTCGTGCAGGAACAGCTCGCCGAACATGAAGCGGGACAGACGGGTAGCCGTGTCAAGCGATGTCAGAGCAAATACGGAAACCGCCAGGGTGAGCATCGCGTAGATTCTCGTGTACACAACGCTTCCCTCATCACCGAACATCACGGCAATACCGCCGGCAAATGCGGCCGACGGAGAACCGAACCCTCCGCTCACATACTTCTGGTATACAGCACCCAGGGCTACGATAGAGATAATACCCAGCGCAGACTCAATGAGCATCGAGCCGTAAGCAATCGGCTGTGCATGCTTTTCGTTGTCAAGCTGCTTACTGGTTGTGCCGCTCGCGATCAGGGCGTGGAAGCCGGAGCAGGCACCGCAGGCCACCGTCACAAACAGAGCCGGGAACAGAGGTCCGATCGAAGAATTCCATCCGGTGAAGGCCGGAATGTTGAATTCTGCACGGCCGGTCACAGCTGTGGAGAAGATTCCGATTACCGCCAGAATCATCATGGCGTAGAGCAGGAAACTGGACAGATAGTCACGGGGCTGCAGCAGGATCCATACCGGAACCAGCGATGCGATGGCGATATAGACAGCTACGAAAATAATCCATGCGGTCCGGTTCATCGCAAAGCCGACGCGCACACCGAAAACAAGTGCTGCCACGATGCCGATGATGCCGAGAATGGTCGCCGGGCCTGTCTTCATTCCTGCCCGGTTGGTGAGCAGACCGTAGATAACAGCCAGGAAAATAAACAGAATCGATACGATCGCCGTGGTCTGGTTGCCGCTCGGAGAGGTCACGAAACCAACGTGAACGCCCGATGCGAACTCATCCGGCGTCGTGTAGAACGTGCCGGCCACGATATTAACAAAGGAAGCGATAACCAGGATCAGAACCAGAAGGCAGAAAATAATGAACAGCTTCTGAGCTCTTTTTCCCATGGTATCCTTGATGATCTCGCCGATCGACTTGCCGTCATGACGGATGGATGCGAACAGCGAGCCGAAATCCTGCACGCCGCCGAAGAAAATTCCGCCGATGATGCACCATAAGAATACCGGAAGCCATCCGAACACGGACGCCTGAATCGGTCCGTTGATCGGGCCGGCGCCGGCAATGGATGAGAAATGATGGCCCATCAGGACCTGCGGCTTTGCCGCTACGTAATCGACGCCGTCTTCCAGCGTCTGAGAGGGAACTTCCCGCTTCGGGTCAATTCCCCAGGTTTTGGCCAGCCAGCCGCCATAGAAGATATACCCCAATACCAGGCAGACAATGGCTGCGACCAGGATCAATACACCTGTCATACTTGACTCCTCTTTCTTTCCTCTTGCCAGGAAATTTATAATTCTACGTATGCCGGACTGCCCCTTGCCCGGTGCGTCGAATCACACAACCTTCAGATACCGCTTCAATGTGTCACCCGTCCGGCTGAAATAGCGCTTTCCGGTGGAAAGCTCCACAACCGCCGTCCGGCTCTCACTCCAGCCCTGCAGGCCGAAGCGGTAGCTCTTGTAATGCCGGGACTTCCGGATCTGCCGCACGGCCTCCTCATCCACCTTCCAGGTGAGGATCACGAGAATTACATCAGAATTCCGGTGATGTGCTCCCACTTCAGCCCGCGCAAGCCCCGTCTCCCAGGCCTTTTCCTGAAGCGCCTCAAATTCCTGCGCACTCAGACTTTCTCTCGCTGCGAAAAAGACAAATTCCCGGGAATCCATCTCGATAATTTTCGCCGAACGGATCAGCAGAAATTCTTCGCCGTGCATGCGGAATTCTGCTTCCGCATCAAACGGCACCAGCGGCGTGTCCTGATTGATATCATAATATCCGGCGAAAACCTGCAGAATTTTTTCAAGTCCTTTCTTCAGTTCTTCGTCGTGACGGTCCACGCTCTCTGCCCATCCTTTCCGCAAATCCAACAGCAGCCGCTTTCTCAAGAGAAAGATTTCAAGTATTTTAACACGTTACCGCGTCTGTTAAAAAGTCCATTAAAAAAACACGGACAAAACCGCCGAATATCAGAATCATTTTAAAGCATTTTCCATTTAATCTTTGGAAAATTAGGTTAAAATCCCGCTATTCTTTTATTATTTACAGCCATTGCCGAGATGTCCGTGTGCTGCGTACATTTGACGTTTCCGGAGCGCACCGGTAAGAAAAACTCCCGGCCACGGCGCAGACAGCTCATGACCGGGAGTGCTTTTCCTCTGCCTTTTGAAAGGAAAACGGCCTCCTTCCGGGCAGAAAGAAACGGGAATTACTGGAAAATGATCGGAGCGATCACACCGGCGATCGCAACGGATGCGATGGTAACAGTGGTGAAACCAGCTACAATCAGTGTCGGCATAATCTTGTTCAGAAGCTTCTCGGACTTTTCCTCATCCAGGTTGAAGCTTTCCACCACATCACGGGAGATGATCTCGGTCAGCGGATAGCCGAACATAGCGGACAGAGCTGCGGCAGAACCGAGTCTCCAGTCCACTTTGAGGATCTTTGCGACGATGGCGCCGCCCAGTGTCAGGGATGCCGCACCGATGATCAGGAACACGATCGCCGGGGCGAGCATATTGCCGAAGGACTCCAGTGTCAGGCTGCGGAAGCTGTTCGGCAGCGTCATGACAAGGCCCATCAGCAGGAAGTTCATGTAGCCGGCCTTGCTGAGCGACTGCGGCTCCAGGAAACCGATTTCCGTAAAAATGATACCAAAGATCAGCACGGATACGGCGGCCGGGAATGCACCGCCCGTTGCGGCGGAAACCAGGTAGCCGATCAGCGCGACAATCAGAAGACGGGCAACAATGTTGCTGCTGTCATTCATAATCTGCGGGAAGCCCTTGATGATCTTGAAGCTCGGGAAGCGGCTCTTCTTTCCGTTGTCCCCTTCCTTCAGATAATCACCGCTCTTGACCAGGCTGTTCGCATAGGATCTTGTCAGCAGCGAAGAAAGCGGAACGGCAAAGAATGTCTGCAGAGAGCAGAGCAGCGAAGCGAACGCGCCGAAATCCGGCTTTCCGGCCGCCTCTGCCGCGTTGGCGACAAGACCGGTCGCAACCAGACCGCCCGCAACCGGCGGAAGAGCACTCAGCGTGTACTCACGGCCGAAGAGCGGCATTCCGATCACCAGGAAGAATACGGCCATGACAGCCATGCCGCCGAGGCAGATCACAACGGTCTTCCACTCGCGGAGAAGCTGCTTCAGCTCGATCATCGTGCCGAGGTTCGTAACCAGAAGCAGAATACCAAAGGAACTAATGACCGTAATCACGCCGGTATTCGTCAGTGTATCCGACGGAAAAATTCCGGCGATAAACGCGATCAGATAAACCGCGCTGAGAAACAGGGCTTCAACGATGACGCCCTTGGTCTTCTGCGCAATTACATGGCCGATCGCAAAAAGCACCATGTAAACGGTTATTGCAACCAATGCATTGTCCCAAGCCATGAAACAAATCCTCCTGAACCTCAAAATTTATCAGAGGATAGTTCTGACAGCGGCCGCTGCTGTCACAGCCATCCTGAAATTACATGGCATTTTACACTGTCATTTTAATTTTTTCAATTCACTTTTAAGAATTTGTTCATTATTTTTAGATTCTGTATACTTTTCAGTCCTTCGTCCGAAAAAAAGCAAGCTGAAGCAGGCGGAACCGCCGATGAAAACTTGAAAATATTTCGTCTTTTCTCACTCACACCCGGCTGCCTCCGATGCTCCCCGTCCGGATCCCCTTCCAGGTCAGCTTCCGGAACGGCCCGACTCTTTTCATGGCAAATGTGATCGTATCCTCATAGATCAGGTGATACGGCGGAAACAGCACCCGCACGCCGCCTCCGGCCGTTTTGGCGCTGTAGCGTTTCTGCAGCAGCTCGTCCGCTCTCCGGTCGTTCATCAGCTGCACAAAGACTTCTGCGATCTCAATTTCGCTGTGGTCCGCCTGCGCCACCTGCACCACAATGTTGTTCTTTCCCTTTTCCTTCATAAATTTTAGAAGTTCCGGTTCGATAACAATTTGTATATCCCGCATACTCCGCCTCTTCTTTCCATATTCAAGTCACGTTCCCGTACCTGTCCGGCTTCATTGTACCAGAAATCACTCCGGAAGCTGAATTTATATAAAAGCTGCCCGTATTTTTACATTTATATATATTTGTCAAAATAAAATTAGCACTCACCTATTGACAGTGCTAATAATCCTGCTATAATGCAAGATGTAAACAGAAAGAGGGAACGAAGAGAGGAACCCGGAAAGACCGAAGAGGATCCGGGAAGCTCCTTAAAGGCCCTCCGGAAGGTTACATCATAACGCAGCAATTCAGAACAGCATCCTGAATAATTTCTAAGCAAGAAGGAGGAATGACTTATGATGTTCCCGAGCATTTTTGGTGAGAATTTGATGGATGATTGGTTTGATGACGATTTCGACGATGCATTCTGGGGCAAGCGCAATCCGCTCTATGGCAAGAATGCGGCCAGAGTCATGAAGACAGATGTCCGCGAGAATGACAACAGCTATGACATCGATATTGATCTTCCGGGATTCAAGAAAGATGAAATCGCCGTTCAGCTCAAGGACGGTTATCTGAACATCGCAGCGGCCAAGAAGCTTGACAAGGACGAGAAGGACAAGAAGTCCGGCAAGCTGATCCGTCAGGAGCGCTACGCAGGCAGCCTTGCGAGAAGCTTCTATGTGGGCGATGAGCTGAAGCAGGATGACATCCACGCGAAGTACGAGAATGGTGTTCTTTCCATCACCGTTCCGAAGAAGGAAGCACAGAAGAAGGTCGACGGCGGCAGTACCATCGCCATCGAAGGGTAAACAAAAAGGTCAGCAGACTGGTCAGGCCGGGGCTTAAAGTGCCCCGGCTTTTTTTGTGTCTGTTACAGCTCTCCCTCAAAAGACCGTGTGCAGCAGGATCATATACACAATCGTGCCGCCCGCCATCGGCAGAACCATGCCCCGTTTCCATACATAAAGTCCGATTGTCACAAGACACGCGATGAGCTCCGGGATTCCGTGGGACGGGGACGTGATGCTGACATTGCGCAGGCAGTACACGACCAGCAGTCCGAACACCGCCGGCCCCAGAACCTTGCCGAGATAGGTGATCACCGACGGGACCTTGCGGCCTTCCGGAAATAAAACATAAGGAAGAAACCGCGTCATGACGGTGGCCGCCGTCACCAGCACAAATGTTATCACCATCTGTTCATTTGTCATGCCTGTTCCTCCTTCTGCTTCTTTAGGAACCGGCCGAAAAACGCGCCGAGTGTGGCGCCGGTAACCCAGTACAGCTGGTCCAGCAGCGACACCCAGAAGTAAAACCAGCTCCGGTCCACCCCTTCCGGTATCTCCGCCCCATAATTGACGGCAAATGTCTCATCGCTGGTCGTGTAAATCAGATAGAATTTCTTCCATCCCGTATTGCTGTACTTCGGCAGCATCGCCAGGCCGTAGAACAGATGCCGGGCGCCCACCATGAAGGCCGTGGCCATGGCCGAAACCGGATGAAAGGAAGAGGCCAGGATCTCGACCATCAGAAACTCCATGGATCCGGTGTAGATCACCGCGGCCGTCAGCGTCGGAAGCCAGAACGGGAACCCGGACGTTTTCATCAGCAGCCCGTAGGTGATTCCCAGGAACACATACCCCGCCATAACCGGGACGGTAAGCGGGAAGCAGGCCCTCAGGGCCTTAAAACCCCCGCCCGGCTGGCCTTTTCCTGTTACTTTTTCTTTTTTGTTCATCGCGTTTAAGAATCCTTCAAATGCCCGCCTGAAGCGGCAGTTCTGCTATTATAGCAGATTCCGGCGCCGCCCCTTTCATCATTCCTGAAATAATCTGAAGAAGCAATACAAAACGAAAAACGATACAGTGGACGCCGTCAAAGGCATCTCCTTTCAGGTGAAAAAGGGCGAGATGCTCGCCTGCGGCATGATCGGCATGTCCATGCTGATCCCCGGCATCATCGTCTGGATCATCGCGATGGGAGTCATCGCCCTGAAGCGCTTCGACGCGATGGTATACAATCACTGATACAAGCTGCAGCAGCAGGCAAAAGAATGCATCCAGGCCCGGAATCCACAAGATTTCAGGTCTGGATGCATCTTTGTTTATTCGATATCCCCAGCAATGTCCGGATTTTCACCCGTCAGGCCGACCCAGGCGCCTTTTCCTGCCTCCGGGGCATCCGCATGGGCCAGAAGCCACTTGTTGGAAGCGAACAGAAGCCGGTCCTCGCCTGACTCGCCGGCCGTCTCTGTCGTGCCGTCATTTGTCCCTTTCGGCAGCGCCACGAGCACGCGAAAGCCTTTGTTTTTCGCAGCCTGGCACGGTGCGTAGTGCAGCGTCGTCGCGTACACCTCAACCATCACGCCGGCCGGAACTTTGAACGCCTTCACCGCAAACGTGTCCAGCTTCCAGTCTGTAATCTCACTCTGCTTTGCCAGAAGCAGAATGAAATCTTCCGTTCCCAGATTGAACTCACTGCTGCGGTGATACTCCAGGCAGTTGAGCTTCGTGTTGTGGCCGTTGCACCACCCGAACTGCACCGCAAGGCCTCCGAAAAGCGACGGGGCAAGTCTTTCTGTCTCCGCGAGCTCCTTCAGCGCCGGTTCCTCCGGCACATACGCCGTTCCCTCCTCCGGGCACGGCGTTTTTTCACGCAGCGCCGTGAGGACCGCCTGCTTCTCGGCCGCGTATCCGTCCACAACGCGTCCGTATTCCCGGAACTCCGGGTCCATCACACTGTAAATTTTCATGTCACTCTCCTTTTCGCCGTCTCCGGGCCGCCCCGGCCGGCCGTTTGTCTGAATTATACCGCGAAGTCCCCCTCACATCACCCTCCATGGCAAATGTGTCCTCCAAGCCTTAATATAATTTTTCCAGAATCCCGAGAAACTCCTTTGCATACCCGGAAAGCCCGCCGGCGCGGGTTTTGACCCAGTAATACTCGCCCTGCAGGCTGCAGTCCTCAATGCGCAGAATCTTCAGTCCTTCTGCATTCCGGCTGTACCGGCGGAAATGCTCACCGGATGCGGCGACCAGGCCGAAGGCTTCGCTGCTGCGGATGATATCAAAGAAAGAACCACCGTCCGTCACACAGATCTCACCTTTGATGTGAACCCCGAGAGCGGACGCATGCAGAAGGGCGTGATCCGGATTGTCCGCTGCCGTCCCGTACTGCACACCTACATAAGGGTACAGGTCCTCCATCCGGATCACACCGCCGCCGCGGGAGAGCGGATTTTTCTCCCCGACCACGGCACAAACTTCATCTTTCCCGAGCAGATGGTATTCCACCCCCGCAGCGGCGAATTTTGAAAGAGCAATCTTGCGCGAGGGAGAGAGCACTCCGAAAAGCGCCAGATCCAGCCGGCTGCAGCACAGCAGGCGGATCACCTCATCCAGCGTCGTGAAATTCTGAAATGACAGACTCACCACCTCCCCGCTGTGGCGGGACGCAAACTGATAGAACGCCGCAGCGCCGCGGCTTGAACTCATCGAGCCGATCCAGAGCGACTTTCTGGCCGGGTGCAGCATCCCCGCATATTCGTTGATCTCTTCGTACTCCCGCCGGATGATCCGGAAACGCTCGATGATCTCCTGCCCCTCGGGCGTCACGCTGGCGCCTCCCGAATGTCTGTCAAAAAGTTTCACGCCCAGTTCCTGCTCCAGCTGCCGCACGGCGTAGCTTAAGTTCGGCTGGGAAAGGTACAGATTTCTGGCCGCCTGGCTGAAAGATCCTGTATCCGCGATTTCCACCGCGTAGAATGCCGCTTCGATTTTCATGAGACGCCTCCCCGGACTACTCATAAATTATTTTTATGGTTTGAAATTAATATACCATATTAGACAAGAAGCCGGAAACGAAAGATAATCCAGATAACAGAACAAAGGAAAAAGAAAGATGCAAAGGTGCATAAGTCAGATCTGACGGGCATTTTGCGTCTTTTTTATTTTCTGTCCCGGAAGCCTTCCTGCGCAGAGGCCTTGCGGACAGCCGCCAAAGCGGCGGATCGTTCTGTACAGCGGTATATAAAAACACTTTATCAATCCATTCAGGGGGTAAGCCTATGGATACTGTCACAATCGCCTGCCTTGTCATTTTCATTCTGACACTGCTGGCCTACGCATTCTTGAGCAGCCGCATCTCCATAACCGTTCTCACGATGGTGAGCGTCTGCGCGCTGATGCTCTTCGGCTGCATCGAACCGAAAGACGTTCTCTCCTGCTTTTCGAACTCCAGCGCCATTCTGATGGCCTCCATGTTCATCGTCTCGGCCGGTCTGAACCGCACGCAGATGGTCCGGAAAGTCTCTTCGGCCATCTGCCGCATCTCGAAAGGTTCCTTCACAAAAGTCCTGGCCGGATATGTCATTCTGACCGCCATCCTCGTTCAGTTCATCCCGAGCGCCGTCGCGTGCTTCGCCGTCGTTTTCCCGCTTGCTCTGGGCGTGTGCAGAGAAATGAAGATCGCGCCGTCCAAGATGATGTTCTCCATCGGCATCACCGCCATCGGAACCGTCATCACCCTGCCACTGAGCTCGGCCGTCTCTGAAATGGCCAGAATCCAGGGCTTCCTTGAGACTTATGACTACACATCCTACAACATGACGATCTTTGACATCACGAAGGCCAAGCTGCCCACGATGATCGTCATTCTGATTCTCGCCATCTTCGTGATTCCGCGATTCGCCCCCGACAAATCCGCCGCTGGGTCCGTCGCTGCCGCCGCTTCCGGCACAGCTCCCGCAAAGAAAGAAGAACCGGCTCCTCTTGACCCTGTCAGAGAATTCATCGGCTATGCGACGTTTATCGCCGTTCTCATCGGCCTTCTTTTCTCCTCGAAGCTCGGCCTCAGCTCCTGGCAGATCGCTTTCATCGGCGCCACCGTCATCTGTGTGTCCGGCGTTCTGAAGCCGAAGGAAGCCATCCAGGCCATGAATCTGGAGATGGTCCTTCTGTTCGTCGGCGCCCTGGCCATCGGCACAGCCCTGACCTCCACCGGCGTAGCCGACCTCATCGGCGATCACCTCTCCGGCGTCATTGTGGCGACCCACAACAATTATCTCGCCGGCCTGATCTTCTTCCTGGTTCCGTTCATCCTGACACAGTTCATGCTGAACCTTGGCATCTACTCCATCTTCGCCCCGCTCTACATCATGATCTGCAAGTCGATGGGCGCCAACCCGATCGGACCGATCATGCTCTGCATGATTGCCGCCATGACCGCCTTCTTCACCCCGATGGCGACCCCGGCCGTTCCTCTGATGATGGGAGCCGGAAACTACACCGTCAAGGACCTCGTCAAGATGGGCTGGCTGCCATTTATCATCATCACGCTCGTATCGGTCGGCTGGATCATGACCATCTACCCGGTCTTCTGAAATGGCAGGAAAGGACAGAAAAACAATGTTACATCCGGAAATAAAGAAAACAGCGGAAAACTATGCCGATCAGGTCCGGGCCGAACAGCTTGCGCTTCTTAAGACGCTCGGAGTCATCCCGGCTCCGAGCCGCCAGGAAAATCTGCGGGCGGTATTCGTCAGGGACTGGATGCGCAAAAACGGCCTTGACAAGGCCTTCATTGATGACGCGAAGAACGTCGTCGCGCCGTATGACTGTGAGGGCAAGGACAGTTTCATCGTCTTTGCGGCGCACACAGACGTCGTGTTCCCGGACACAGAGGCGCTGCCGCTTACAGAGGACGACGAAAAGCTCTACGCCCCCGGCATCGGCGACGACACCTCCAATCTGGTCAATCTGCTTCTGGCGGCGCGCTATATCGCACAGACTCACGTCACCTTCCCGTTCGGTGTTCTCTTCGTGGCAAATGCGTGCGAAGAAGGCCTCGGAAATCTGGACGGCACCAAGGCACTTTTCAAAACGTACGGCCGTAAGATCAAGGCATTCTACTCGTTTGACGGATATCTGTCCCAGTGCACCAACTGCTCTGTCGGTTCCTACCGCTACCGGGTATCCTGCAGCACGCAGGGCGGCCATTCTTATCTTGATTTCGGGCGGACCAACGCCATCGAAGTGCTCTGCCGACTCGTCGAGGCGCTCTACAAGGTCGAAGTTCCGGCCGAAGACAAGACGACGTTTAACGTCGGCGTCATCGAGGGCGGTTCCACCGTCAACTCCATCGCGCAGCGCGCGTCGATGCTCTACGAATTCCGCTCCCCGTCGCAGAAATGCCTCGAAGAAATGGAAAAGAAATTTAACACCGCAGTGGACAGCGTGCGCGGGGACGACCGCGAGATCACCATCGAACTGCTCGGCGTGCGCCCCGGAAACGGCCCGATCGATAGAAGTCAGCTGCAGACCTTTACAGACGGCAGCGCCGGCGTGATCAGCGCGTTTTATGACGGAGCGCTCGACTTCCAGCCGTTCTCGACCGACAGCAATATCCCGCTCTCCCTCGGCATCCCGGGCAACACCATCGGCACCGTGGCCGGCGCCCTCGCTCACACCCGTTCCGAGTGGATCGACAAGGCCAGCCTGAACACCGGCCTGAAAATCGCGCTCTCTCTGATGCTCCGCGCCGGCAGGGAGCCGCTGTTCTAAAATTTATCAGACTTTCCTCCCTGTGCTGTTTCCGGCGCCCGGCTCACGGCCGGCCCGGGGACAGCTTTTCTTTTCCAGCCAGTGCATCAGAGGTGCCGCTTCACACACCTGCAGTGCACAGCCACCTGTACAATATTCCTTATTCTTGTTTGATTCGTATGTCTGTCAGAGTCATAAGCTTGAATTTATCACATTCATTTTTCACCGTATTGACGTGATAAATCGTTATGATAAAATGTCTGCAATTATATGTCCGAAAGGAGCAGTTGTATGGACACAATGCAAATTGCTAACAGCCTTCCCATGTGGATCGCGTGCGCCTTCCCGGTCTGTCTGGTCATCGTTCAGGCGGTGCTTTTCTGGCGGGATGCCTGGAAAGCAGGAGAACACACCGGCCTCACCAAAACGCAGATGAAACGGGCCGCCAAGAGCAGCGCCATCACTTCCATCGGTCCTTCCATTGTCGTTCTCTCCGGCATGCTGTCGCTGCTTGTCACCGTCGGCGCTCCGATCGGATGGATGCGTCTTTCCATGATCGGTTCCGTCATGTTTGAATCGGTGGCGGCCGGACTCGGAACCTCCGCCATCGGCGTGACGCTCGGAACAGATACCATGACCGACGAGGCTCTCGCCATGGCACTCTGGACCATGATCCTGTGCTCCATCGGATGGGTAATCTTCGCGACCATCATGGCCAACCGCATGGACAAGCTCGAAAAGAAAGTCACCCGCGGCAGCTCAGCTATGCTGGGCGTCATTGCTTCTTCCGCCATCATCGGTGTCTTCGCCTCCCTGATGGCCAACTATCTCTCCAAGCCTTTCATCAACATGATCCAGAAAGTCAGCGCGGCTGTGACGATCAATTCCTGGAAGAGCGTGCTCTCCTCCGTTCTCGGAGCGGCGATCATGTTCGCACTCACAAAAATCGCAAAAAAGAAAGGCTGGCACTGGCTCAGCGAGTGGTCGCTGACCATCACCATCCTCGCGGCCATGATCATCACAGCACTCGTGTGAAATGTGACGGCCCCGTCCTTGTTTGTTCCGTTCACCCGCTATATCACTCTGTCGTGAGAAAGGTATCTGTCATGAACGATTCCTATTATGAAACCGAATACATGCCGAAAGCCAACCGGATCGGCAAAATCACCGGGTTCCTGGGCGTGGTTCTCTCGTTCTGCCCGGCCATCGTGCTTGCCGTCGTCTACGGCATTCTCCCGAGACCTGCCGCGCTGCTGACCGCATTTATCAGCGGTGCCAGCGCCTTCGGCGTTCTCTGGTTTGTCGAGCCGATTTCCTATTTCCCGGTTGTCGGGACGACCGGCACATACATGTCGTTTCTGTCCGGCAACATCTCCAACATGCGGATCCCGTGCGCGAGCATGGCACAGGCTGCCGCCGACGTAGAACCCGGCACCCAGAAGGGCTCCATCATCGCGACCATCGGCATCGCCGTTTCCGTTGTCATCAACGTGTCTGTGCTGACTATCGGCGCACTGCTCGGCGCTTCTGTTCTTGAGATGCTTCCCGACGGCGTGCGCTCCGCTCTGAACTACCTGCTTCCGGCGCTCTACGGCGCGCTGCTCGTGCAGTTCGGCATGAAGGCCAACCGGCAGGCAATTGTCATGATCCTGATCGCATTTGCCCTGTATATGTGCATCGGTCTCGGCCTGTTCAACTTCATCCCCGGTGCCTCCAACTGGCTCGGCACCCTGTCCTGTGTCTTCATCAGCATCGCCATCGGCGTCGCAACCGCGAAAAATGCAGCCAAAAACGCTGAAGCACAGTCCAAAGAGACAAAATAACGTCCCCGGTTATTCCGGATCATAAGAAAGGAGCATGGCGGTCCGCCGCCTGAAAAAAACTATGAGCGATTCTATTCTGACAGAAGCAAAAGAAATGCAGCCGGAGCTTTCCAAAATCCGCCGCGATCTGCATCAGATTCCGGAGCTGGGACTGCATCTCCCGAAAACCGTCGCCTATGTGACCGGAAAGCTCGATGAACTGGGCATTCCCTACGAGGTTCTTGACGACATCTCCTGCGTCGTCGCGACCATCGGCCAGGGCGGCCGCTGTATCCTGCTGCGCGGCGACATGGACGCGCTCCCGGAATGCGAAGAGTCCGGCGAGCCTTTCGCCTCCACCAACGGCAACATGCACGCCTGCGGCCACGACATGCACGCAACTTCGCTCCTCGGAGCCGCAAAGCTTCTCAAAGAGCGGGAAAGCGAGCTGAACGGAACGGTCAAGCTGTTCTTCCAGTCCGCCGAGGAAATCTTCGCCGGCTGCGACGCGGCCATCAAAGAAGGGGTGCTTGACGGTGTCGACGCTGCCTTCGCGCAGCACGTATTTGCCGCCTGCCCGACCGGAACCGTCCTGTACGGCGAGACAGCCCTCTCTTCCGCGTACGGCTTTAAAATCACCATCGAAGGCATCGGCGCGCACGGCTCCACCCCGGAACTCGGCGTAGACCCGATCAACGCCGGCGTTCACATCTACGAAGGTCTGCAGGAACTCATCGCAAGAGAAGTTTCCGCATTCTCCAGCGCCACGCTCACGATCGGCCACTTCGAAGCCGGCAGCGCCAGCAACATCATTCCGGCCCGCGCCGTCCTGGAAGGGTCTCTGCGCACCTTTGACAATGATGTCCGCCTGAAGCTGATAAAGCGCATCAGCGAAATCGCCGAGTCCGTCGGCAAAGCGTACCGCTGCGCCGTGACCGTCGATGTGCTCTACGACGTTCCGCCGCTCATCTGCGACAAGACTCTTCTTGACAAAGTCGTTGTCTCGGCCAGTGCTCTGGGCGGCGGCCTCACGATCGCCCCGGCCCTCAAGGCAATGGGCTCCGAAGACTTCGCCTTCTGCTGTGACAAAGTTCCGACAGCCTTCTTCGGAATCGGCGCCGGCGTAGAAGACAAGAGTGCCTGGGTTGCACAGCACAATCCGAAAATCCGCTTCAACGAACAGGCACTTCCGATTGCCGCTGCCATCTACTGCAAAGCTGCGATGGATTATCTGGAAAATGCATAAGCTGATCCCGGAAATCCGCCATTTGTCATGAACTAAAGAAGCTGCTGTCATCCTTATTTCGTGGGTGACAGCAGCTTTTTTCTGCCTTCGGCCGAAGCTATTCTTATATTTTCCGTCTTATTGATTCAGCAGCTTCTTAAGGTCTGCTTCTGGCGTGCTGACCGGTCCGATGTTGTACTGGTCTACAAGGATCTTCAGTACATTCGGGGAGATGAATGCCGGGAGTGACGGTCCGAGCAGAATATTCTTGATCCCCAGATGCAGAAGAGTCAGGAGGATGCAGACTGCCTTCTGCTCATACCAGGACAGCACGAAGGAGAGCGGAAGCTCGTTGACGCTGCAGTTGAACGCTCCGGCAAGCGCCACGGCGATCTGAATCGCGCTGTATGCGTCATTGCACTGGCCGACATCCATGATGCGCGGGAAGCCGGCAACCGTTCCCAGGTCAAGGTCATTGAAGCGGTACTTTCCGCAGGCAAGCGTCAGGACGATGGAATCCTTCGGGGTCTGCTTTACAAACTCTGTGTAGTAATTTCTTCCGGCCTTCGCGCCGTCGCACCCGCCGACAAGGAAGAAGTGACTGATCTTCCCCGCCTTTACGGCCTCTACGATCTCGCCTGCGTGATCCAGAACGAAGTTATGCGCAAATCCGGTCGTGACCTTGTTTCCGCCGTTGATGCCGGTCATGACGTGGTCCTCCGGATATCCGCCGAGCTCCAGCGCCTTGCTGATGACCGGCGTGAAGTCCTTGTCCTCTCCGATATGCTGCAGCTCCGGAAAAGAAACCACATCGGTCGTGAACACGCGGTCTCTGTAAGATGCTCTCGGCGGCATCAGGCAGTTGGTCGTGAACAGAATCGGCGCCGGAACCGCATCGAACTCTTTCTGCTGATTCTGCCATGCCGTGCCGAAATTGCCCTTGAAATGCGGATACTTCTTCAGTTCCGGATACGCGTGCGCCGGCAGCATCTCGCCGTGCGAATAGATGTTGACACCCTTGCCTTCCGTCTGCTCCAGAAGAAGCTTCAGATCCTTCAGATCATGGCCGGTCACGATGATGAACGGTCCTTTCTCAATCGTGAGCGGAACCTCCGTCGGCACCGGATTTCCATAGCTCTCTGTATTTGCCTTGTCCAGAAGTGCCATGCACTTCAGATTGATCTCACCGGTCTTAAGAACAATCGGCAGAAGCTGATCCGTCGTCATGTCCGAGCCGACCGCAAACAGCCCCTCGGCAAAGAACCGGTTCACATCCGGGTCCTTGTATCCGAGCATCCATGCGTGATGTGCATAAGCGGCCATCCCGCGAAGACCGAACAGAATCAGAGACTTCAGGGAACGGGTATCCTCATCCGCCGTCCAGACCTGATTCATGTCATAGTCCTCATTCTTCCCGCACGGATCCGCACAGTCTGTGCAGCCCGCTGCCAGCGCGTTTTTCGCACCGCGGGTCTCTTCGATCTGCTTTTTGATCGACTCCGCGTCAAAATTCACGTTTGTGACCGTCATGAAAAGACCGTCAATCAGAAGCTGCCAGACCTTCTCCGGAACATCGCCGCAGCTGTCCACGGCGCGCGAAAGCCCGACGAGCGCCCCTGTCAGCTCATCCTGAAGTCTTGCGACCTCGGCCGTCTTCCCGCACACGCCTGCCTTTCCCATGCAGCCCGTGCATCCTGCTGTCTGCTCACACTGAAAACAAAACATATCGCTCATTTCAAATTTCCTCCAGAAACCGGCGTTTAATACCGCCCTGCATAACCGCATTTCCTCATCGGCTGATACAAATCCTACGCCGTTCATGGTACAATGTATGTTGTGCAGACAACAATCAACATTTGCCATCGGTGGCAGATGCTTCAGGAAAGGAATCATGACGATGGCAAATGCCGGCGGTCTGAAGACAAATATCAGGGATCTTAACAGTGGGGATCTGGATGTGATCCGGAAGTCCGCCCTGTTTGCGGGAACGAATGCAGACGACCTGCTGTCGCTGCTTTCCTGCCTGAATGCCCGGAAAAAGGCGTTTTCAAAGGGCGAGTGGCTGCTGCAGGCCGGCGAAAAAATAAGCAGCGCCGGACTTCTCTTGTCCGGCGCCGCACACATTGAGCGCTATGATTACTGGGGAAACCGTCACATCGTAAGCGAGGTCCTTCCCGGCGACGTATTCGGCGAAAGCTACGCCGCAGTGCCGGAAAGCATCATGAATGTCAGCGTCCAGGCGGACGAGGACCTGTTTGTGCTGTTTCTGGATCTCAAAAAGACTCTGCACATGTGCAGCTCCGCCTGCACTTTTCACAACCGGCTGATCGAAAATCTCGTGACGCTGCTCGCGCGCCGCAATCTGATGCTGAACGAAAAGCTGATTTACGTCACGCAGCACACCCTGCGCGACAAAATCCTGTCCTACCTTTCATCGCAGTCCATCCGGCATCACTCATCCTATTTTGACATCCCGTTTGACCGCCAGCAGCTGGCAGACTACCTGAACGCCGAGCGGAGCGCCCTCTCCGGCGAACTGTCCCGCCTGAAAAAGGAAGGAATCATCGACTACCAGAAAAATCATTTCCGGCTGCTGGTAACAGTCCGGCCGGATGTGTGACTGCGGACACGCGTCCCTCCGGTGCGCTTCATCAGACGAAGCCTGATCTGCTTTCAGATTTCACTCCTGTCTGAGAGAAATTGCGCCATATAAACTGGAAGGCAGACCAGATCCTGATCCTTTGCGTAATCCTTTGTGTATATCAAATACTTTCTGCCGACTCTCGACGAGAATCGACGGCAAAAAGCATCGATTGATGCATGATTCTTATAACCAGATGATTTCACTTCCACCGGACAAATTTTCTTTCCTTCTGCCAGCAGGAAATCGACCTCGTATGACTTTCCGCTTTCTTTGTCTCTCCAGGTATGGTAGTACAATTTATTCCCGTTGGCCGCAAACGTCTGTGCCACAGCATTTTCAAATAAAAATCCAAGATTAGCAGGAAGCTTGTCTGTCAAAAGCTGCTGATATATCACATTGTCTGTATACGTCTTGTCTTTGAACATCAGCGTTGTAAACAATCCGGTATCTGCGCAGTAAATTTTGTAATAATCCAGATCTTCAGAATTTGAAAGTCCAACATTTGGGTCGTCTGCCTGGTGCGCAATGAGGACCGTTTTGGAATCTTCCAGCTCATTGATCAGATTCGCTGTCTGGGAATCTGATGCTCTTCTGTTTGGAAGAACTGAGGAAATCTGATAACGGGATTTCTTCCCGGAAAGCTGCGCAGGAATGCTATCGAATATCTTGGAAATGCTTCCACTCGGATCAATTTTGTTAAGATCCGCCTCGTACAGATTAATAATTCCTCTTTTCTCTTCATCCACCGCTCTGAAATTATTCGTAGCAATATACTGCATGACCGCCTGGGGCATACCGCCAACCAGCATATACAGCCGGAAATCACGCATTGCATTCCGATGTGCTGTTCCTAATGCCATCCCTCCATCAAAAAACTTCCTTAGCACTGTGCAATCCGTTCCATTCACCGCAAGAGAGAACTCTTCATAATCCATCGGGAACATTTCGACAGATTCTTCTTCACTGGGAATCAGTATATCCTGGACATTTTTCCGGATAGAGATCAGAAACCCGGTCTCAATATAGTCATACCGATGATCCTTCACCAGCGCCTTGATTGCCTGTCTGGCTCTCGGGCAGAACTGAACCTCATCAAAAATGATCAGCGACTCTCTTTCGTGTAAATCAACGTGAAAGATTGCCTGCAGGCTGAGAAACAGGTAATCCAGATTCGTCAGGTCGTCAAACAGGTCAATGATATTTCTGGGCACAAGAGAAAAATCAATCAAAATATAAGACTTGTACTCATTTCTGGCAAATTCCTCAACGATTGTCGACTTGCCAACCCGACGCGCCCCCTCAATCAACAAAGCTGTTTTTCCTTGCTTTTCCTTTTTCCACCGGAGCATCCGGTCATATATTTTCCGTCTGAAAACCATCTGAAACCCTCCTGTACAAATTTATCGGCAGGCTTTGTCTTCAGGGTACAAGAACGTCCGCGGAATTGCAAGTTTTAAAAAGCCATTTTTCCGCAGATTTGCAAATTTTAAAATGCGATATTTCCGCAGATTTGCGAATTTTAAGATGTCACATTTCTGCAGATTTGTAGGTTTTAAAGCGCTGTATTTCTGCAGATTTGCAGGTTTTAAGTCCTGTGTTCTTTATCACGGCAAATAAAATCACATTCCATTTTACCTATTCTTCCTACACTTACCTGATACTCATTGCTTACCAGATAAGTGAAAACGGGGAAGCATAATTATTTATCAGAAACGATTGTACCCTTTCATAGACCGCAAGATTTGAAATCCTTCTCCTTGTTTTTACATCTTTTTAAAAATCTCTGAAATTATACCATTTGTATACACACGTCTGGCGTTGATGTCCGGAAATTCTAATGATTTCGGGAATCAGCCATTTCACGGTACTATTTTTTGATATTTTTAATTTTTAGTACCCTGAATCGCAATATTGTGTTTTTGAAGCTGATAATTTCCTGCGTCAAAAAGAAAAAGCAGCTGCAATCCTGGCAATAATATAACCTCGCCAGATTATAGCTGCTTAATGACGTATGAACTATCTTATTCTCTTAAATCCTCTTGCCTCCCTGTCTGCTGTCCCCAGCAGCTTCTCATAAATCGTGAGATCACTATCCTTGAATACATTGAAGATTACTTTCTTCATACAGCTGTCCGGATGTGCATCCAGCCACTCCTTGACTGTTTTCACGGCGATCTGTGCCGCCTTGTCCTGCGGAAACATGAACACCCCAGTTGAGATGCAGCAAAAGGCGATGTTTTCACAGCCATTCTTTGCCGCAAGATCCAGACTGGCCCGGTAGCACTCGGCCAGCTGATCCTCATGTTTCTGTATCAGAAACGGAGAGACGATCGGGCCGACCACATGGACAATGTGTTTTGAAGGCAGGTTGAATGCAGGGCTGATCATCGGCACGGCGGTAGGCTGTTCATAGTCCGCACCGTACTCCCGGCGCTTCTGCTCCATCTGCTCTTCCATGTAGTTTCGAAGCTGCACGCCTGCATAGGTATTTTCCATGTTGTCGATGCAGTTGTGCAGCGGCCGGAAGCATCCGAGCATCTGGCTGTTCGCGGCATTGACGATGGCGTCGCAGCGCAGGGTGGTGATATCGCCCTGCCAGAGAAAAATGCGGCTGTCTGCGGGCACCGGCTTCAGATTTCCTATATCTGTGATGCCTTTTCTGGCAGTTTCTTCCTGAAGATATTCGTCCTGAATCTGCAGGAACTCCCCGGAGACCGGACCCGGCATGCGCACGTTGCACAAAGCGCGGAACAGATTGAAAGCCTCCTGCGCGTCTTCGGGCACTTTCGCGTTCTTGTATTCCGGCATTTCATTTTCAAGATATTGAATTAAATACGTGACTCTTTCTTTTTGATTCATGTCTGCTCCTTGACCTGGTTTGAAAAATTCCTGCCGAACAATCAGTCAGATATCCCTGGTTAAATGTATTCTATAGGAAGTGCTATTAAGTTTTCTCTAAGATATGTTTTTCGGCTGACCATGCACAAAATTACGCCCGTGCCTCTTTTCTTATCCGGTATCTTATCCAAAATAATATTAGCAGATCCCATGGAGGCTTTCGGATTGCCCGTCATCTTAATCTCAATCGGGTATAACACCCCGTTTTCTTCGATAATGAGATCAATTTCATTTTCGCCGGTATTACTTTTGTCTTTTCCTCTGTAGTAAAAGATCTGAAATCGATAGTCCCGTCCTTCATTTGAATAAGATTTCAGGATCTCCGAAACGACAAATGTTTCAAACATACTGCCTGCGACAGCTGAATTCTTCAGTGCATCCGCTGTAAGCCATTTTGTAAGATAACAAGCAAGGCCGGTGTCCCGAAAATAAATCTTAGGTGTTTTGATTGCTCTGTTCAAAGCGCTTGCACTATAAGGCTGCAAAATATATACGATCCCGGTTCTTTTCAAAATCGAAATCCAGTTTTTGACTGTCGGCTCACTTACACCAATTTCCGATGCAATATTGGCATAATTCAGCATCTCCCCTGTCCTTGCCGCTACCGCAGTCAAAAACTTTGTAAATGTAAGACTGTCTGCTGAAATCAGCTCATTGATATCTCTCTCCAGATATGTAGCTACATAGGAAGAATAGAAATCCTGCCAATCACGGTCAACATCATATAATTCAGGATAAGATCCTTTATGAATGATTTCCCAGATGTCATCATAAGGCTTCAATTCCTGCTCCCGCTTCCCGATATACTGCTCTGTTGGAATAAAATGTTCATTGAATGGAACATGATATATCTCCCGGAGAGACAAACCACACAGTTCACAGATTGAGACCCTGCCTGCCAGAGACTCGCTCACGCCTTTCATCAATTCAAGTTTTGCAGAACCAGTCAGGATAAACTGTCCCCTTTTCTGAGAATTATCTACAATCTGCTTGATCTCTTCGAGAACTGTCCCTTCCTTTTGCACTTCATCAATAATCAAGGGGCAGGGGTTGTTAAGAAAGAAAAGCTTTGGCTCTTCTTTGGCCTGAAGTCTGGTGAGCTGATCATCAAAATTCGTTCTGTGATATTCTGTAAATTCATGCTGAATCAGAGTGGATTTACCAACCTGTCTTGCACCAACCACCAAAGTGCATTTGCTGCTTTGCACTCTGGCTTTCAGGACATCAGAAATTGCTCTTTCGATATAGGCCATAGCGATCCTCCGACTAATCTAAAATCTAATTTTATAATAGTCGAGTCCAACATGCTTTGCAATAGGATGCTCGATGCTTTATATTTTTGACTTAAAGACCAGTTTTATAAGTACTGCCAGAAAGGACACTTAATAATCCCCGGGGTATTTCGTTTATTGCGCGTCAGACAAACTTTTCAATACCCACCTGATGAGATTGTGAACGCACGCGTTCACAATCTTACCGTCTCAAAACAAGATATAGCTTTTCCACAGCCTGTTACATCTCCAGGCTGTCTTCATTCAGAAGAAAATCATAAATGGACATGATCGTAATTCCCTGTTCATTTCTCCAAAGCGGCGAATTCGTACCCGTAATGATGATCTTCTTAAACGAATCAGATACTCGAATCAATGATTCCTGTTCCTGGTTCATCTTCTCCTGATCCGGAATTGCAAAAGCCGACTGCAGATAATAGCGTCTGCTGCCTTTATTGGCGATAAAGTCTATCTCAAGTTTCTTACTGATATGTGAATCGTTCTCAATCACGCGAACCGGAACCACTCCTACATCGACTGAATATCCGCGATATAACAATTCATTGTAAATCACATTCTCCATCAGATGCGTTTCTTCAAACTGCCGAAATCCGAGTAATGCATTCCTTAATCCGGCATCTGCATAATAATATTTCACTGGTGTAGAAATGTATTTTCTTCCTTTGACATCATATCGTTCCGCTTTGGAAATCAGGCTGGCATCCTGAAGATACGTAAGATATTCCGCAATCGTAGGAGACGAAATTCCCTTCATCCCGGAACTTTTAAAGGTATCAGAAATCCTTTGAGGATTCGTCAGTGACCCGACAGATGACGCAAT
>OMUP01000113.1 GCA_900314255.1 uncultured Lachnospiraceae bacterium | reverse complement strand
TGTGAACTTCCTCGAAAAAGTACCCTAAAGGGATTCTGAGTAGATTTTACGGCATCATTGGCGGCAATGACAACCAATGATGCCGTTCGTTTATGCGGTAGTTTTATTCTTCGTCCGGGGAAACTACCGGCGATGTGATGAATGCGACGATTTCGTCGAATGTCCTCGGGCTGGACTCGATCGCCTTCAGCAGAGTCTCTTTCTGCCGCTCCTTCTGGATATCAAGAAGCCTTTTGTATTCATCTACTGCCTTGTCATGAGCTGCCCTGGTCCTTGCAACCTTCTCCTGTGCCTGCTCAATCTTCAGGGCCAGCGTCTGTTCACTGTTCCGTCTCATCCTCGCCATCATCATCCTCCTGCATGTCTGCCGTAGTGTTTTGGTTCTTCAGTGTCTTCCCAATCTCATCCGCCCTATACCGGACATTACCTTCATTCAGGCCGAACGCGCTTAGTATCGTTTTCTGTCTTGCGGTAACTGCGTGGTCCAGCCGGTACACTCCATCCAGCTGACGGATCATTACGATCTTCTCCAATTCTTTCAACGCCGCCGGAACAGTCATGTAATTCGGCCGTTTCAGCATTGCCATACATTTATCCTTCAGGCATGTATAGATCTTCGCCCGCAGAATCAGCGCGATGAACTGTATGAATGTCTTGGATTCCAGCGATTCCTCTGACGCTACCCGCATACTCTTATTGCCAAGATAGGACTTGTCGCTCCTGAACAGTTTCTCTGAGGCATCCCTGCTCTTATACAGTTCAATAGCTTCTCTGGCCGTAAGGTTGTCAGAGGAGATGATTGCGAAATACCCTGCCAGCGACAGCTCACGGTCAATTGCCTTCGTGTTCTCCTCAGCAATCTTGAAAGTTTTGCCGTCTTCTTCATAATGAAGATAGAAATACTTCTGTATTTCCCCGCCGAATGTGCATTCCTTTCCTTGGCAGGCCTCGAGATAGGCCTTCAGCCTGCGGATCATCTGCTTGATCTCACTCTTTTCCGAGAATGCACGAGCATCGCTGTAATAAATATGTATGTGACGCTTTCTGCTCTCGTCTCCAAACAGTGCGCGGTCTGTCTGCATGCCGTAGACATCATACTGATCGATGTATTTAGCTCTCTTGTTCTCGAACTTCCCCTTATACTTCAGGATGATCTCCTGGATAAATTCCTTCATCCCCTTGACCATGATCAGGTAGCTGAAGCCCAGCTCCTCCATGTGTTCCAGGTTCTTCCTGCTGAAATACCCCCTGTCCAGGATAAACCCGATGTTCCTGTATCCGAATCCCTTTGCCTTGTCAACCATGCATGTCAGTTGGGCTACATCGTTAATGCTGCCGGGATACAGCTCATAGAAAAGGGGCACCTTGTTCTCCGCGTCGCACGCCACGGAATAGTTGAACACCGGCTGTCCGTCATCGACCTTGGCCTTGCCGAACTCCGCAAGGTCGATTTCACCTGCCTGACAGCTCTTATTCGTGGAGTCGTAGGAGAAATACACCTTCTGCTTCTTATTCCTTGATCCGTTCCACTCATTCAGGAATCCGACAATCGTCTCGGGCCTGAGATTCTTCAGGAGATCCGACACCTTTGAGTCTGTGTACATCTTCATGTCCGGCGTGAACAGGGGATGGGTGAAGGCGTAGTCAGGATAATACTGCGCCGCATTATTCTCGGAAATGATGCTGTAGCAGGCCAGATCAAGAAGAAGGCCCGCATCATCTTCATCCATGAACTCCGTCAGCAGGATCTTCAGCCTGTAATCGTTGACGATCTTGTGCAGAACGACATAGGGACCAATGTTCAGGTAAGGGCTCCGCCGGTCGCGGCTGTGCTCCTTCGGCAGTTCTGCATCCCCGAAGTACTTCAGGAAGTTCTGGTTCGGCGTCATCATTGTCGGGTCTTCCGGATCGACCCGGCCGATGGACGCACGTTTGGGATACGTGTATTGCTTATCTGAGTCATAGGTCCGGTCGTACTCATACTCAATGTATGTATTTCCGCCCCGATTTTTGCGTACAATTTTGCCTGGGGAATCGGGAATCTGCACTTTGTAATCCAGGAACATGGGCACCTCCTTGCAAAATTTTTATAGGGTATTTATACCCTAAATTTATTGTACCAAAAAACAGGGCTGTTTGCAAGCGAAATTGCCTGCGAAGCCCTGTTTTTCAACACTTTTTCAGTTACTAGCATGTCCTGTTAGCCGTTTAGGGGACATCTCTATGGAAGTTCACA
>OMUP01000085.1 GCA_900314255.1 uncultured Lachnospiraceae bacterium | reverse complement strand
CGATTACTGAACCTCCAGGTACAGAAATGGTTCCCAGGCACATCAGGCATGAAAGGAGAATTGCCATTCCCATCTGATATGGGCTGAGGTTAATGTGCAGTGACTGTGCCATGAAGAAAATAGCGGCTACATAGCACTGTGCAGCACCACAGCTGTTCATTGACATTGTAATCGGACCTGTAAAGTCAGCAACCTTGCGGCTTACACCAAACTTAGTAACTTCGTCCTCAATCTTGGTTGGCAGGCAGATAGCTCCTGAAGTTGTAGTAACAGCCATGATTGACATCTTAGCAAACTTCTTAGGCATCTTTGTAATCTTTGTCTTTGTAAGGAAGTTTGTAAGCGGTGTGTAGAGAAGGAACTGAATAGCATCTCCGATTGCAAGGAGCAGCAGGAACTTCAGCATTGGAATGATTACCTTGAATCCAGTTGATCCTGCAACGTTTGCCAGCAGGCAGAAGATACCGATAGGAGCGATGTTCATGACGATCTTAATGATTGCCGTAATCGTTCCATTAATTCCGTTGATCCAGTCAACAACTACTCTGTTTCCGCTCTGTCTTGCGTAGGATCCCATTGCTACACCGAAGAACAGTGCGAATACGATACATGGAACCATTGCACCTTCAGCCATGGAACCGATGATGTTGGTTGGTACGAAGTTCAGGATAGTATCCTGAAGTGATGTAGACTCAACCTTCTGCTTGCCCAGGTTAGCGGCTGTGGAAATATCAACGCCTACACCAGGCTGCATAATCATGGAAAGAGCAACACCCAGACCTGCAGAAATGATGGTGAAGATAATGATCCACTTGAAGGTGTGGAATCCCATCTTTCCTACATCTTGTCCGTCACCGCTTCCTACTGCACCGGCAACAGCTGTCATTACAAGTAATACTACGGACATCTGGATCAGTCTCAGGAAAATATTTCCGATGAACGCCAGATTTGCTGCCCATGGTCCAACAATAGCACCAAATACAATACCTGCAATAGTTGCTATCAGGATCTGGGTAGTAAGGGAAATCTTGAATTTCTTCTTAGTGTCATCCATTTTTTGTACCCCGTCTAAAATGTATATCCCAATAATTAATTTCTTCATCATTCTACTTAAACCGTTCATTTAATCAACACATTTTGCACGAACGGTGGTTATGCTTGTTTTAACTGTACCTTTATTGCAAGTAGTAAAAAAGTCTCTGATTTCCCGTAATCCCGTGGCTTTCCGGCAAAAAATTTTTTTGCATAAAAATACCCGCCTGCCGGTAAAGTAGCTGACGGATAAATCATGAACAATCTTTAAATTATTCATATATGTGAGGTAATGTATCTATATAGAGATCCTGGAGGATCTTAATATAGCTTAGTTCTGAGCCTTAAGCTTCTCGTCGATAGCAGCGGCTGCTGTTTTTCCTGCACCCATTGCCAGAATAACTGTGGCTGCACCTGTAACCGCATCTCCACCGGCGTAGACGTACTCTTTGCTAGTCTCCATTGTAGCTTCATCTACAATGATTCCGCCCCATTTCTGTGTGTCCAGACCTGGAGTTGTTGTCCTGAGCAGAGGATTTGGACTTGTACCAACAGATATGATAACGGAATCAACATCCATTACGTAGTTGGAACCCTCAATAGGAATTGGTCTCCTTCTTCCGGAAGCATCAGGCTCGCCCAGCTCCTGTTTTACAACTTCCATGCCTGTAACATATCCGTTCTCATCACCGAGAATCTTGCAAGGATTGTTGAGGAATTTGAAAATTATTCCCTCTTCCTTGGCGTGGTGAACTTCTTCCAGTCTTGCCGGGCACTCTTCTTCACTTCTTCTGTATACGATGTAAACCTCTTCTGCACCAAGACGCTTAGCTGTTCTTGCTGCATCCATGGCTACGTTTCCGGCTCCGACTACAGCAACCTTCTTGCCGATTTTTACTGGTGTAGGTGTTTCAGGGAATTTGAATGCCTTCATCAGGTTTACTCTTGTGAGGAATTCATTTGCTGAGTATACGCCCAGGAGGTTTTCTCCCGGAATATTCAGGAACTTTGGAAGTCCTGCGCCGCTTCCTATGAATACAGCCTTGTATCCATCGCTCATCAGGTCATCGATGGTAATGGACTTACCAACGATAACGTTAGTCTCAATGTCTACGCCCAGTTTTTCAACGTTCTCGATTTCCTTTGCCACCAGAGCTTTAGGAAGTCTGAACTCAGGGATTCCGTAGCTCAGCACTCCGCCTGGTTTGTGAAGTGCTTCGAAAACTGTAACATCGTATCCCTTTCTTGCCAGTTCGCCGGCACATGTTATTCCTGACGGACCGCAGCCGATAACTGCAACTTTTATGCCGTTTTTCTCGATTTCAGGGACGGTTGTGTCTCCTTTTGCCATATGATAGTCAGCAACGAATCTCTCCATGCGGCCGATTCCCACTGGCTCTCCCTTGATGCCGCGAACGCATCTGCCTTCGCACTGGTCCTCCTGAGGGCATACACGTCCGCAGATAGCTGGAAGTGCATTTTCACGAGTTATAACCTGGTATGCAGCCTCGAAATCTCCCGCTGCCACCTTCTCGATGAACTCCGGAATCGGAACGTTTACAGGGCATCCGCCAACGCAGGGTTTGTTCTTACAATGAAGGCATCTCTGAGCTTCTTCCATTGCCATCTCAGGAGTATATCCCAGAGCAACTTCGTCAAAGTTTTTATTTCTTACATCAGGATCCTGCTCAGGCATCTTTACCTTCTCAAGACTCATATTTCTCTTTTCCATTCTTAGCCCCTTCCTATCTTGCATACATGATCGTTCATTTCCTTCTCCTTATCCTTGAAGAAGTTCTGACGTTCCATACACTCCTTGAAATCTACCTTGAATCCATCGAAGTCCGGTCCGTCAACACAGGCAAACTTCATCTCGCCGTCTACTGTTACACGGCAGCATCCGCACATGCCTGTACCATCGATCATAAGCGGGTTAAGAGATACCATTGTATGGAGTCCGCGAGGCTTAGTTACATTGACAACGCCGTTCATCATTCCAAGAGAACCTATTGCAATGCACTCCTCGTACTCCTGTCCTTTATCTAGAAGCTCCTGGAGAACAACAGTTACAAAGCCCTTTGTTCCATAGGTTCCGTCATCTGTACAAATGTACACGTTGTCGCAGAACTCTCTGAACTGATCTTCAAGAATGATAAAATCCTTGGATCTTCCGCCGATGATTACATCCACCTTAACTCCCATTTCGTGAAGCTTCTTGAGCTGTGGGTAAATAGGTGCAGCCCCCAGTCCACCGGCAATACCGATTACCTTCTTGTCGGTGTACTTGAGAGGAGAAGGAACTCCAAGAGGTCCTACGAAATCAGCTACATAATCTCCCTCCTGCTTCTCTGACAGAAGATTTGTTGAATATCCCACCTTCTGATAGATGATGGTTACTGTCTCTTTTTCTCTGTCAAAGTCAGCAATTGTGAGAGGAATTCTTTCACCGTCCTCATCCACTCTGATGATTATGAACTGACCTGCCTCACATTTCCTGGCAACAAAAGGAGCATAAATCTCCATGAGTTCGAGGGCAGGATTCAAAATTTTCTTACTAACTATCTTGTACATTTTGCCTCCATATTAAAATATTTAATACGATATAAATTACAAAGATCTTGCCTGATGTAATCATATTGAATTGCGGATCCTGTTTTGTACAGATTCGCGAACAGCTTATTTTTCAAGCTTTCTAAATATTTATACTACGGAAATCTTCTCCTGTCAATGAAAAAAGAAAAATTGGTTGACCCAATTTCACGACTGCGAAATTGTTAAAAATCAACCAATTTTTAACGGCGTTTACTTTTAAGAAAAGCCCAATATTAAGTTTTGATTCTAGAGCTTATAACGCAGGCTGGATGCATCCAGATGCCTCTTCATAGACGCAGCTGCTTCCTCAGGATCCCCTGAAGTAATAGCCGCATAAAGCTCCCTGTGCTCTGCCATGACGGCGGTTATCTGTTCAGCTTCCACCATACCAGTACCACTTACCCTCTGAAGAAAGTTCCTTATTGTACTAAGCATTGACAGAATAATCTGATTTCCGGAACACTCAGCAATGCAAGTGTGGAAATCAATATCTGCAGAAAGAGTTTCTTTCAGCTTTGCCTGAGTGTTGCTCTCTCGGTCACAGTTAGTAAAAACATCTTCCATGCGCTTGTAGTTATCCGCCAGTCTGTCCAGCTTTATCTTGTCGGTACAGCCCGCAGCAAGCTCTGCAGATTTCACCTCAAGTATAGATCTGACTGTCAGTATGCTGTCCACCTGTTCACCGTCAAGGAAAAGAGACCAGGACAGCGGGATAGAGAAGAAATTTGTTTCACGGCTGGAAATGTACGTTCCCTGTCCCAGTCTGATATCGATCATCCCCAGTACATCCAGTACTTTAAGAGATTCTCTTACTGCCGATCTGCCAACCCCCAGCTTCTTTGCCAGTTCCCGGTCAGATTCGATCTGGTCACCCCGTTTAAGACGTCCCTCAAGCATCTCGTCTGCAAAATACATTGTCAGGCGGTTTACCAGCTTGCTGATGCTTCCCTTTTTCTCTGATCCCTGAATGAGCTCGCTGTAATCTTTATTCTCAGCCAGGTAGCTTTCGATTTCCTTTATGAATTCATCAGTAGGCAGAGAAAAGATCATAGTGTCAATCTGAAGTTTTGCACATACTGTGCTCACAACTTCATTAACACGTTCTCCTCCCTTGGACTCAAGGTTGGAGAGTGTCGCAATGCTCATGGAAGGCTTTTTATCACTATTACAGAGAAAATAATCAATGAACTCTTTCTGAGTCATCTTGAGAGCACGTCTCAGGGTTCTGATATTGTTTTTTTTGTAGGCAGAATTATATCTTCCATCTACCATAGTTCTTCACCATCCATCGTAAAAAAAGTTATTACTTGTTCAAGAGTTCTGCAATCAGATCTGTCATCAGTACAGAAGCCTTTGCCAGATCACTGTACTTACTGAACTCAACAGGTGTATGGCTTCTACCGTCCTTGCTTGGTACGAATACCATTACAGTTGGAAGCTGCTGTCCTATCTCAAGAGAATCGTGGCCGGCACCGCTTGGCATTCTCATGTAAGAATATCCTCTCTTCTTGCATGAATCTTCCAGTGTATCAAGCATGGAGCTGCTCAACTCAACAGGTGTGATAACCAGCTTTGTGTCGATCTCGTAAGATCCGCCCATGATCTTGCACTCACGAGCCAGTGCTGCCTTGATTCTGTTAGCAATATCATTGATATTGTCATTGTTCATTGAACGGATATCTACAGTAAATTCAACCTGCTCTGCAACAATGTTCATTCCGCCGTTTGGAACCTTGATGAGGCCAACTGTAGCAACAGTTCCATCAGCCTTTTCTCTAGCCCAGTCAGCAATCTTGGAAATAACCTTTGCTGCTGCATCTGCTGCGTCCAGTCTCATATCCATTGGAGTTGTACCAGCGTGGTCAGCTCTTCCGTGGATAGTAACCATGTATCTCTGGATTCCAACAATACCTGTTACAAGGCCGATTTCAATCTGCTTCTGATCAAGAACCGGTCCCTGCTCAATGTGAGCCTCGATGAAGTTTCCGATAGAACCATCAGGCCACTTTGCATCCTGAATCTTGTCTGGATCAAGGCCATACTCCTTCATAGCCTCAGCAATAGTAACGCCGTTAGTATCAGCAAATTTTCTAGTATATTCAGGATCTCTGTGGCCAAGCATAGCACCAGATCCGAAATATCCTGTGCCGAATCTCATGCCTTCCTCATCCATGAATCCTACAACAACCAGGTCTCTCTTGTGCTCAAGTCCCATATCTACGATCTGTCTTGCAGCCTCGAGAGAGCATACAACTCCGCCGATTCCATCGTAGTTACCGCCATGAAGAACTGAATCTATATGAGATCCTGTCATTACGCATGGCAGAGAAGAATCTGTTCCTCTCAGAATACCAAAAACATTTCCAGCAGCATCTTCTTTTACCTCAAGGCCGATGGACTCCATCTCACCCTTAAGATAGTCTGCTGCTTCACGAAACTCCTTTGTGAAAGGAAGTCTTGTGCATCCAGCTTCCGGAGTAGCAGTGAATTTCTTAAGATACTCAAGGTCCTGAGCAATTCTTCCTGTTACTTTTTCAATGTCCATTGTTGATCCTCCTATTTATTCTTCCTATCAATTATAAATACTTTTACTGGAGAAATTAATACTGCGATAATTACAAGAACCAGTCCCAGGTTCTGAACCATCTCAGAATTCATTTTTATGCCGACTAAAGTGATAACAAAGCTTATCATTGCAATTATAAAACCGATGGTCAGCGCACCAGCTTTAGTTTTCCAGAAATTAGACTTCTCCATACAGCACCTCCTACAGTCCAAACACTATGAACAGGAAAGCTCCGATCAGGATAGTTGCCGGAATTGTAATTGCAAGCATGATTCTGAGAACTTCACCCTCTCTGCCAAGAATGTTGGCAGTAGTAGTTCCAAGAATAATTTTACTTGGGCTGACAGCAGCACCGATAGCTCCGCCGGCAGTCTGAGCACCAAGTACTCCCGGGGCTGAAACATTAAGAAGATTTGCTGTAGTAACCTGAAATCCTCCAAACAAAATGTTTGAGCTCATGTTGCTTGCTGTCATAAATGTTCCAAGGAGTCCTACAAACGGTGCAAGGAGCAGATACTTGCTTCCAAGAACGTTTGCAATTCCCTGTGACAAAACCACAGTCTGACCTGTTCCTCCCATAATCTTGGACATTATTACCAGTCCAATAACGGCCATTCCGGAAGGCATAGTCATAGCAATTGAGTTTCCAAAAGCGCTCTTGACTCCACCATCTTTAATCCATCCCTTTTTCTTGTAATAAACCAGGGCGATAATTGCCGCAAGAAAAAGGAACATGCTTGCCTGAGTGAAGATGGCAATTGGAGAATAGTTATTGCTGGCTGCATTTACTATACCATATCCTGTACGGGTTTCTGGCACGGTAATTCCAATTTGAATACTGCCGAGAGCGTGGTTGATAGAAGGAACCGCAAGAACAACCAGTGTCATAACTGATAGCAGCAGATATGGCAGGAATGCCTGAAACAGAGACATGTCTTCAGGAACATTACTTTCCTCCTGGATTTCAGTTTTATCCCTGTCCATAATCGGTGACTCATCAATCTTCCACTCTGTATTGTACATCTTCATTCTGCAAAGAAGCATCACAACTACAAGAGCAATAACTGCAGGTATGAAGTTACTGAGGGTTGTGTTTATCTGGCTGAGAATCAACTCTCCGCCGCCTCCGATGATGCTGATTACAAGGACAGCCGGAAGTCCTCTTTTAACGGCTTTTCCTTTTCCATAGAACCAGCAGATGATGATACCAGTAATAACATCCCATGCCAGAAGGAAAACTGCTGCCCAGAAAGCAGCCTTGAAGTATTCCTCACTGCCCTTGTTCAATCCGGCTGAATCAGCCAGTGCATCCCAGGCTGCTCCCAGTGTTCCAAAAGTATTTCCCCAGGCCTGGCCCAGAAGGGAAATCACAACAGCATATATTGGCTTAACTCCAAGTCCTATAAGAAGTGGAGCAGCTACTGCTACTGGAACGCCAAAACCGGTGATTCCCTGAAGGAAGCTTACAAAAACCCAGCCTAGAGCCAGTATGAGAAGAAGCTCATTCGGTATGAGTTTGCTGAGCTCATTCTTTATAACAAGAAAAGCGTTTGCTTCCTCTCCTGCCTGATACAGCAGTATTGCAGTCCAGATGATTAAAAGAATAACCAGGGAACTCCATACGCCTTTTGCACTCTCTACGGCAACCAGATGGGCTGGTGCCTTATAGAACGTCATGGCAGAAAAAATCGTTACAAGCAAACCAACTGGGGCTGCCTCTGTAGCACCCCAGTGGAATTTGATCATTAATACTATTAATACGATGATAGGTAAAAACGCCATGCCCCACATCGCGAAATTAACAGGTATGTTCATTTCTAAATAACTCCCGTGAATTTTACAGATGATTTAGTGAATTGGCAGGAACTATTTGTGAATGACAGTTCCTGTTTCTCCATTAATTCCTTCTTTAGCCTTCTCAAGGAGGGTGATGAGGGCATTTCTGCCTTCGCCTGACTCTGCAAAGCGGATAGCAGCCTCTACCTTAGGAAGCATTGAACCCTTGGCAAACTGCTCCTCGTCAATATATTTCTTTGCCTGTTCAATAGTCAGATCAGAGAGCCACTCCTGGTTCTCCTTACCAAAGTTAATGGCAACCTTTTCAACAGCTGTGAGGATTACAAGGTAATCTGCTCCCAGCTCTCTGGCCAGAAGGCTGGATGCGTTATCCTTGTCAATTACTGCTTCAGCACCCACCAGTTTTCCGCCTTTATCGAACACAGGGATTCCGCCGCCGCCGCAAGTAATAACTACATGACCGGCATCAGCAAGAGTTCTTATGGTACCCAGCTCACATATTCTGAGAGGCATTGGAGAAGCTACCACCTTACGATATCCTCTTCCTGAATCCTCTACTACAGAAACGCCTTCTGCAGCCAGCTTTTCAGCCTCTTCCTTTGTCATGAAGCTGCCGATTGGCTTAGTTGGATTCTTAAATGCATCATCCTCAGGATCTACTATTGTCTGAGAAATAATTGAAGATACCTTCTTGTCAATACCTCTCTTCTTCAGCTCGTACTTGATGGCGTTCTGAAGGTCGATTGCAATGTAACCCTGAGACATTGCTACGCTTGTAGGCAGAGGAACTCTTCCATATTTAGCATCTGATGCTGTAAGAGCATCCATGGCTTTCTGAATCATTCCCACCTGTGGTCCGTTTCCATGTGTAACGATGAGATCGTGGCCTTCTTCAATCAGATCTACGATTACTTCCGCAGTATGAGCAACTGCCACTCTCTGCTCCTCTACTGTATTGCCAAGTGCGTTTCCACCCAGCGCTATGACAATTTTTTTTGCCATGAAAATATCCCCCTTGATATTCTTTGATAATAGTAACGGCCTGATTTCTCAGGCCGTTAAATTACTTGTTATTTTACCTGTAAACTCCCTTAACCTTCATATCCGAGTTTCTTGGCATAAGCAAGTACAGCCTTTTCAAATGCCTCGATTGGCGGATGTACTGTTCCGGCACCAATCTGTCCGAATCCGGCAACCTTGTGTGCGATACCGGTATTGATTACTGGAGTAATACCCTTTTCAACAACCAGTCTTGCATCAATTCCAAGGCAGGTACCTGTGAAGTTCCAGTTAGGAATAATGTAGTTAGGGTTTCTGTCAATGGTAATCTCTGTCATCTCGTTAGATGTGTTCAGAGCGTCCTCATATCCGCCTGCACCTACAAATCTTGTTACAGCAGGAGCAGCGATCATTGCCATTCCGCCTACACCTACAGTCTCTGTAATAGCACTGTCTCCAATATCAGGACAAGCGTCATCACCGTCATAACCTGTGAAGTACAGACCCTGTGGTGTGTTAACAGGTCCTGTGAACCACTCATCGCCCATTCCTGCAATTCTGATACCGAAGTTAACTCCGTTTCTGCACATTGCAGTAACAACAGTACCCTCTGTCAGAGTCCTTGCACCATCCATGATAGACTTACCAGTAGCCATCATGATGTTCAGGAAGAACTGGTCTGTGTCAGCCAGGAACTTGATAACCTGTGACTTCTCATCCTCTGGCATATCCATATCAGTGATGATTGGAGCCATTTCCTTCAGGAAGCAGAGAGAAGCAGCAATATTTCTCTGGTGGAACTCATCGCCCATTGCAATAGCCTTAGCGATCAGCGGATTAACTCTAAGTCCGCCGTCAATGCTTCTGATGGCTCTTCCCAGAGTTGGTCCAAGAACGTCTCTCATCCATCTCAGTCTGTTTATTACCTCTTCAGAATAAGCACCGAATCTCAGAACTTTTCCGATACCCTCGTTCATCTGGCAGTAAGCGTAGTTTCCATCTGTCTCGTTCTGTACAACGAATACAGGCATGTGCTGAGTTGTAATTCCTCCCATAGGACCTACTGCATTGCAGTGGTGGCATGGAATGAACTTGATTTCGCCGGACTCCAGGAGCTTACGGGCATCTGCCTCATTGTCTGCCCACTCCTCAAACAGAACAGCACCTACGCAAGAGCCCTGAACTGTTGCAGGCATATCCTTATACTCAATTGGCGGACCTGCGTGGAGAATTACTCTGCCATTGTTCTCATTAAGCTGAGGAATTACATCCATAGCAGGAACGTTGTCCTTAAGTACTGGCTGAGCAGCAACTACCTTGGCAATAACCTTGCGGTTTGCCTCGTCAATATCAAAGCCTTCATAGTTTCTCAGGAAACTGAGTGCCTTGATCAGCTCAATGTTTCCGCCTGCAGGTGGCATCCAGTCGTATTGAACCACATCGCATCCGAACTTAGCAGTAACTTCTGCAAAGCTCTTAAGACCAATGTTGATAACCTTTGGCTTGTTGGAAAGCATTGAAAGCAGCTTCTCTGATGGCTCTGCAGGAGTAAAATCTCTTACCTTCTTAGGACGAATCTCCTTTGGCTCCTCTGTGAACTTGTAGCCAACTGCTTCAATTGCAGTTTCAACTGCCAGTTTGTTTGTCTCAGCTACGATAACGCCGGCATCCTGAAGCTTCTTAACGGACTCATCGTATCCCTGATAGTCATTTCTTGTTCCGCATACCTCAGCTACGAAGAAGATCTCTCTGTTCTGCTCAGCAGCCTTCTTCTTGAGGGTCTCAACTGCAGGAATTAGAGCGCCTGCCATGTCGTCGTGAGAACCATATCCCAAAACAACATCAAAGAGAATGACACCTGTGCTTGGATCGTCCATTGCTTCTTCCATGCACTCAACTCTCTTGGTTGGGTCGATCATTGGATGAGGCTTGCCCTGTGTGTACATATCGTCACCCAGGTCGATTACAACATGTCCGTCGTGGTTAAGCTTAAATCCATCTTCGTGAGTGTTGTCTGTGATTTTCAGAGCATCCTTGATCATCATTGCAGCTTCCCCTGCAAGAGTACCGCCGGAATAATAAGCCTTGATTGTCTTCTTATCCTCAGCCTTGAAGAATCTGGATCTGTCACAGTCAACTTTTCCTTCAGGAACCTTCTGACCTCTTACCAGGCTGACTGCAAGTCTTGCACATTCATCAAGAGTATATGTCTGATACAGGCCTTCCTCATAATACTCAGGCTTCTCACCAAGGAACAGGCATACAACAGGCTTGCTATAAACGCTCAGTCTTGCAGCAATTCTGTCTCTTACGTCCTTTGCCGGTGGTTTGGAGATAACTACCAGAACCTTCACAGTCTGGTCTTTCTCCATGGCGTCAATGACATCCATCATTGTAGTTCCGCCAACCTCCTCGGAAAGGTCACGTCCACCAGTACCAATGGCGTTTGTAACACCCTCTCCAAGTCTGTCTATGATTGTTGTCAGCTCCTGGATTCCTGTGCCGGATGCACCGATGATGCCAATAGAACCAGGATTTACTGTATTTGTGAATGCAATCGGAACACTCTGGATGATTCCAGTACCGCAGTCAGGACCCATTACAACAAGTCCCTTCTCGTGAGCCTTATCCTTGATCTTTTTCTCATCCTCAATAGTTACATTGTCAGAGAACATGAATACGTTCATGCCCTCATCAAGTGCTCTATCTGCCTCAAGAGCAGCATAAGCTCCAGGGATGGAAATAACTGCCAGGTTTGCATCTGGCATCTGGTTCAGTGCCTGCTCCCAGCTCTTTGCTGACTTGTTTCCTTCGCTCTTCTTGTTTGCGTTAGCTTCTTTTGCGAAGTACTCGTCAACTTTATCCATAAGAGCATCAAGAGCGCTGTCATCGTCTACATCTGCAACGACTACCATGTCATTTGCTGTAGCGTTCATCAGTTCCTCTGTCTCAAGTCCGCTCTGCTTAAAAATATCCTTGTTAGCAGGTGTTGCCATCATGATGGAAACCTTCTTGACACCTTCAACTGTGGAAACAGCGTTGGTGAGAAGCATCAGGGTAACTGAATCATGGTAGCTTCCGGCTTTTACAATTGTCTTCAGCATTTAATTTCTCCCTTGTAATTAGTCAGCAAATCTGTTCTTGTGATCGTATCTGTTGAAGTGAACTGCATCGCCCTTCAGGTACTCAACCAGCTCGTCTGCAACGTCAAGGCCGCCAGTTGCATATGCCTTCTCCATTCTTGCCTTAGCTCTCTCGCCAGGATAGTTAACCTTGTCGAACCCAGGAGCCGGCTTCATTGCATCAAGTTCATCCAGGCACTGTGACATTGCAGCCTTGAATGCATCTGCACCAACGAATCTGTCAGGATCCATTACAATGTGCATCTGACCCAGTCTTCTGCCTTCAGAAAGGTCATGATACATTGAGCTTACATGTCCGCCGAATGGAACTCCCAGGAGAATTCCGGAGAATACATCTACAAGCATCATCAGGCCGTATCCCTTTGCACCTGCTATAGGATTAAGGGCGTTAACCTTGTGAGGATCAGTTACAGGAGCACCATTCTCATCAACTGCCCAGTCTGCAGGAATTTCCTCATGCTTTGATCTCTTGTCAAGAATCTTGCCCCAGGCCTGAACTGTTGTAGCCATATCGAAGACTACCTTTCTGTCGTCAGCTGATGGAGCTGAGAAAGAAATAGGGTTTGTGCCGTAATATGGCTCAGCGCCGCCATAAGGAACTGCCATTGGATCTGACTGGCAGAAGGAAATTGCAAGAAGTCCCTCATCTGCTGCCATTTCTGTATAATAACCGATAGATCCGGAATGTGACAGATTAGCCATACCAACAACTGCTATTCCGTTTTTCTTAGCCATCTCAATGGCCTTTTCCATTCCCTTCTTAGCAACACTGAATCCGATACCATTGTCACCATCAAGGATTCCGGAGCACGGGCCAGTTTCCTTCCATGTCATCTTCGGCTCTACAGTAATACCGCCCTTTGCGATTCTCTCACTGTAGTACTCAACTCTTACAGCACCGTGGGAGTAATATCCTCTTTCATGAGCCCATGTAAGAATCTCTGATGTAGTCTCTGCATCATCCTCGTGCAGACCAGCCTGCATAAGCTTGTTCTTCATCAGGCCCTTAAGCTCTTCTCTTGATAATTTCACTTAATATACCTCCGCAAATTCGCAGTTAATGAAATTTTCTTAAAAAACAGGTCCGCATCCCTGACACGAACCTGTTCAAACAATGTCTCTTATTGTTAAAACCTACAGCTCAACGTCTCTGTTGCAATCCTTTGAGTAGATGTAGATGAAGTCCTCAGTTCCTACGCCGTAGCAAGCCTGTGGAACATAGGAGTCCATGAATACATAGTCACCCTTCTGAAGTGGAATCCACTCATCGTCCAGTCTGTACATTCCCTTGCCCTGCAGGAAGTACATTCCGTGCTCCTGGATATGTGTTTCGATGTATCCGTGGCAAGCACCTGGGTTGAACTTCAGGATGTGCATATTCATATCGAATCCCAGATCCTTAGCTGAAGGCAGGAAATCCTTGCTCTGGCAGTTTGTCATTCCCTCATAATCCATCCACTCAACGTCATTGATGTTTCCAACAACTGTGTGAGCTGAAAGACCGTCGATAGCTGCATATCTCTTTCTGTAGATATAAACGAAAGCATCTTTGTCGCTCTTGTTCTCGAAGCAGAAAGGCTTATCAGCTGGTGTATAGATGTAACCGCCCTCTTTAAGTGTTGCTTCCTCGTCAGCATTCTTTACTGTCAGCTCTCCGCTGATAACATACAGGAATGCCTCGATTCCGTCTCCACCGATCTTGTTGTTCTTTCCACCTGGATGAACGGTTGAAATGTAATCAGCGAACTTTGCACCCATCTCAGGAGATCCGAGAATTGTTGTATCGCAGTTCTCATATCCTGGAATAGCGTTCTTTACAAGGCCGTCTGGTTCAAGAATTACGAAATTGTCCTTCTTATAAACAGATCTTGTGTCCAGCAGTGTCTCTCTGTAACCAGTATTATTGTTCAAATAGCTCATGAAGTTTACCTCTCTTCCCTATGCCATTAAATTAATAACTACGTCAAGAAAAATGATTAATACTTTTCAACCAATTTTCAGTTTGTATTTAACCACCTTTCA
>OMUP01000130.1 GCA_900314255.1 uncultured Lachnospiraceae bacterium | reverse complement strand
CTTCGCGTGACTCCGTGCTCATTTCCGTTGTCGTGCCTGAAACAGAGAGCCATCCTGGCATGCAAGCATGCCGTCTGTCTCTCTGCTTCGGCACTGGCTTATGCGCTAATATGCGCTCACAAAAAGGGCGGCTGCCCGGTATACTCCAAACAGCCGCCTTGAATCTGACAAGTAATTGTATATTAGTTGTTGATGAGCTTCTCGTCGTTGCTCCAGGAATACAGCTTTCTGATTTCTGCGCCAACCTTCTCTGACGGATGCTCGGCAGCCTTCTGGCGGAGCATCTTGAAGTGAACCTGACCGCCGGCCGGGCTCATGTCAAGCAGGAAGTCCTTGGCGAATGTGCCGTCCTGGATATCGGAAAGGATCTTCTTCATAGCCTTTCTTGTATCCTCGGTGATGATCTTCGGTCCGGTGATGTAGTCGCCGTACTCAGCTGTGTTGGAGATGGAGTAGCGCATGCCTGCGAAGCCGCTCTGGTAGATCAGGTCTACGATGAGCTTCATCTCATGGATACACTCGAAGTATGCATTGCGCGGATCATAACCAGCCTCGCAGAGGGTATCGAAACCAGCCTGCATCAGAGCGCAGACACCGCCGCAGAGAACTGCCTGCTCACCGAACAGGTCTGTCTCGGTCTCGGTGCGGAATGTTGTCTCAAGAAGTCCGGCTCTTGCGCCGCCGATTGCTGCGCCGTAAGCGAGTGCCATATCCAGAGCCTTGCCGGTTGCATCCTGCTGAACAGCTACCAGCATCGGTGTGCCCTTGCCAGCCTGATACTCACTTCTTACAGTGTGGCCCGGAGCCTTCGGAGCGATCATCGTAACATCGACATCCTTCGGCGGAACAATAAGACCATAGTGAATATTAAAACCATGTGCGAACATAAGCATATCGCCGGCCTTGAGGTTCGGAGCGATGTCCTTCTCGTACATAGCCTTCTGCTTCTCATCGTTGATGAGGATCATGATAATGTCAGCCTGCTTTGCAGCCTCTGCCGCGGTGTAGACCTTGAGACCCTGATCTTCAGCCTTCTTCCAGGACTTGGAACCCTCGTACAGACCAACGATAACATCGCATCCGGAATCCTTCAGATTCAGAGCGTGAGCGTGGCCCTGGCTGCCGTAGCCGATGATGGCGATCTTCTTGCCTTCAAGTAAGGATACGTTGCAGTCCTGCTGATAGAAAATTCTTGCCTGCTGTGCCATTGATAAATACCTCCTGACCCATTGCCTTTATTCATTTTAAAACCGAAGTGCCGCGCTCCAGAGCCGTGATACCGGTTCTCGCGATCTCTTCGATCTTAAAATCTTTGAGAAGTTCGATAAATGCGTGAAGCTTGTCCTGCTCACCGGTGATCTCGATGATCATGGATTCCGGTCCGGCATCGATAATGTTCGCGCGGAAAATGTCGACAATAGAAAGAATATCCTTCCGGGTGGCCGCTTCGCATCTTACCTTGATCAGCATCAGCTCCCGGTTGACAGAAGAATCCGGCGGAAGTTCCTTGATTTCCTTGACATCAATCAGCTTCGCCAGCTGCTTCTGAATCTGTTCAAGCACGGCGTCATCTCCGCTCGTGGCGATCGTGATGCGGGTAAGACCCGCATCCAGAAGATGCCCGGCAGTAATGCTCTCGATATTGTATCCCCTGCGGGTAAAAAGTCCCGCAACCCGGCTCAGAACCCCTGTTGAATTCTCAACCAGTATGGAAAAAACTGCATTTCTCAAGCTGTTTCCTGCCTTTCTGCTTGAAATTATCGCAATTATAGTAACTGCGGTTTAAACTGTCAACCAAAAATCGGGTTTACTTTGATTTTTTCGCTTTAACGCGGCGGATAACCCGATCCTTTACCAGCAGCACGCGGAAATTCCAACCGTCGCATTCCGTTTCGAAGCTGTCGCCTTCTTCCGGAATCCGCCCCATGCGGTCCGTCATAAAGCCGTTGACCGTCGTGATATCTTCCGGGACATTGAAATGGACGCCGAGCTTCTCCTCCACGTCATCCAGCTGTGCCTGTCCGCTGATAATCCACGAGCCGTCCGTGTCAGGAATAATATCCTTGTCCTCTTCGTCGTGCTCGTCCTCGATATCGCCGACCAGTTCCTCCAGGATATCTTCCATCGTGACGATGCCCGCCGTCTGGCCATATTCATCAATCACAACCGCCATGTGAATCTTGCGGTGCTGCATGCTGCGGAAAAGTTTATTGATGTTCTGTGTCTCCGGGATAAAATACGGCGGAATCAGCAGATCATCACCCAGATCCGAGAGCTGCCGCGTGCGGATTTCCGGTTTCAGATACCCGCCCGCCAGGTCCTTCAGGTGCATGATGCCGATGACATTGTCGATGTCGCCATTTATCACAGGGTGCCTGGAATAGCGGTCCTCGACCGCCTTCTGAAGAGCTTCCTCGACCGTCATGGAGCCGCTGAAACTGTCGATCTCCGCCGTGTGCGTCATGATCTCGTGTACCTGAATGTCTGAGAAATTCAGCACATTTCCGATCATCTCCGCCTCACTGTCGCGAAGCGCTCCGCTCTCCTGCCCTTCGCTGACCAGATCGAGGATCTCCTCCTCTGTCACCTTATCCGCCTTTTTTCTGTGAAAGAGTCCGGAAAAGAATGTCTCCTTTCGGTCTCCAGGATCATCCCCGTTCATGTTTAACCCCTGTTCCTTTCAATGTATATTCCAGTCCGTGTAAAACCAGTCGTGGCGCGCCACAACTGCGCCGTCTCTGACGTAAACTCTCGGAATCCGCTTTCCGAGATCGCAGACGAATTCGTAATTGAATGTACCGGCCAGTGCCGCTGCTTCCTCAACGCTCACAGCTGCACCGTCCTGACTTCCGATGAGTGTCACCGGCATGTGCCGCTTTGCTCCCGGAATATCCGTCACATCAGCCATGAACTGGTCCATGCACACGCGCCCGATGATCGGCGCCTTTTTTCCGTCAATGATGACCTGTCCCTTATTTGACAGATTCCTGGGATATCCATCGCCATATCCGGCCGTCACAGTTGCGACCTTCGTCGGTCTCTTCGTGACAAATGTTCCGCCGTATCCGATCGCTGTGCCTTCCGGCACTTCTTTGATCATCGCAATCCGGCTGGTAAGAGAAATGACCGGCTTGAGCCGGACTTTTGACCGGTTCACCTCGCCGGACGGATACATGCCGTAAAGTGCAATGCCAAGGCGCACTCCGTCCATGCGGAAATCAGGCAGATCAATGACAGCCGCCGAATTGGCGCAGTTGTAAACCGGAATGGTGACTCCGAGTTTTTCGACTTCCGTGCGGAACGCATCAAACAGCGCATACTGACGTTTGGCGGTCGTCTTGTCCGTCTCATCGGCTTTCGCGAAATGGGTAAAAGCGCCGCATATTGAAAGGCGCGGGAGTGCGGCAATCCGGCTGACAATTCTGGCACTTTCGATTGTCGGCTCCATGCCGATCCGGCGCATGCCGGTGTCCACCGCGATCTGGCACAGCGCTTCATGATTCATTTTCACCGCAGTATGTGAGAGCTCCTGAGCTGTCTCATAGTCAAAAACGACGGCTTCGATGTCATTTGCAATCAGAGTTTCGTATTCTTCCGGTTCGACGTACCCCAGCAGTTTCACCGCCTTGTCCGTCCCGATGCCGTTGTGCCGCAGATTGACCGCTTCCGGAAGCGTCGCAACGCAGTACCCGTCCACCAGATCCTCAAGTGCCTTCGCCACCGGAACATCTCCGCATCCGTAAGCGTCTGCCTTGACAACCGCGTAGGCTTTCGTTCCAGGTTTTACGTTGGAGATCAGCGCCTGTGCATTGGCTCTCACAGCATCCAGATCGACCGTCTCATATAGCCTCTCATACCCGTCCGTAATACACCCCTCCAGACCATGCCACGCTCGGCACGCGAATTTGATAGTCATTTTAACACATCTGCAAGATGCATAACAATATCTTCTGCAAGCATACTGCGCCCGCCAAGAAAAGCGGACGCCGCATCTCCTGCAGCTCCGTGAAGATATACCCCCAGAGCCGCAAGCAGAGTATCCGGCGCACACTGACCGCTCTGCTCCTCATCCGGATGTTTCCCGTGTGCATACTTCTGAGCGAAAAGGCCGGCCAGAATCCCCGTCAGAACGTCGCCTGATCCTCCGACAGACATTCCGGAACTGCCCGTCTGATTCAGATATGTCCGGCTGCCGTCTGTAATCACAGTGCGCGCATCCTTCAGCACAACAATCGTCCCTGTCCTGCGGGCAAATCCGGCCGCTGCCCCGATGCTGTCTTTCTTTAACTCCTCAACCGGCAGACCTGTCAGGCGGCTCATCTCTCCCATGTGCGGGGTGAGCACCGTGACAGCCTTCCGTTCCGCAAGCATCCCAAGGCCATTTTCTTTTTCAGCTGCCAGACAGTTGAGTGCATCCGCGTCCAGAATCAACGGAAGCTGAGTTTCAAGGCATTCGTGCACGAGACGATGCGCAGTCTGCGCTGTGCCAAGTCCCGGGCCCGCAGCAATGCAGGAGGCATGTGCAAGGGAAGCCTGTAGCTTCCCGGACGCCTCTTCTTCATTTTCCCAGGTACTCACAATTGCCTCTGGCAGGCGGTTAAGTACTGCCAGACGGTTGTCTTTGTGCGTCAGAACCTCCACAAGTCCTGCTCCGGAACGGTACGCAGACGATGCGGAAAGGCATGCCGCACCGCCGTAAGCTTCAGAACCGGCCACGAGCAGTGCTCTGCCGTATGTGCCTTTATTGGAATCTTCCGTTCTTTCCGGCAGGAAAGAAAGTTCTTCCTTTCCGGGACATCTCACCCACAACTCCGTACCGGCAAGCATTTTTTCAGGTGCAAAACCGATCGGCGCCGTAATCAGTTTTCCGGTGCAGGAAGCTCCGGGATACAGAATATGCCCCCGCTTCGCATAACCGAAAGTCACCGTCAGGTCCGCCCGGATCGCGGTCCCCGCAATCTGGCCGGTCGACGCATAAACTCCCGATGCAATGTCAATTGAAAGGATCCGGGCACCCGCACTGTTGATGGCTTTGATCAGCGACGCATACGGCTCTTTCACCGGACGGCCGAGGCCGATGCCAAAAATCGCGTCGACAATAATGTCATACCCTGCGAGCACAGGCATCTCATCTGCATATAAAACCGGAATGGCAAGAGCGCTCAGGATCTCCCGCTGCCGCTCGAGTTCCTCCGTTCCTTTTTTCCCGCGGCTGCCGAAAAGAAGCACATCCGCATCAAAGCCTCTCTCATGAAGGATTCTGGCAGCCGCAAGGCCGTCCGCGCCGTTGTTCCCGTAGGAACACACACAGAGGATACGGCTGCAGCTGTCCGGCCTGAATTCATGTATCAGTGCATCACTAACGGCCAGAGCCGCCCGTTCCATCAGAACCAAAGAAGGGATGCGGAATTTCTGAATTGATTCCGCATCCACTGCTTTCGCCTCTTCGGCTGTAAGAAGTGCTTTCATCTGGCATTCCTTTCTTTCTGGCTGCCCTGTCCGGACAGACTGTAAGACAACCGCATCAGACTTTCCGAAAGGTGAACATTTTCAACCGGTATCGAATCCGGAACGTTCAGGTCCGTGTGCGCAAAATTCCAGATTGCCTTGATCCCGCTGTCGACAAGCACTTTTGTAATTGAAGCGGCTGCGGATTTCGGTACAAGCAGCGCTGCAATCTCGATCTTGTTGTCGCGGATGAAATCCGGCATCTTGTCCATCATCTGGACTTTTACGCCGGATATTTCCTTGCCTTCCTTCTCTGGATCGTTGTCAAAGATTCCCTCAAGACAGAATCCTCTCTTCCGGAAGTCGCTGTACTTTGCAATTGCCTGTCCGAAATTCCCGGCTCCGATGATGATCATCGAATGCGGCCGGTCGATCCCGAGTATTTTTCCAATTTCATTGAACAAGTGTTCAACATTGTATCCATATCCCTGCTGACCGAATCCGCCGAAATTGTTCAGGTCCTGCCGTATCTGGGAAGCCGTCACTTTCATACGGACGCTGAGTTCCCGGGAGGATATCCTCTCGACCCCGCTGTCACGGAGTTCTCCCAGGTAGCGGTAATACCGGGGCAGTCTTCTGATGACTACCGATGATATTTTCTTTGTACTCATCTACACCTCCGCCGGAGCCGCCTGGCTCCGGTGACAGAATTTATAGAATAATCTTTATAATGCGCTGTAAACTCTTATATGATAATTCTTTCACAGCGAAAATAAAAGTCCTGCATCTCGTATTTCTTTCATTTCTCCGGGAATGATGTATACTGAGAAAGATTACGCACTTTTTAAGGAAGCGCTGCTTTTCTTTTCACGCTTCCGGACCTGGAGAATATTATGCTGCTTAGTGTATCGGGCATTGAAAAAACATTTGCCGGTAAAACCGTGCTGAAGGACGCTTCCTTCACGCTTGACAGCCGCGAAAAGGCCGCCATCGTCGGCATCAACGGCGCCGGCAAATCGACATTCTTAAACATCATCACCGGCGAGCTGGATGCTGACGCCGGCACAGTCGCACTCGCGCAGGGGGCTGTCATCGGCTATCTTCATCAGAATCAGAACCTGCACGGAAGTCAGTCCATCTATGAGGAACTTCTGCATGTCCGTCAGGATCTGCTGGACGAAGAATCCGCCATCGTCGCCATGGAGAAAAACATGGCCGGTGTCCCGGCCGAGTCCCTGAACGCCTATCTTGAGAAATATCATGCACTCTCCGACGATTTTCAGAGAAAAAACGGATACGCCTACAAGGGAGAGGTTACCGGCATCCTGAAAGGTCTTGGTTTTTCCGAGGATGACTTTCATCTTCCGGTCGGAACGCTTTCAGGCGGTCAGAAGACCCGCGTCGCTCTCGGAAAGCTTCTTCTGATGAAGCCGGATCTGCTGCTTCTGGATGAGCCGACCAACCATCTGGATATTCACTCGATCCAGTGGCTGGAAGGATATCTGATCAGCTATCCCGGCGCCGTTCTTCTGGTCGCCCACGACCGCTACTTCATGGACCGGACTGTGAATAAAATCATCGAAATCGAAAATGGTCACTGCACCGTTTTTTCCGGAAACTACACGGATTATTCCCGCAAAAAGGAAATCATCCGGAACATGCAGCTCAAGGAATACCTGAATCAGCAGCGGGAAATCGAGCATCAGGAGGCGGTAATCCGGAAACTGAAGCAGTTCAACCGCGAAAAATCAATCCGGCGTGCCGAATCCAGAGAAAAAATGCTGGAAAAAATCACACCGGTCGAGAGACCGGAGGAGCTGAATGACTCCATGCAGATTCGCCTGTCTCCGCGTGTCCAGTCCGGAAATGATGTGCTGAGCGTGGAGGGGCTTTCAAAGGCTTTTGGAACGGATGCTCCGCTTTTCACGGATCTCACATTTGAAATCCACCGCGGCGAAAGGGTCGCTCTGATCGGTGACAACGGAACCGGCAAGACCACAATCCTGAAAATCCTGAACGGCCTGATCCCCGCGGATTGCGGCACCGTAAGAGTCGGCGCAAAGGTGACCATCGGCTACTACGATCAGGAACACCACGTCCTGGATCCGGACAAATCTCTCTTTGATGAACTGCACGACGCGTATCCGGATCTTGACAACACCACAATCCGCAGCACGCTGGCAGCATTTCTTTTCACCGGCGACGATGTGTTCAAGCTGATCCGGGATCTTTCCGGAGGGGAACGCGGCCGCGTCTCTCTTGCAAAGCTCATGCTCTCCAACGCGAATTTTCTGATTCTGGACGAGCCGACCAACCATCTGGACATCACGTCAAAGGAAATTCTCGAAAGTGCCATCAACCGGTACACCGGGACAGTCCTGTATGTCTCACACGACCGGTACTTCATCAATAAGACGGCCACCCGGATCATGGAGCTCACAGACGGGACACTGCTCAACTACATCGGGAATTATGACTACTACCTCGAGAAAAAGGAGGCAGTCACCGCTGCACACAATGCATACGCGGCGCCCGAAGCTCTGAAAAGTGTCATAAAGACAGAGGACAAGGCAGAGCAGTTTCGCAGGGACAAAGAGGCAAAGAAGGAAGAAAAGCGCAAAAAGGCGGCTCTTAAAGACTGTGAAGACACCATCAGCCGTCTGGAGGAAAAACTCTCAGGTATAGAAGAAGAAATGGCTGATCCGGGAAACGCGACCAATGCCGGAAAACTCGGCGAACTTCAGAAGCAGAAAGACGAAACCGATGCGCAGCTGGAAACATTATATGAACAGTGGGAGCAACTGTCGCAGGAGGTCTCATAAACCGGCCCGATGTCCGCAAACCCGCACCAGCTCTTGAGTTTCCATTGACAACATCATATAAATAGGGTATAAATAGTACATATCAAACAGGCACAAGGAGGACCCTCTTAATGAACAAGAGTGAGTTAATTGCCGCTGTTGCTGAGAAATCCGGTCTCTCAAAAAAGGATTCTGAGAAGGCTCTCGCAGCTTTCACCGCAGCTGTGACAGAGGAGCTGAAGAAAGATCAGAAGGTACAGCTTGTAGGATTTGGTACATTTGAAATTTCCAGCAGAGCTGCACGCACGGGAAAGAATCCTCAGACAGGGAAGGAAATCGAGATCCCTGCATCGAAGGCTCCGAAATTCAAGGCAGGAAAGACTTTGAAAGCAGCAGTCAATGCAAAGAAGTGAGTTTCTGTGATGTGAAGAAGCCGGTTCGGTCCACGAACCGGCTTCTTCTTTTTATCCTGAGGATTTGACCATGGAACATGTTGAAATTGAGCGCCGTTTCCTCGTGCGCAAGATCCCGTCTGATCTGGGCCGTTTTCGGAAGCGCGTGATCGGACAGGGATACCTGTGTGTGTCTCCGACCGTCCGGGTACGCCGCGACAACGACGACTATTATCTCACATATAAAAACGGCAGCGGACTGGCACACACAGAATACAATCTCCCGCTGACGCCGGAAAGCTATGAGCATCTGATCGCCAAAGCGGACGGCATCTGCATCCGGAAGGACCGCTACGAGATTCCGGATGGTACTCTTACAATTGAGCTTGACATCTTTCACGGTGAGCTGGAAGGGCTTAGCTGGGCAGAAGTGGAATTTCCTTCGACCGAAGCAGCAGAAGCCTATAAAAAGCCTGCATGGTTCGGTAAAGAAGTCACCGGCATCTATACCAATGCAGCCTTAAGCCGCATGATTCCCGGGCAGGCAGCTGCATTTGTCAGGAAGGTAATGTCCGGGACTTCTGAGTCTTGAACTTCCGGATTACCAGCTGCAGGGACTGCCTGCCCTGATATTCATTGATGGACGGATCATAGCAGGCCGCGATGATACTGCCCGGCACGGGCAGATCCGCTCCGCCGTTAAAGCCGCTCGCACCAAACATCTTGGCGCGCACCGTGTTTCCGCGCGCCGTGCGAAGCGTCAAATCGCACACGTTACGGTTCCGCCCGAAAACTCTTATCCCTTCAACCAGCAGGCCGCGGTCCGCAAAGGCCGGCGCGGCATTTCCCTCGCCGAAAGGCGCCAGCAGCTCAGTCTGCCTGGCGACCCGCTCCATCCCGCTGTAATCCATGTTCAGCGGATCGACCTCGGTCACTTCGGTGAGATCCTTGTCTGTCAGAGACTGAAGTTCATTCAGGCGCCTGTCAAGTGCTTCGATATTCTCAACCGGCAGAGAAAATCCGGCAGCCTTCGGATGGCCGCCGAATGCCGTGAAGAGATCCTTTACGCGGCTCATCTCCCGGAACATGTCGTACCCGTCGATCGAACGGCCGGACCCTTTCGCGCCGTTGTCTGTGTCGACAACTACCAGCGTCGGCCGGTAAAAACGCTCTTTGATTCGTCCGGCCACGATGCCGGCAACGGCTTCCGGGCAGTCAGGCAGATGCAGGACAAGAACCGGATTCCTGCGGATATCTTTTTTCTCCACAAGCTGCTGCGCCGCCTCTGTCTGCTGCTGAGTCATATCTTTTCTCTGCTCGTTCAGATCATGCAGCATCTGTGCAAGGTGCGCAGCCTCGGAGGCGTCACGCGTAAGCAGCAGCTTTACAGCGATGTCGGCCGATGCCAGTCTCCCGCTTGCATTCAGACACGGTCCGATGACAAATCCCAGAATATATGACGTAAAAACTCTTCCCTGGATTCCGGTACTCTCATAGAGCGCCTGCAGTCCGATATTGTCCGTATCCGGCAGATGCGCGAGCCCGTATTTCACCAGAATCCGGTTGTCTTCCGTAAGCGGCATGACGTCAGTGACCGTCGCAATAGATGCCAGGCAGGCGAGCTGCGCCAGCAGTTTTTCATCGCTGCAAAGCAGCCTTGCAAGCTGAAAGCAAAGGGCTGCGCCGCAATAATCCCTGAACACGGCCGTCTCATCCGGGCGGCGGCAGTCAACAGTCACGTCCGCCGGCGGGTGTGTGCTGATGCCGTCTGTCAGCGGCAGCTCATGATGATCCGTGATGATGACCGTCATACCGGAATCTTTCGCTTCTCTTACGGCCTCTTCGGCGCCGATTCCGTTGTCACATGTGAGAATCGTGTCGATGCCGTCCCGTTCTGCCTCCCGGATCATCCGGATATTCATGCCGTATCCGTCAGTGATGCGGTTGGGAATTGCATAGCTCACATCGCCTCCGATACTGGCAAGAGCTTTCATCAGAATCGTCGTCGAACAGATGCCGTCGGCGTCATAGTCTCCGATAATCCGGATTTTCTTTTTCTGCGCGCATTTGCGTTTCAGCAGTGCAGCAGCTTCCGGCAGTTCTTTTATTTTCCCGGGCGCCTGCAGATCCCCGACGCTGCCGTTCAGATACAGCCGGACCACATCCGGCGTGCAGGTGCCGAGATTCTCCGCCATGACACGCGCCACAGCCGGATCTATGTCAAGGTTCCGGGCAAGTTCCATGTAATCAGTACCGCATCGTCTTGCCATCCAGACAGATTTATCTTCCAATATCGTTCCCCTTTAAAAAAGCCGCACCAGAGTTGGAACTCTCTGATGCGGCCGATTCTTTTAAACAACAGCTCCGTCGCTGCGTTTCTTTGGTTTTTCCTTCACTTTTTTCTGATAGCTGGCCGCTGCGCCTTTCTTCTTGCCGCCGAAGTCGTACCAGAGAGCGGAGGTGATAAAGATTGAAGAATACGCGCCGCAGATAACACCGACCATCAGCGGAGCAGAAAACTCACGCACGCTTGACACACCGAAGATGAACAGCGCCGCCAGCATGATAAATGTCGAGATGTTCGTGTTCAGGCTTCGCTGCAGCGTGTTGGTGATTGCGCGGTTTACAAGCTCGGTTATATCCGTCTTGCTGTTGGCGCTCTTCAGCAGTTCGCGTATACGGTCGAAGATGATAATTGTCGCATTGATTGAGTAACCGAGAATCGTCAGCATGCAGGCGATGAACGTCGTGCCGACCGTCGTCCGGGACCACGCGTAGAACGCAAACACAACCAGAACATCGTGGAACAGGGCAATGACCGCCGCACCCGCAAACTTGATGTCGCGGAATCTGAACCAGATGTACAGAAGCATGCACACAAGCGCGATCACAACCGCTACAAGCGCGTCACGCCGCATAGTCGAGCTCACGGACGCCGAAATCGAGTCGGATTCGACGACCGTTCCGTCCTGAATCGGGAACTGCGCCGTCACGGCATCCTCCACAGCACGGCGCTGATCCTGATCCAGCGTCGATGTCTTGAACGTCACCTGCGTGGAATCCTTGACCTTCTGCTGCTGAACCTGTGCGATGCCGGCTGCCTCCTGAATAACCGGAATAATCTCTGATTCGATTTCTTCCTGTGTATATTCCTGGTCAAAAGTGAACGTCGTCTCTGAACCACCGGCGAATTCAATCGAGAAGTTCAGAATACTGCCGCTTGACGCCTTGAAGATTCCCAGTGCGACAAACCCTGACGCGATGAGCGCCGCGGACAGAATATAGCACTTTTTCCGCACCTTCAGGAAATCAAATTCCTTTTTGTAGACCGTCTTACCGTAGAACTTCGGATCCTTCAGCCCCATATTGTAGAACAGGCGCATGATCGTCCGGGTCACGATAAATGCCGTGAACATGGACAGGACATTGCCTAGAATCAGCGTCGTCGCGAAGCCCTTGATCGTTCCGGAGCCGAAGATCTCCAGCACAATACCGGCGATGATCGTAGTCACGTTGCCGTCGACAATGGAAGACATCGCCTTGTGATATCCGGCGCCGATTGCGTTGTCGACACTCCGGCCGAGGCCGATCTCCTCCTTGATTCGCGAGTAGATGATGATGTTCGCATCAACCGCCATGCCCAGGCCGAGGATGATACCGGCAATACCGGGCAGCGTCAGCGTAAGCTGGTAAGCGGAAAGAATCACCATCTCCATCGCCAGATACAGCCAGAGCGCAATCATGGCGACGACGCCCGGAATGCGGTACAGCGCGATCATGAAGATCGCAAGCACGATCAGTCCGACGACTGCTGCGATCTTTGCCAGATGAATGGCGTTGCTGCCCAGCTGGGCACCGACAATGTTGGACGAAGCCTCGCTGAGAGTCAGCGGGATGGCGCCGATCCGGATATAGGTTGCCAGGTTGTCAGCCGCATCATACGTCTCCATGCCCGTGATGACCGCAGAACCGCCGCTGATGGCTTCGCTTACTCTCGGAGCCGACACCACTTCGCCGTCATATACGATGTAGATGTAGCTTCCGACATTGTCTGACGTCGCCTGTTCAAACTTCGTTGCGCCATCATCGGTAAATGTCAGAGACACTCCATACGGTGAGCTGGACGAACTGGAGGATGTATCCGTATAGGCCTGCGCTTCCTTGACGTCTGAACCGGTCAGAAGCGGTGTGTAATCCTCGCCATTTTTCATGGCTGTGTATCCGGTCGAATCCAGGAATTCAAGTGATCCCGGAGTTCCGAGCTCCTGCAGGATCTCATCTGCATTGGTCACGCCAGGGATCTCAACCGTGATCCGGTTGCTGCCGGACTGATACACCTGTGATTCGGTGCTGTCTCCTTCGACACGCTTCTGCAGCTTGTAGATCGTGTCCTCCATGTCCTGGGCGGACGGATTTTCATCCTGCACCTCATACGTGACGCTCACACCGCCGGCCAGATCGAGGCCGCGGCGGATCGCGCTGACCGATCCGGTGCCATCGGATCCGATGCCGACAAGCGACACAACCGAGAGGCCGATGAGCGCCACCAGAAGGATGATGCTGTACACGGCCATTCTGGCTTTACTGTACTTTACCATAACAATCCTGCTCTTCCTTTCTCCTTATGAATTTTCTTCCACCTCTTCGCCGCGCGCTTCGGCAAGCGCCGCCTTGATCATAATGGCGCACTCGATGCGCTTGCGCTGCATCTCACAGCCGATCTCGTACGGTTCATCGATTGTCCCGTGGAAATTATAAGCATTGGCGGAGCATCCGCCGCTGCAGTAATACTTGGCAAAGCAGTTTCTGCACTTTTCTCTCGTGTAAACATTGCTCTGGCGGAACATCTGGCGGATGTCCGGGCGCGTAATTCCCTCATCGACATTGCCCATGAGGAATTTCTCATTGCCCACGAACTGATGGCAAGGATACAGATCACCCCATGGCGTCACAGCAAGATACTCACATCCGGAACCGCATCCCTGAAGTCTCTTGGCGACACACGGACCCTTGTCGATATCGATCATGAAATGGAAGAAATTGAAGCCGTTTCCAGCCAGCTTGCGCCGGAGAATTTCCGCTGCCAGCTGCTCATAGTTCTCCATGATCTGCGGCATATCCTCTTCGCGGATGGCATAATCATCTTCCGGCCTGGCCACGACCGGCTCCACGGAGATCTGCTCAAATCCCTCATCGGCAAAATGCAGGACATCCTTCGCAAAATCCAGATTGTAGTGCGTGAAGGTGCCGCGGACGTAATAATTCATCTGATGCCGGCTTTCCGCAAGCTTTTTGTACTTCGGCATGATAATGTCGTAGGTACTGCCGACGTGATTGCGCGTCGGGCGCATGAAGTCGTTGACCTCCTTGCGTCCGTCAATGCTCAGAACGACATTGGACATTTCCTTGTTGATGAAATCACACATGTCGTCGTCAAGCAGAATACCATTGGTCGTCAGCGTAAAGCGGAAATTCTTGTTGTGCGCCTTCTCCTGGCTTCTTCCGTAGGCTACCAGCTGTTTCACGACTTCAAAGTTCATCGTCGGCTCACCGCCGAAGAAATCGACCTCCAGGTTCCGGTGGTTTCCGGAGTTGGCGATCAGGAAGTCAAGCGCCTTTTTGCCGACCTCATAGCTCATGAGTGCGCGGCGCCCGTGATATTCCCCTTCTCCCGCAAAGCAGTAGCGGCACGCGAGATTGCAGTCATGGGCAATATGCAGGCAGAGTGCCTTTACCTGAACCGGTCTGGACTTGAACGCATCCACATAATCCTTGTAGATGTCCTCCGTGAACAGCCGTCCCTCATTTTTCAGCTCTCCGATCTCATCCCATGTATCGCGGATGTCTTCTTCCGGATAACGGTCCTTAAACTTTTCGACCAGTTCCTCTTTGGTGCTGCCCTGCCAGAGCGGAATCATTTCATAGGCAAGGTCGTCCACAAGATGAACCGAGCCCGACTCCACGTCCATGACAATATTGTATCCGTTTAATTTATACTGATGAATCATACGTCCCCGAAATCTTTTGAATGAAAAACAATAATCAAAATAATAAGAGAGCGCCAGAAAGAACGGCACCCCCTTATATACAATCCTGACTGTCAGTTACCGGTTTTTGTTCTCGCACTTCTGATTGCCGACTGTGCATGATGTCTTGCATGCAGACTGGCAGGAAGTCTGGCATTCGCCGCAGCCGCCTGCTGCCATGGAATCCTTGAGAACAGAGTGATTGATCGTCTTGATGTGCTTCATAGCGTCCTCCTTGCTTTTAAACCTGCTGAAAATTATACCATACGCCTATATAAGATTCAAACCGATTTTATATCATTCCGGCTGCGCGGCACACAAAAATAAACAGCGTCAGGGTGACCGATGAAAGCAGTGTCGTCAGGACAATGATCGACGAGGAAAGATCTGCATCATTGCCCATATTCTGCGCCATGACAAATCCTGTCGCGGTTGCCGGCGATCCGAGCATGATTATGATTGCAACCAGTTCCTGGTTCCGAAATCCCATCCACGCGGCGATCGGAAGAAAGGTGGGAAACTGCACGTTAAAATACGAAAACGGCAGTCCCAGAACAATTCCGATGATGATCGGATTCTTCAGAATATTGACAAATGCTTTCTTCATCTGAGCCGACAGCTTCATGTTCCGCATATCGTCTCCGCCGTACTTTTCTGACGAACCAAACGTCAGAACCAGAACTGAGAAAATATTATACAGCGGAACCGCACTGGCGATCATCAGCGGCGCCATGCCGGTGTTTCCGTACATGTTCTGGATGAAAGCCATGCCGAGAATGGCTGCACTCGAGCGGAACGCCCCCTGCACAAAAGCTCCGACGCTCTCCTTTTCCTTCAGCGTCAGTTCTGCCAGAACCCACTCCGCCGCAAAGCAGACAGTCGTTACAATCGCGCAGAACAAGACAAAGCGCAGGTCAAAATTGTTGCGGATATCACTGCTGGCAATCTGCTGAAACAGCATCACCGGCAGAGAGCATTTGAACACAAAACGGTTAGCCTCAACCTCGAAGCCTTTCCCGATTACCCCCAGACGCCCCAGGATCCATCCGATGACCATAACAAGAAATACCGGGAACGTTGAATTGACTGCAAAAATAAAACTGTCCATGAAATCTGCCGCTCTTCTCTTTTACTTTTTGTTTCTTCAGCATTATACGTTTGCGCGGCCTCCTGCACAAGCCGCACTATTTTTCCGGCAGCTGATAGAAACTCAGGATTTTTTCAAATTTGTTGTTGACAGGAAATGCCCGTTTTGCTATTATAAACGAGTCGCAGGTAAGCGGCACAAAACAAAACGCAGTCGTGGCGGAATTGGCATACGCGCTAGACTAAGGATCTAGTGAGCATTGCGCTCGTGCGGGTTCAAGTCCCGCCGACTGCACTTATGCGGAAGTGTCGGAATAGGCAGACGAGCAAGATTCAGGTTCTTGTGGGATATTACTTCCCGTGTGAGTTCAAGTCTCATCTTCCGCACGCATAACCGTCCTGGTTTACAGGGCGGTTTTTTTGTGTCTGAAGCGTCTTTCATTTTCGGGGATAAAAAAAGAAGCCCCTTCCGGAGCTTCCTTCTCTATCAAGCAAGATATTCACCGATATCCCGGAGAACGTCTTCGAGTTCTCCGTTCTCATCGTTGATCGTGAGCCTGAGCGGCTGGCTCAGGTCCAGGCTGAACATTGCGATCATCGATTTGGCGTCGACCGTCGTATGCCCTGATTCGATGTCAAAACTGCAGGCATATTTGCTGATACGGCTGATAAAATCCTCAACTTTTTCTACGGAATCAAGCAGCACCGAGACCGTAAACATCTCTACCTCCTGTCATCCCTCAAGAATATTCAGAACTTTACCATTCCGGCATTGTCGTTGATCACATAATAAGCCGCCTTATCCTCCGGCTTGAGGTATATATTCATTGTGCGGATCTCATCGCTGTGATCCTTCTTGTACTGCTCCTCAGCCTTCTTAACCAGGTCGGATTCCTTGAACTGAACGCCGCCATACTCGAGAAATGCTTCTACAGAGATTTTCTTTGCCATGTGGTTACCCCTTTCTTCGTATGCCTTTTTGTGTTTCCACTGAAATCAGTATACCGGATAACTATACACCTATACGCCCCGAAAAACAAGTTACAGGAGCGGAGCTATGATGCGCAGGAACATGCCGCCCAGCAGAAACAGTTTCGGGAACTGCTCCGCGCGGGTCAGCGTAATCTCCTCGCAGGCCTCCAGTGTCTTCTGATAATCCGCCTCCATGTCATCTACGATTCCGGTTCTGGAAAAATACACAGCATCCTCGAAATGCAGATAAAAACTGCGGTAATCCAGATTGATCGTGCCGCAGGTGGCGCGCACGCCGTCCGAGATAAACTCTTTGGCATGGACAAATCCCGGCACAAACTCATAAATCTTCACACCATGGCGGATCAGATTCTTGTAGTACGTCCGGGCAACCGCATAGATCAGCCGCTTGTCGGGAATGTGCGGCATGATGATGGAAACCTCCACCCCGCGCTGCGCGGCGTAGATGAGCGCCGTGACCATCTCGTCATCCAGAATCAGATACGGCGTCATGATGTGCACATAGTGCTGCGCCCGGTTCAGAATATCCATGTAAACCGTCCGCCCGACGAGGTAATCATCGTACGGATTATCCCCGAACGGCACGACAAATCCGCCTTTTTTCGCGCACTGCAGCTTTGAGAGACTTTCCCGTTCGCTTTCTGTCAGCCCGTTTTCATGACAGTACGCATACCGCTTCATCTCCTCTTCTGAAAGCTCCGGCTCCTTGCCGGCGATCGTCCACATTTTCAGAAACATATATGTGAACGCCGTGACGCTCTCGCCGGCTACCATGACACCGGTGTCTTTCCAGTACCCGAAACGCACGATGCGGTTTGCATACTCATCAGCCAGATTGATACCGCCGGAAAATGCGACTTTGCCGTCGACTACAACAATCTTGCGGTGATCACGGTTGTTCTGGTACGTCGAAAGAATGGGGCGGATCGGGGCAAATGCACGGGCATGAATACCGGCCTTCTCCAGTTTTTTAAAATAACCGATCGGAAGCCGCGTGAGGGATGACATGCCGTCGTACAGAACCCGCACCTCAACGCCTTCGGCCGCCTTCTGCTTAAGAATCTCCAGCACATCATCCCATACAGATCCCTCAAAGATGATGAAATACTCCAGGAAGATGAACCGTCTGGCTTTCTTCAGCATTTCAATGAGTCTCGGAATCTTTTCTTCACCAGACGGAAAAAACTGTGCATATTCACACGGAAAGGCCGGCGCATTCCCTGAGCAGCGGAAATATTCGAGCATCCCGCTCTCATCCGGCGCTTCCTCTCTGAATTTTTTCTGCTGATTCTCGTCAATTATCAGGTGGCTTGAAATGATGTCCTCGATTTTCAGCGTTTTTTTCCGCAGTCTGCGCTTTCCCAGATCAAGCTCGCAGTACAGATAAAACAGTCCTCCGAAGACAGGAAAAACAAGAATCGGCGTAACCCAGGCAATTTTGAAGCTTGAGTTCATATCTGAATTCACAATGCTCACAAATATGCAGAAGCTGAGCACAGTCAGGCCCATATGAATATACTGCGAAACATCGATGGCTGCGACCAGCATCAGATACAGCACATAGGCCTGCAGCAGAATGAGCGCAACGACAATGGTCGTCCGCCCGAAAAGCATGCGCAGAACACCGACGCCTTTGATCTTTTTTCCTGTTTTCTTCAGTCTCTCCAGATATCCCTGGTTTTCTTCTTTCCAGCGCTCCAGAATTTCTGTCTCGTCGTGTCTCATCATCGATCCCACTTGTCGCAGAGCATGTTGATCTGGTTCGTAAACTTCGCGATATCCTTGTTTGCCCCGCCTTCGTTGTGGCGGATCACTTCCATCAGGCGCTCGCCGGCAGCGACGAGCCGGGCAAATACACCTTCGGCACGGCGCTGTTTAGCCGTCGTTCTTCTGGACTTGCGCTCCCGGCTGCCCTCGCGGAGCATCACATCGCTCTTCAGGTCATAACTCATTCCCGTATACGGAGCCGTTGTGTTGTACCCGTATTTGTCATGGAGAAGTGCCGCGAAGGAATCGCAGACTGCGTCTTCACCGTGAACGATAAAGACGTGCTGCGGTTTTTTCTGATCAATGGACAGGAGCCACTTGATCAGGCCGTCCTTGTCCGCGTGTCCGGAGCTGTCGGGAATCTGAACGATTTCGGCTTTGACAGAAATCGGCTCGCCAAACAGCGTGATTTCCTTCTTGCCGTCCAGAATCGCGCGCCCGGTTGTGCCCACGGCCTGATACCCCGCGAAAAGAATGGTGCATTCCGGCCGCCACAGATTGTGCTTCAGATGATGGCGGATACGGCCCGCCTCGCACATGCCGGAGGCCGAAATGATCACTTTCGGCGTCGGATCGAAATTGATCTGCTTTGACTCTTCACTTGTTGTCGCAAATTTCAGTCCCGGGAACATCAGTGGATTGATGCCCTTGCGCACCAGCGCCATCGCTTCGTCGTCGAAATATCCGTACATATTCTCCTGGAAAATGTTGGTTGCTTCGATCGCCAGCGGGCTGTCCACATACACGTCAAAATCCTGCTGCTCCAGGTGCTGCTCTTTAAGCTCCCGGATAAAATACAGAAGTTCCTGTGTTCGTCCGACGGCAAAGGACGGAATCACCACGTTGCCGCCCCGCGCGAGTGTGCGGTTGATGACATCCGCCAGAAAGTGTACATAATCCGGTTCCGGAGCGTGTTCGCGGTCGCCGTAGGTTGACTCCATGATAACGTAGTCCGCTTCCCGGACATCGTACGTGGGATCGCGGATAATCGGCTTGTCCACATTGCCGAGATCGCCTGAGAATACCAGTTTCTTTGTGACACCGTCCTCGGTTATCCAGATTTCAATGCAGGCGCTGCCGAGAAGATGGCCTACATCCTGAAACCGGATCCGGATGCCATCCGTTAGATCGTAAATTTTATTGTAGCTGCAGCTGTCAAAAAGCTCCAGGCATCCGACGGCATCTTCGATCGTATAAATCGGCTCAAATGTCTGCAGAACCGTGCCGGACCGTCTGGCCTTGCGGTTGCGCCACTCTGCCTCCTGTTCCTGAATATGTGCGGAATCCTTAAGCATGATTTCGCAGAGGCTTTTTGTCGCGCCGGTCGTCACAACGCGCCCGCGGAAACCATGTCCGTACATCATCGGAATCAGTCCGGAATGATCGATGTGCGCGTGAGACAGCAGAATATAGTCCACTGCATCCGGTGATACCGGCAGTGTCTGATTTTCATAGACGTCGTTGCCCTGCTCCATTCCGCAGTCCAGGAGAATGTTCTTTCCACAGGCCTGCAGAAAATGGCAGCTTCCGGTCACCTCGTGATCCGCTCCCAAAAATGTCAGCTGCATACATTTGCCTTTCTGGAATCAATCCGACACGCTTCCCGTCAGGAAGCTTTTTTATTTATTTGTCCCCTGCGCCAGCGGATGCCTGAATTTCCGCACAAGAAGCGGAACCTCGGCAATCAGCATGGCAACCCATCCGACAAGATATGCCCATGGAAACGCCTCGATTTCCATTCCGAACGCCTCCACGAGAAAATATCCGGCAGCCACGCGTCCGACCATATTGACCGTACTTGAGATAAGCGTCACCTTCATATCTCCGATGCCGCGGAAAAATCCCTGCACGCCGTTGGTCATCGCGGGGAGAATGTACATAAAAGCAATCAGTTCCAGATACCGCACACCTGTGCTGATGACCGCATCATCATCGATGAACAGCCGCATCAGCGGTGCCGCCAGGAAAAAGCAGATCAGCGCAATGGCGACTCCGTATACCGCCTCGATGCGCATGCCCGCCAGGAATCCCTTTTTGACCCGGTCCTCTTTGCCTGCGCCCTCGTTCTGCGCCATGAAACTGGACATCGCGTGTCCGATGTTCTGCTGCGGTGTATAGGCGAAATCGTCGATACGGTTCACCGCGGCAAATGTCGCCATGACGGTGACACTCATGGAATTGGCCAGCGCCTGCATTGCGATCTTTCCGATCTGAACAGTGGCCTGCTGCATTGCACTGGTGAGACCGAAGGCAACCGTTCTGCCGAACAGCTTCCGGTCAAAGACCAGCCATTCTTTTCCCAGCTCCAGCATCGGAATCTTCTTTGACACATAGACGACGCAGAACAGCGCCGACAGCGCCTCCGACACGACCGTCGCAACCGCGCAGCCTACGCTGCCCAGCGAAAACACAATGACAAAGATCAGATCGCCCGCCACATTCAGAGCGGCAGAAATCACAAGAAACAGCAGAGGTGTATTTGCGTCTCCCAGCGCCCGCATCGTATTGGCAAAGAAATTATAGACAAACGTGAAAATGAGACCGACAAGCACAATCCGCAGATACACGACCGCCTCGTTGAGAACTTCCTCCTGCGTCCGGATCAGACGCAGCAGCTGCGGTGCAAAAATAATACACACGGCCGCAAAACAGGCTGAAAAGATCAGCCCTCCGATCATCGAGGAAGAAATCTGGCGTTTCAGCGTAGCAATGTCTTTTTTTCCGTAGTACATTCCCATCAGAATTCCGGCGCCGATGCACATGCCCGTGATGAACAGAATCGCCAGCGTCATGATCGGGTTGCTGGTTCCCACCGCTGCCAGCGCTTCCTCCCCGACAAACTTTCCGACGATAATGCTGTCTGTCGCGTTGTACAACAGCTGGAACACATTGCCGAGCACCAGTGGAATCGTGAAACGGATCAGCATCGGCGTAATCCGTCCCTCCGTCATATCGTGAACCATGCAGATATTTCCTCCCCTCAGACTGCCTAAGCCCATCTTACAACCAGAGCCGGCCTTTTACAAGAAAGCCATTCTTTCGGCATTTGCGGGCTTTTGAAACGCCTTTTTCGTTTCAGCACGCACGGTTTTTCTTTGACAGTCAAAAAAGGCAGCCTTCACAAGGAAAGCTGCCTGAACGCGTCGGTATTGTATCGTGTTGTTTATTTTCGAAATCCGTCGTACTTCGCTGTTTCGAGTATGTCATTTGCCCGGCGGATCTCCTCTT
>OMUP01000092.1 GCA_900314255.1 uncultured Lachnospiraceae bacterium | reverse complement strand
TCAGACGCTTGCCATCCACAAAGACTTAGAGCTGCGATGCGCCGATGACATACGGGAGGTCTGTCTCGAAGATCTGGTGCCGGTTGTCCGTCGAGTAGCTGTAGAAGTTCTCGGTCGTGAAAATGGCCGCCCGCTGGAAGACATTCTTCAGAGGGCCATTCTTCACCATGTGATTGATCGTGCACTGTACGACAGCAGGACGGTCGAGGGGCGCTTTCAGCTTGAAACCGATGCCCTGAGCGAGATACGGCTTCGTGCTCGGAAGCACGACTTCCTCGAACTGGTCCGCCATGACCACCTGCTGGTCGATCGTAATCTCTAGGGCGTTCGTGTTTGGCAGGAATCGAAGATCCGTCTCGTCGTCCCGGAACGTGAATGTCTGGAGATCGACCGGACACATCTCTTCCGTCCACATCCTGACCGAACGGACTGGAACTGTCGTGAAGTCATTGATGACGCGCCACCCGTAGATGCCGGCATGCTGGCTCCACACCGAGAGGGAATTCGTCTGATAGTCGTACCAGATGTCATTCTCCTCCGGGTTCTTCGGCTCCTCGAAGTAGATCCACTTCGCTTCCTTGTAGAGCTTGCCATTCAGGTAGAGACGGTTCATCTTGTCCACATAGACTTTGCGGTATGTGCGCTCATCCATGTAGAAGTCGACAGTCACAGCATCCCGGATATGCCAGTGCGCGAAACCAATCAGGAACTTCGTTTCCTGCACATAATCTGCAATCGAGGCAGATTTTGCGTTGATGCCGATCTCTCGCGTATACTTGCCCTGCTCGTCCACGAGGATGGCGTCCACGCGGTCAGCAGAATAGCAGTAATCCACGGAAACCGTCTGCCCCGCAAACTGGTCGGAAACAAAGACCTTGTTGCCTTCCACGGCTACGATGGGGATGCGGTCGTCTTCCCTGCGGACCTTGAGCTCCGTCTCGTCGATCGTGATGACGTGGCTCGAGTCCTTGCGGATCAGCTTGTGCATGCCCGGCGAGTACGGCGTATTCGGAAGCTCGATGCTGCCGTCTGCAGCAACAACGACATCCTCTTTCCGCATCCTCTCGAACGTCGGCTCTCCGCAGGCAAGCAGCGCCTCCGGAACGATGATCTCTTCGCCATCATGGTCGATCAGGATGCCTTCCGAGATATGGATGTCGAACTTCCCGTCATACGTCATGTTGAAGCCTTCGACGAGGCCGTATCCGCTGGTACGCAGACGCTCGCGCTTCATCCACTGATGAATCAGCTCATAGTTCTGGTTGAAGGGGGCAGACTTGATTGCCGAAGAGAAGTCGATGACTTTGAGTGTATTGTCAACCATTGCTTGCCTTCTTTTCTGCAGGATAATATGGTGCTGCCTGGAACTCGTCTTCGCGGAGCCATGCCTCTTCGTCGATGAGGTAGCCTTCTTCCTGGAGCTTCGGATCGAGCTCCGGACGGAGGTTCTTCCTGGCAATGATGCGTGCCATCGTCAGGGACATCTTCTCTACTTCTACTGGCTCAATCCGAATGTACTTCATGTATCTTCCTCACTCGTAAACGACGTAGAACTGGTCGGCAGCGACCTTGTATGATTCTATTGCTTTCAATATCTTGTCAGCATACTTCTGGTATGCTTTCGGAAGCTTTATTACGGCGCCTGTGCCGACTCTGTACGGGCGTCCTTTCGGATTTCCGATATCCAGCATGTCATAGTCCGTATACGCAGATGGAAGGCCTCCGCCGAGCTGGCGGATGTCGTATGCCATCGGTTCTCCTACGAATTCCACCCAGAGCTTTGCGATATGAACGGACGCTTCAGCGTCATAGTCCTTGTCGCCCTCCTGGATGATGCCGACAACGGATTCCCCATCGCCCGTGACCGGAAGAGCATAAAGGATGTACGGCTTTTCAACGTCCTCGATTTCGAATGTGCGCGCCGTCTTCAAGAGCAGCCTGTGCTTCGACGAACTGAACGGATAGATTGTGAAATAGCACCGGTTGTCCTGAATGGATGTCGTGATCTTCACGGCGCTCTCGACGAGCTTCGTCTTCTGCACAGGATACTGGATGACCGTATGCTGGTAGGTGAAGATGGACGTATCGCCGAGCTGTTTCACCGGATCCTTCTTTGCAAGCTTGTTTGACGTCTTGAAATAGATGCCGCCATCCTTATCAAGATGGTCGAAAACAACACCAAACATGTTTGTATAGGCATTGACCAGCTCGAAGTACTCCACATCTTCTCCGCTCTTCGTCACGACATCATGAAGATTGAGCACAGGGTGCCTGCGATGAAACGGGACATTCAGCGACCCGAGATAGTCTACCGGCTCTTCCGCAATCCACGTCTCATCCGACGACACAAGCAGAAAGCTGCGCTCGTAGACACGGGAAAGCACATCATAGACAAAGTTCGAATAGAGGTCCAGATAATCGAACAGCTTCTCATGGCTGATGATGATATAGTTGCCCTTCGGCCCCTGCAAGATGAAGATCGGTGTTCCTGGATACGCTGCCAATGGCTGCAGGACGTACTTGTACGTGTCACGCGGAAACATCTTGAAGGAAACGTTCGGTCTCGCCAC
>OMUP01000040.1 GCA_900314255.1 uncultured Lachnospiraceae bacterium | reverse complement strand
AGTCGGTAGAGCAGAGGACTGAAAATCCTCGTGTCACTGGTTCGATTCCGGTTCTAGGCACGAAGCCTGCAGAATTCTTCTGCAGGCTTTTTTCGTACGTAATCTGACATTTAAGTTTAAGGCCTGCTTCAGATGAACATTCAGAAAGACAACTTGTATGACCGGCTTCTGCGCCTCAGCGCGTCAGATGAACTGCCGATGCACATGCCGGGCGGAAAGCGGAAAGCTCTCGGGTTTCCGGATCCATTCCGGATTGATATAACCGAAATCACGGATTTCGACAATCTGCATCGCCCGGATGGTATTATAAAAAGAGAAATGCAGCTGGCGGCCTCGCTGTACGGTGCCGACGAGACACTTTTCGGGACCAATGGATCGACCGGAGCTGTACTTGCAGCAATCTGCGGCTCTCTTAAAAAGGGCGAACGCTGTCTTGTCGGCCGCAACTGCCATACGTCGGTCTATCATGCCTTGGAACTGGCAGATCTCGATCCCGTATTTATACTTCCGGAAACGGCTGATGACAAATGCGGGATATATGGTCGGATCAGACCGGACGATGTGCGGCGTGCACTGAATGAAGAAACCGGAATAAAGGCCGTAATCCTCACTTCGCCGACATATGAGGGAATTGTCTCTGATATCCGGGCAATTGCAGACATTTGCCATGAGAATGGTGCGCTGCTGATTGTCGATGAGGCGCACGGGGCGCATTTCGGATTCGGGGGCGGCTTTCCTGAGACGTCGGTGAGGCTCGGGGCGGATGCGGTGATTCAGAGTATGCACAAGACGCTGCCGGCACTGACGCAGTCGGCTCTGCTGCATTTGTGCGGGCCGCGGATTGACCGGGAGCGGGTGCGCAGATACTGGGATGATTTTCAGACGACCAGCCCGTCGTATGTGATTATGGGAAGTATGAGCCGGTGTCTTACCTGGCTGGAGGAAGACGGCCGACAGGCGATGGAGGCTTACGGCAGAAGAATTGCCGCAGTAAGGAAGCGTCTGGGCAGGCTGAGTCATGTGCGGCTGTTTGCGCCGGAAGGTATCACCGCTGATCCGGGAAAGCTGGTTTTCTGTGTTCCGGATGGCCCGGCGGCCGCCAGATGGCTTCGGAACGAGGAGCATATTGAGCTTGAAATGGCATCTCTGCGGTACTTTATTGCCATGACTTCTCCGATTGATACGGATGAAGATCTGAATCGGTTTGCAGAAGCGATTGAAAGAATGGATGAGGCGGGACTTCCTGGCAAAAAGGCGGATGCTGCGGCATTTATGACAGGCGTTCTGCCGCAGAGAAAATGCAGGATCTCTCAGGCTGCGGATGCGCTGTCGGAGGATGTGGCGCTGGAACAGGCGGCCGGCCGGGTTTCTGCGGACCAGGTGTGCATCTACCCGCCCGGGATTCCCGCTGTGATACCCGGCGAGTGTTTTGGAGAACGAGAGATCGCTGTGCTGCTGGAGGCCCGTGAGGCGGGCCTTCCGGTTCTGGGACTTCGCGGAGGAAAAGTTCGATGCCTGAAATAATATTTCTGATGGGGAAGAGCGCGAGCGGCAAGGACAAGATCCGCCGGCAGCTCGAGGCGGATGAGCAGCTGGCCCTTCACCCGGTTGTCATATACACGACGAGGCCGATGCGCCAGGGCGAGCGGCAGGGAATTGACTATCACTTTGTGAGCGATGAGCAGGCCGCAGAACTGTTTGCCTCGGGGCGGCTGATCGAGAAGCGTACGTATGAGACGATTCAGGGGCCGTGGCATTATTTCTCGATGGATGACGGTCAGATTGTGGCAGACGGCAGGACGAGGTATCTGGCCGTCGGAACGCTGGAGTCGTACAGGGCATTTGTCCGGTATTTCGGCCGGGAACACGTCTATCCGGTACTGATTTCCTCAAGAGATGACGTGCGGCTGCTGCGCGCCATTCACCGGGAACAGAAGCAGGAGAATCCGGATTACCAGGAAGTCTGCCGAAGGTTTCTTGCGGACAGCGAGGATTTTTCAGAGGAGAATGTCCGGAGAGCCGGGATAACGAAGCAGTTTGAAAACAATGGCGATCTGGAGGACTGTGTGGAGGAGATCCGGAAGGCAATCCTTGAGAATACCCCGTGAGGTGGGATAAAGTACGGAATTCAGGCCGCTTGAAGCACTGACAGTCCCATGATACAATGCAAATCAGGTGGCACAGGAGGGCACATTATGGATAATTTCTCCCAGATGATCGGGCAGGAAGCGGTAAGCTCTCATCTTCAGCAGGCGATTGCCCATGACAAGGTTTCCCATGCGTATATTTTTTCAGGAAACAAGGGATCCGGAAAGCGGACGATGGCTGAGCTTTTCGCCAAAACACTTCAGTGTGAGAAAAAAGGAATAAATCCCTGCGGTAAGTGCCATTCCTGCCGGCAGGCGGATTCGCACAATCACCCGGATATCCGGGTCGTGTCACATGAAAAGCCGACGGTCCTTTCGGTCGATGAAATCCGCAGGCAGGTTGTCGCGGATATTCAGATCCGGCCGTATCAGGGGCCGTATAAGATTTATATTATTCCGGATGCTGAGCTCATGGCACAGGAGGCGCAGAATGCCCTTCTGAAGACGATCGAGGAGCCGCCGGCATACGGTGTGATTATTCTGCTCACAACCGATGCGGGAAAGCTTCTTGAGACGGTCAGGAGCCGCTGTGTCCGCCTGGCGATGAAGCCGGTTCCGGACACGGATATCATGGAGTATCTGAAAAAGAATATGGGCGTCAATGCCCGGAATGCCCGGTTTGCGGCCGCATTTGCCCAGGGGGCTCTGGGGAGGGCCGTTCAGATTTCCGGATCCGAGGATTTCTCGATAATGGTGAAGAGTGTTCTGGATCTGGTTCTGAACATTCATTCGATGAGTGCCGCGGATATGGCGGCGGCTGTGCGCAGCGCGGAGACATCGTGGAAGCTGAGTATTGACGATTATCTGGATGTCATCGCCATGTGGTTCCGCGACGTTCTGGTCATGAAGAGCACGCAGGATCCGAACAAGGTGATTTTCACCGGGTATCTGCCGGAACTAAAGGATCAGGCTTCCCATTGTACCTATAATGGTATCCGCGAGATATTCGCTGCTCTTGAGAGGGCAAAGCAGAGGCTGAAGGCCAATGTGAGTTTCCAGCTCACGATGGAGCTTCTGTATCTGACGATCCGGGAGAATTCATAAGTCCGGGGAGCAGCTGCACAGAAGAAAGAATTTGGAGGATATATGGCAAGAATAATCGGCGTGAGATTCAGACAGGCCGGTAAGATTTATTTTTATTCGCCGGAGGAGCTTTCTCCGAAGCTGGGCGATCACGTGATTGTGGAGACCCGGCGCGGCGTGGAATACGGGACGGTCGCATTTGCCCCGAGGGAAATTCCGTCGGAGAGTCTTCCGGCGATCATCAAGAATGTCATCCGGATTGCGACGCCGGAGGATGACCGGCATTACGAGGAGAATCAGGTCCGCGAAAAGCAGGCGCTGGAGATCTGCGAGGAAAAGGTAAAGTACCACAAGCTGGAGATGGAGCTTGTCCGGGCGGAGTATACATTTGACAACAACCGGCTGATCTTTTTCTTCAAGGCGGAGCACCGCGTGGATTTCCGCGAGCTGGTCAAGGATCTGGCTTCGACGTTCCACACGAGAATCGAGCTGCTGCAGATCGGCATCCGGGATGTGGCGAAGATGCTCGGTGGAATCGGAATCTGCGGGCGGCCGCTTTGCTGCACGACGTATATGCAGGGATTTTATCCGGTTTCGATCAAAATGGCGAAGAACCAGAATCTGAGCCTGAATCCGGAGAAGATTTCCGGCATGTGCGGCAGACTGATGTGCTGCCTGAGTTTTGAAGACGACACATATACGTATCTGAATGCCCGAATGCCGCGCAAGGGTGACTATGTACGCACCAGCGACAATCTGGAGGGCGAGGTTTCGGCGATTGATATTCTGAAGCAGCGGGCCAGAGTCATTGTGAATCTGGACAATGACGAGAGAGAGCAGAGGGATTACGCGGTAAGTGATCTTGAGTTCACCCGCGGGCGCAAGCCGGACCGCAAGTTCAAGGAGGCGGTCGCCCAGGCAGAGGCCAACAAGGAAGCCAGGGAAAATGAGCGTCTTGAGAAGTCCATGGAGCGCCGCAAGGCTCACAGGAGCAGTTACCGCAAGGCCGTGGACGGGAAAGTGACGGAAAAGGATTTCAGCACGCTGGCCAACATTTCCGGTGACGGGAAGGAAAGCGCGGGGAAGCTGCAGTCCGGGCGCGAAAAGGACGCAAAGGCGGAGGGCGACGCAAGACGGCGCCGCAGAAATCAGGCGCCAGGGCAGCATGCTGACAAAGCTGACCGGACGGAGCGCGACAAGAGCCGCAGCCGGCGGATTGAGAAGGCTGCCAGAGAGAATCAGGAACGGTCTCTGAAGCAGCTGGAGGACATGGACCGCCGGGAACAGAATTCCAACATGGATCATGACAGAGGCTGAGGATAAGAGCGGAAGGCTTCTGAAGGAGAGAAAAGTGCCGGACACACAGGTCAGGATCAGGGACGGGGAGAGGATCGATGATCTTCAGAGAAACGGGTATCGCCTGATTCAGAATCCGAAGATGTTCTGTTTCGGGATGGACGCTGTGCTGCTCGGCATTTTTGCGCGCGCGCTGCCGGATGAGGATGTCCTGGATCTTTGTACAGGAAACGGCGTGATTCCGGTGCTTCTGAAAGCGCGCGGCAAGGGAAGAAATTACCGGGCCATGGAAATCAATCCGGACAGTGCGGATCTGGCGGACCGGAATTTTCATTTAAACGGCATGCAGGATTGTGCAGAAGTGGTCTGCGGAGACATCTGTCATGCTTCGGAGGTGTTCGGCCGTGACGCTTTTCCGGTTGTGACGGTGAATCCGCCGTATATGAAAGGCGGACACGGGCTTCTGAATCCTGACGCGGCAAAGGCAGCGGCCAGGCATGAGATTTTCTGCACAATCGATGATGTGGCGCGGGAGGCTTCCCGGTGCCTGAAGGTAAAGGGAAGACTGTATATGGTCCACCGCCCGGCGCGGCTTGCAGAGGTTTTTGAGGCGCTGGGAAAACACGGGCTGGAGCCCAAGCGGATGCGCCTGGTGTACCCGAAGGCGGGGCAGAATGCCAACATGGTCCTGCTGGAAGCCGTGAAAGGCGGCGGAAAGCAGCTGACGGCCGAGCCGCCGCTTGTCATTTACGGTCCGGACGGAACGTACACGCAGGAGGTGAGAAATGCCTACTGAAATCGGATATCTCGTGCTGTGTCCGACGCCGATCGGAAATCTGGCGGACATGCCGCCCAGAGTGACGGAGTGTCTGAAAGAAGCGGATCTGATCGCGGCCGAGGATACAAGAAACAGCATCCGGCTGCTGAATCATTTTGACATCCACACGCCGATGACCAGCTACCACGAGTACAACAAGGTGGACAAGGCCAGGGTGCTTGTGAGAAAAATGCTCTCCGGCACAAAAGTTGCCCTGATCACAGACGCCGGCATGCCAGGCATTTCGGATCCGGGAGAGGAACTGGTGCGCCAGTGCCATGAGGCTGGCATCCGGGTGAGTGCGATTCCCGGACCCTGTGCCTGTGTGACGGCGCTCACGATTTCCGGGCTGCCGACGCGGCGCTTCTGTTTTGAGGCATTTCTGCCGGCGGACCACAAAGAGCGGCAGGAAGTGCTGGCTGAGCTTGCCGGGGAGCGGCGGACCATTGTGCTGTATGAGGCGCCGCATCATCTGGAGAAGACACTGGCGGAGCTCGCGGGGGTCCTCGGAGAAGACAGACCGGTCAGCATCTGCCGGGAACTGACGAAAATTCACGAGGAAGTGTGCTGTCTGACGCTTGGCGAGGCTGTGAAGCGCTATGAAACTCTGCAGCCGCGCGGCGAGTATGTGCTGGTCATCGGCGGAAAGCCGCAGGAGGAAATCCTGCAGGAAGCCCGCAGCCGCTGGGAAGATCTGACGGCGGCCGAGCATGTTCAGATGTACGTCGATCAGGGAATGGACAGAAAAGAAGCGATGAAACAGGCGGCAAAAGACCGCGGTGTTCCGAAGAGAGAAATTTACAACGAGATCGTCAGGTCATCGTGACAAAAAAAGCTCCGGCAGATTTGAAACGTCTGCCGGAGCTTAATTTATTTCAGAAACTTAATCAGCCGAAGTATCTGTCGAGAAGGCCTTTGAAGCCCTTGCCGTGACGAGCCTCGTCGCGTGCCATCTCATGGATGGAGTCATGCAGTGCGTCAAGGTTCATCTGCTTGCACTTCTTGGCGAAATCGGTTTTGCCCTTTGTAGCGCCGTTTTCAGCGGCAACGCGGACAGTCAGATTCTCCTTTGTGGACGGGCTTACAACCTCGCCGAGCATCTCTGCATAACGGGAAGCGTGATCAGCCTCTTCAAAAGCAACCTGGCGGTAGAACATGCCGACTTCCGGATATCCCTCGCGGATCGCTGCGCGGCTCATAGCCAAGTACATGCCGACTTCGCTGCATTCGCCCTGGAATTCAGATCTCAGGAACTGCTTCATATCTTCCGGAAGGTCCTTCGCGACACCGATTACATGCTCGGAAGCCCAGGAAAGATCGTCGGTGCTGACAGGAGCGTCAGCCTTCTTCTCTTCCGGCTTTGCAGCACTTTCTTCAACCGGCTCGAACATCTTCTTCGGAACACCGCAAACCGGGCATTTCCAGTCATCCGGAAGATCCGCAAACTTCTTTCCTTCCTTTTCTTCATCATAGATGTAACCGCATACTTTGCACTTGTATTTCATTATTTGTTCTCCTTTCAAGAGATAGCTCTTAACTTCCTGACATGTTTAGAATAGCATTGACGATGGCAAATGTCAATAATAATAATAACTATTATTAGATAAAATTTTGATCCGGTTTCTGTAAAAAAATATCCACCGCATTCGGGAACGGCATTCCCGGATCACGGCGGATGAAACACTTATGCGGTTTCTTTTTTCTTGCTCAGACAGCTTTCGCAGATTCCCGTAAATACGAGATCGTATCCGGTGATGCTGCCCTTGAATCTGGTTTTCGGATGATTCAGGCTTTCCTCAAGCTCTTTTCCGTCATCCAGGTCCAGATCCAGAAGCGCTCCGCAGGAGGAGCAGCGGAAATGAAAATGAGGATTCACATTTCCGTCAAACCGTGTCTGACCGTCTGTCACCGGAATTCGGACGGCTTCGCCGTGCTCGACGAAGAAGTTGAGATTGCGGTATACGGTTCCCAGGCTGATATTCGGGTAATCATGGCGAATCTCGTTGTACAGCATGTCGGCTGTCGGGTGGTCGTGATGTTTTCTGAGGCATTCCAGGACTGCATCGCGCCTGGTGCTGTGCCGGGTCTGAACTTCCATGGTAAGTCTCCTTTCTTTTGTTTGTTTCAGGATTTTGCAAGGCCGGTGAGAATGTTCGTGATCGTCCGGACAGCGTCAGATGTCGGACTCTTCTCCATGGCCTCTATATAGGTCTCTCTTGATTCATACACGGTCCGGACGGCGGAAAGCAGATCTTCCGGCTTCATCGTATCTTCGTCCAGAACCTTGGAAAATCCCTGTTTTTCAAATGACTTTGCGTTCAAAATCTGATCGCCGCGGCTTGCCTGTGCGGAGAGCGGTATCAGAACTGCCGGTGTCCGCGTGGCCAGAAGTTCGCAGATCGCGTTGGAACCGGCCCGCGAGATGGCGATACTGCAGGCCGCCAGAAGATCTTTCATCTCATCGGATACATATTCAAATTGTACATATCCGGCCGTACCGTCCAGACTCCTGTCCGCCTTGCCTTTTCCGGTCAGGTGGCAGACGTTGAAGGTCTTCAGTAGTTCCGGAAGGATGCTGCGCACGGCTTCGTTTACTTTGGTGGCTCCGGTGCTGCCGCCCACGACCAGAAGCATCGGCTTGTCATCTGTGAAGCCGGCAAAGGAAAGGCCTGCGGCTGCGTTTCCGTGGAGCAGTTCTTCGCGGATCGGGGCGCCTGTGAGGACCGCCTTGTCCTGCGGAAGGTATTTAAGCGTCTCCGGGAATGTGCAGCAGATCTTCGACGCCTTCTTCATGGCGATGCGGTTGGCCAGTCCCGGGGTCATGTCCGACTCGTGGATGACAACCGGTATGCCTTTTGAGGCAGCGGCCAGTACCACCGGCACGGAGACAAATCCGCCCTTGGAAAAGACGACATCCGGCCGGATCTTCTTCATCAGACCCTTGGCCTGGGAGATGCCGTGCAGCACACGGAAAATGTCTGTGAAATTTTTTGCGCTGGCGTACCGGCGGAACTTTCCGCTGGAGATTCCGTAGTATGGCAGTCCTTTTGACTCGGCGAGAGTCTTTTCAATTCCGTCGTAGGAGCCGACATAGGATACGGAGAAACCGGCCTTTTCCAGTGAAGGAAGAAGTGCCAGATTCGGTGTCACATGGCCGGCGGTCCCGCCGCCGGTTAGAATGATCTTTTTCATGGAGGCCTCTTTGAAATTTACTTACTTACCAGTAAAGTATATCATTATCAATCTCTTGTTACAATCATAAGAAAGATTTTTATGTAAAAATATGATATAATGGCCCGAAAAACACCCGGAGGGGAATGTATGCTTGGAATCATCGGCGCCATGCCGGAAGAAGTGGCGGAACTGATAGAGGGAATGAAGGAAGAGAGAACGGAGACAAAGGCCGGAATGCTCTTTCACACCGGAACACTGGAAGGCGAACCGGCTGTCATTGTAAAATCGGGTGTCGGGAAGGTCAATGCCGGCATCTGTGCCCAGATTCTGGTGGACGATTTTCATGTGACGGGGCTCATCAACACAGGAATAGCCGGATCGCTGGATGCTTCGATTGACATCGGCGACATCGTTGTTTCTTCAGACGCTTTGTATTATGATGTGGAGGCTACTGTCTGGGGATACCGGCCGGGCGAAATCCCGCAGCTGGGCACCCGCGAGTTTACCGCTGACAAGGCGATGGTGCGGCGCGCAAAGCAGGCATGCCGGACGGCGGTGCCTGATATCGATGTTCACAGCGGCCGGATCGCCTCCGGCGATTCATTTATTTCCGACCGGGTCAAAAAAGAATGGATCCGGGAGACGTTCGGGGCTTCCTGTGCCGAGATGGAGGGCGCGGCGATTGCCCAGACGGCGTGGCTGAACGGGGTGCCATTTGTCATTCTGAGAGCGATCAGCGACAAGGCGGATGGATCGGCCACCATGGACTATGACGTCTTCGAGAAGAAGGCGATTGACCATCTGGTGCGGTCGGTGCGGGAATTCTGCAGAACCAGGTAAAGGAGGGCGGAGGCGTATGTTTCGTCTTTGGTGCAGGATGATTGACGGAGGACGGCACACGGTCGGCGAATTCGTCTATGAGGACGGGGATATCCGGACAAACCGCACGAAGAAGATATTTGCCGGGATTACAGAGGCCTGCCGGAAATTCGATCTGTCCGAGCCTATATGGCTGGACAGCAATATCCGGGATTTCCAGAAAACGTCGCATGTCCGCTTCAGCCAGGATAATTTTGTGGAGGAGATTCCGTTCCGGTTTCTGGATGTGCAGGTAATAGAAGAAGATTGAGGATTTCTTGAGGGGAGAACATATTTCATGACTACAGCTCAGATTGGAATTCTGATTGTGATGATCGTCTATCTGGCCGGTATGATGCTTATCGGAGTAAAGGTTTCGAATCGCAATAAAACCGCGGGCGACTTTTATCTGGGCGGAAGAAAACTGGGACCGCTGGTCACGGCGATGAGCGCCGAGGCGTCCGACATGAGCAGTTACCTGCTGATGGGACTTCCGGGTCTGGCATATCTTTCGGGGCTGGCGGATGTCGGCTGGACGGCGATCGGCCTGGCGGCCGGGACATATCTGAACTGGCTGATCGTGGCGAAGAAGATCCGCCGCTACACGGAAAAGATCGGCGCGATTACGGTTCCGGAATTTTTCTCGAAGCGCTACGGCGACAAGAAGAATCTTCTGACACTGGCCGGGGCGCTGATCATCATTGTATTCTTCGTGCCATACACGGCATCCGGTTTTGCGGCCTGCGGCAAGCTGTTTTCATCGCTTTTCGGCGTGAATTATTACGCGGCCATGGTGGTATCGGCCGCTGTCATCATTTTTTACACGTCCACGGGCGGATTTCTTGCGGCCTCTCTGACGGATCTGATTCAGAGCATCATCATGACCGCCGCACTGATTATTGTCCTGCTGTTTGCGCTGAATCAGGCGGGCGGAGCCGAGGCGGCGGCGGTCAATGTACGGGCACTCCCGGGGTATCTGTCGTTTACGCAGAGCTATGACCCGGTTGCCGGCGCGGCAAAACCTTACGGTTTGCTGACAATTGTTTCAACGCTCGCGTGGGGACTCGGATATTTCGGCATGCCTCATATTCTGCTGCGCTTCATGGCGATTGAAGATGAAAAGAAACTTTCCATTTCCCGCCGCGTTGCATCCATCTGGGCTCTTCTGGCGATGGGCATTGCAGCGCTGATCGGTGTGGCCGGCCTCGGCATGACAAAGGAAGGACTGATCGCTCCGCTCTCCGGATCTGCTTCCGAGACAGTCATTGTGGAGATCACGAGCAATCTGGCACAGCGCGGTATTCTGGCCGCTATGGTGGCCGGTATTGTGCTTTCCGGAATCCTGGCATCTACCATGTCCACATCGGATTCACAGCTTCTGGCCGCCTCTTCTTCGGTGTCCAATGATATTCTCACCCGGTTCTTCCACCGGGATATGCCGGAGGCAAAGACACTGCTCGTATCGCGGGTTACATTATTTGTCATTTCTCTGATAGCCATTTTCCTCGCGTGGAATCCGGACAGCTCGGTGTTCGGCATTGTGTCATTTGCCTGGGCCGGATTCGGTGCGGCCTTCGGGCCGGTTGTGCTGCTGGCTTTGTACTGGAGACGTTCCAACGGCGCCGGTGCGCTCGCGGGAATTCTCTCCGGCGGTCTTATGGTCTTTATCTGGAAATTCGCCATCAGACCTCTGGGCGGCATCTGGAATATCTATGAACTGCTCCCGGCTTTCCTCATTGCGCTTGCGGTCAATGTCATCGTAAGCCTGATCACGGCGGCGCCGGACAAAGAGATCACAGATGTATTTGACAGTGTAAAGAGCAAATAAAAAGGGCCGCTTTTACAAAGCAGCCCTGAAATGGAAAACAAAATGGTTTTACGGGAAGGTTTCAGCTGAAAACGATGTTCCGGAGTTTTCTCGTGAGAGGTCCGGTACCGTAGTCACGGCGCTGGATTCCGAGCAGAAGTGTTGCATCCCGCTTCGGATCGTTGGCAAAGTAGGTGCCAAGCCATCCGTCCCATCCGTACTCGCCGGCGTCTCCAATGATGCCGGCTTGTTTTTCGTCCTGAAGAACGCGCATAAGGTTCCCGTAGCTGTGGCCGTCGAGTCCGACCCAGCGGTTGAAATATGTCTGCTGGACAGGAGTCAGCTGACGGCTGGTCATGAAGCGAACGGTGCCTTCCCGGAGGATGGTTTCACCATCGGCAGATTTCCCGCCTGACCGGAGCATTTTCGCAAACCGGAGATAATCGTCCAGAGTGGAGAAAAGGCCGGCGCCGCCGGAAAGGAATGCATTCTGTTTTCCGTCGCGGCGGATGCCGAGGTGATTCTGGGTATATACAGTCAGTTCCGGTTTCTGCCCCGGCAGTGTATTGCCGCTCACCTGGCAGGCCGTGGCGAACCGGCCCCGTTTTTCCTCCGGAACCCGGAAGTCCGTATCATACATACCAAGAGGCAGAAACAGCCGGGTCTTCATGAATTCATCCAGCGGCATATCTGAGACCTTTTCAATGACGGCGCCCAGAATATCCGAAGAAGTTCCGTATTTCCAGCCTGATCCTGGTTCAAACTGCAGGGGGCATTCGCCGATCCGGGAGGCAAATTCCTGCGTCGTCATCGGGTGATCCGTGTCAAGCCGCCGGATAAGCTCGTCGTACACTTCTCCGGTTTCTGTCTCTGCCTGTGAGTGAGGACCGGGGTATACCAGACCGGAGGTCATGTTCAGCAGATCCCGTATCGTCACAGGTCTGCCGGCGGGAATGGGATCGCGGTCCGTGCAGATTTTCTGGTTTTCAAACGAAGGAATATAGGATGCCACCGGTTCATACAGATCGATTCTGCCGTCCTGCAGAAGGAGCATCGCAGCTGCAGAGGTGACCGGTTTTGTCTGGGAGTACATGCTGAAAATTGTGTCACGGCTCATCGGGCGGCCGGTCTTAAGATCTGCCAGGCCTTTTGAAAGGAACACCGGTTCTTCATCCTGCTTCTGAAAAAGGAGAGAGACACCGGCTGTTTCATGGGTTTCCACGGCTTCCGACATCCGGTCGGACAAAAGTTTTATTTTTTCAGATATCATACATCTGACGACGGCTGCCTTAAACGGCAGCCGTTTCCTTTCTGATACATAATTTCCAGATTATTTCAGTTGTTATTTTTCCGGGCAGCGGGAGAGATTCAGATGGCGCGGAAGACCGTCGACCATGATCGGCGGCAGTTCCTGCTGAATCAGCGGGTGAATGTAGTTGATCATGTCCTGCGTCACATAATCGTCGTCCGTGATCCATTCGAGAGGTACTTTTTTCTCGATATTGGCGATCTTGTGCACGTCACAGGCCTCGGTGATGCACATGTACGGATCATCGCTGATGCGCTTGAGAACGATGACTTTTCCCGTCTCGCCCTCAAAGGCTTCCTTGACAGCAGACCCGCCGACATTGAAGGCTTCGGTGATGTCCACGCGGGACGCCATATGTGCGGCGCAGCGCTGCAGCGTTGAAAACTCGATCGCGCGGGTGCGGATTCCGTATTCGGCGGCAATCTTGTCGGCCAGGAACTTGGCAGAACCGGAAAGCAGCTTGTGGCCGAATGCATCGACCATTTCGACGTGGTCGGCCAGCTCGAAGACATAGCGCCCGTCCGCAACCTTGATACCTTCGGAAAGAGCGATGACAAGAGAACGGTTCTGGCTCGTCAGATCATGAATGCGCTGCATGAAATGATCGATGTCAAATACCTTCTCCGGAAGATAGATCAGATCGACGCCTTCGCAGTCTTCTCCTTTGGCAAGAGCGGCTGCGGCTGTGAGCCAGCCGGCGTTGCGTCCCATGACCTCTACGATGGAGATGGTCGGATAATCGTAAACAAGACCGTCGCGGATGATCTCCTTCATGGTGGAAGCGATGAATTTGGCGGCGCTGCCGTATCCCGGCGTGTGGTCGGTCACGGCCAGGTCATTGTCGATGGTCTTGGGAACGCCGATGAAGCGGATGTCGCTGTTGATGAAAATGCCGTAATCCGAGAGCTTTTTGATGGTATCCATCGAATCATTGCCGCCGATGTAGAAGAAGTACTTTACATCCAGATCGGTGAGACGCTTGAAGATCTTTTTGTACAGATCCTCGTCTTCGCGGATCTCCGGGAGCTTGAATCGGCAGGAGCCCAGGAACGAAGAGGGTGTGCGCTTCAGCAGATCGATGTCAAGATCGGAGCGGATCTTGTCCTCCAGGCGGACATACTGCCCGTCGATCAGGCCCTTGATTCCGTGCATCATGCCGTAGACGTTTTTGGCGCCCCGGTCCTTGGCGGTCTTGTAGACACCGGCGAGACTGGCGTTGATGACAGAGGTCGGGCCGCCGGACTGTCCGACAATTACGTTTCCTTCCATACAGCAGATTCCTCCTTAATCCTTGAAAATACTCTGATTTTAGGCAGTTTTTACAGATGTAAATATTTACATCCCGGACATTTCTGTTGATTCTTCTAGTTTAGCATAGATTTTAAAGCCGTACAATAAATATAAGTATGATATGATAATACTTAAAAAAAGACAGACGGCAGGAATCCGGATTTTGAAAGGCTGGCACGATATGACATTCTTGAGTGAAGAAGAGAACCGCAGATTCATCGGCACCGGTGAGAAAAACGCTGACGGGCTGACACTGCAGACATTTCTGGAAAAGTACGATCCGAAAAAATACGATTCGCCCTGCAGCACGGTGGACAACCTGATCTTCGAGGCGCCGGCCGCACAGATCGCAGTCGGGAATCCGGTTCCGGACCGGGTCCTTCTGATAAAAAGAAGAAATCATCCGAGCATCGGCTGGTGGGCGCTTCCGGGCGGCTTTGTGGAGTTCCGGGAAGATCTTGACACGGCAGCGGCCAGAGAACTGGCGGAAGAGACAGGGCTGACGGGAATTGTCGAAGAGCAGATGAAAACATACGGAGCCGTGGGGCGGGATCCGCGGACCCGGATCATCACGACGGCGTATATCGCGCTGGTTCCGGATGACAGCGTGAAAGAAAAGGCCGGCGATGACGCCAAGGACGCAGGATGGTTCAAAATCGCCAGAAAGAAGCTCTCCGAAAGAGAAGAAGACGGGAAAAGATATCAGAACTGGGAACTCACGCTGACACAGACAGCCGGGGATGTCGTCACGCATACGGAAATCGAAGTCTCGGAGCAGACGAATTCTTTCTTTAAAAACAGGCAGTACAAAGTAGTAAAGACAGATCTCCTGGCAGCGGATCACGGGGCTGTGATTCTGGAAGGGCTGGATACAATTGCGGCGAAGGCCGGCAGGTAAGACAGATGGGAAAAATCAGTTTTAAACCGGGCAACATGCTCTATCCGGTTCCGGCGGTCATGGTCAGCTGCCGCGGAAAAGACGGGCGGGACAACATTCTGACCATCGCGTGGGCGGGAACCGTCTGCTCGGACCCCGCCATGGTGTCGATCTCGGTGAGACCGTCGCGTTTTTCACATCAGCTCATACTGGATTCGGGAGAATTTGTCATCAATCTGGTCACGGAAAAACTGGCGCGGGCGGCGGATTTCTGCGGCGTGAAGAGCGGCCGTGATCTTGACAAATGGGAAGCCTGCCAGCTGCACCGGTGTGCGCTTCCGGGTGTCACCGCGCCCGGAATTGAGGAGAGTCCGGTAAACATCGGATGCAAAGTGACGGAAGTAAAGCATCTGGGGTCACACGATCTGTTTCTGGCCAGAGTCGTTTCTGTGCAGGCCGATGAGAGCTGCATGGATGCGTCGGGGCGGCTGCTTTTGAACGCGTCGGGGCTTGTCTGCTATTCGCACGGGGAGTACCGGGCTCTCGGCAGAAAGCTCGGGACCTTCGGCTTCTCGGTAAAGAAAAAGAAGCACACCAGGCACTGACAGGGCATTTTTGACGGACCCGGCACATTGTGTTAAGATTTCCGTGACAGAAGCGCATATGTATGGTAGAATTTAGTGCTTGTGTAACTACGACATTTGTTTTTGTCTGAGAGGGAAGGCGCGGTTTTCCCTGCGTCAGTATACGGAAAAGGTCAGATGCGATCTATGGATGCATATATTGTTAAAGGCGGCGCGCCGCTGAAAGGTTCTGTTACAATCGGGGGAGCAAAGAACGCGGCACTGGGAATTCTGGCGGGCGCGATCATGGCGGATTCGACGGTTTCCATCGACAACGTCCCGAATGTCCGCGATACCGGTGTGATGCTGCAGGCGATCGAGGGAATCGGCGCCAAGGTTCAGCATGTTTACAGCAATTCCGTGCAGATCAACGGCACGGGAATTACCAATATTGATGTGGAGTACGACTATATCCGCAGGATTCGTGCCTCGTACTATCTGCTCGGCGCCCTGCTGGGCAAGTATCATGAGGCCAGTGTGGCACTTCCGGGCGGCTGCGCCATCGGGAGCCGGCCGATCGACCAGCACCTGAAGGGCTTCCGGGCTCTGGGAGCCTCGGTTGACCTGGATCACGGCATGATCTACGCGAAGGCAGAGCATCTGCACGGCGCCCACATCTATTTTGATGTGGTCAGCGTCGGCGCCACGATCAACCTGATGCTGGCGGCCTGCATGGCGGACGGCTACACAGTTCTGGAAAATGTCGCAAAGGAGCCGCACATCGTCGATGTGGCCAACTTCCTGAACGCGATGGGCGCGGATATCCGCGGCGCCGGCACAGATGTGATCCGCATCAACGGCGTGAGACGTCTGCACGGGACGACCTATTCCATCATTCCGGACCAGATCGAGGCCGGGACATTCATGGCAGGAGCGGCCATCACCCACGGCGATATCACCGTTACCAATGTCATTCCGAAGCACTTGGAGTGCATTTCCGCAAAACTTGCAGAGATGGGATGCACTGTGATCGAGGACGACGAGAGTGTCCGGGTGATCGGACCGGAAAGACTTCGTCCGGCCAATGTGAAGACACTTCCGTACCCGGGCTTTCCGACGGACATGCAGCCGCAGATCACCGTCGCACTGTCTCTTGCGGACGGCTCGAGCCTGGTGACCGAGAGCATTTTTGAAAACCGTTTTAAATATGTCGATGAATTAAACCGTATGGGGGCCAGAATCCAGGTCGAGGGCAATACGGCGTATGTGACCGGCGTGCAGCAGCTCACCGGTGCGCAGCTGGCGGCTCCGGACCTCAGAGCCGGCGCGGCGCTCGTCATGGCGGCGCTTTCCGCAGAAGGTTTCTCAAAAATCGAAGATATCCACTTTATTCAGAGAGGATATGAGGATTTTGTTGGAAAACTGCGCAGTCTCGGCGCAAAGATCGAAGAGGTGGACGACGACTACAAAGAGAGAAAGTTTAAGCTCAGATACGCGTAAAACCGCGGAAGAAGCGTGCCTATGAAGATCCGGACGAAACTACATCTGACATTTGTTGTAATGGTCCTGCTCCCGGTAGTCCTGGGAGCAGCTTCTGTTAATTTCGCATTTCACGTGCAGAGTCAGAAACTGAAGAAGCTCTATGACGTGGAAGAGAATCTGGATCTGAATACTCTTGTGTCTCCGATGAATCTGCTGTCGGAGATCTCTCAGAGTGTCTACAAAACTGTCGACGCGCAGGTAGATGAGGATCCGGACCGTTTTACGGATCCGGACTGGCTGGAGTCTTTCGGAGACAGTCTGAAGGACCGGCTTTCTTCCGCGATTGTCTATGCGGGCGGCCGGCAGATTTATTCCAACTCGGACCGCACTCTCTCGGATATTTTTTCATCGATGCCGGATGTCCGGACGCTGCAGCGGGATGAAGGCACAGGGTATTATCAGTACAGTGAGTACCCGACGATCATCCGGACTGTTCCTTTTACCACGTCGGACGGGGCGAGCGGCATGATTTTTCTGCTCACATCCACGCAGGAGGTGCTCCCGCGGATCCGCGGAATGCTCACGGAAGCATTGCTGATTGTTCTGGCGGTTCTTGTTTTCACCAGTTTTATTCTGGATTATTGGCTTTATCTTTCGATTATCATTCCTCTGGACAGACTGAAACTTGTGGCCAACAATGTGCGCGACGGCAACCTGGACTTTGAAATTCCGTCGGGCGGAAAAGACGAGTTTTCCGAGGTTATGGCGGATTTCGAAGACATGCGCAAACGGCTGAAGGAGTCGGCTGAGGAACGCCTGAAAAATGATGCCGAGGAGAAAGAACTGATCCGCAACATTTCCCACGATCTGAAGACGCCGCTGGCGTCCATCCGCGGCTACGCGGAGGGCCTGCGGGACGGCGTGGCGAGGACACCGGAAAAGCAGCAGAAGTATATCCTGACGATCTGCAACAAGACGCAGGATATGGACCGGCTGATCAACGAACTGACGCTGTACTCAAGGCTTGATACAAACCGGATTCCGTACAATTTCACGGATCTTTCGGTGCGCACGTATTTCAATGACTGCGTCAGTGAGCTGTCGCTTGATCTGGATGCACAGAACATCCGTCTGGATTACAAGTACCATCCGGACGAAGACATGATCATCACGGCGGATCCGGAACAGTTGAAGCGGGTGATCAACAACATCATCAGCAATTCGGTAAAATATATGGAACCGTCAAGACCCGGGCGGATCCGTATAGATATATATGATGAGGGCGAATATGCCCACATCGCCATAGCCGACAACGGCAAAGGCATCGCGGCGGCTGATCTCCCGAAGATCTTTGACCGCTTCTACCGCACTGACCGGGCGAGAAATTCTCGTACCGGCGGCAGCGGCATCGGACTTGCCATCGTGCGCAAGATCATCACCGATCACGGCGGCAAGATCTGGGCGGAGAGCGTGGAAGGCCAGAGCACCACGATGCACATTGATCTGAAGAAAAAAATGACGGGACCCGCGCCGGCTCTTCCGCAGAAGACAGAGCCAGGACGGTGGAGCAGACGCAGGCGGCAGCCGTGACAAAGGAGAGGAACATGAGCAAAGTTCTGATTGTAGAGGATGAGGAGTCCATTGCGGACATCGAAAAAGATTATCTCGAGCTGTCCGGGTTTCAGGTGAAGATCTGTAACGACGGAACAAGCGGACTGGCAGAAGCGCTGACGGGAAAGTATGACATTCTGATTCTGGACATCATGCTTCCGGGTGTGGACGGATACGAAATCTGCCGCCGGGTGCGGGAAAAGCAGAATATCCCGATCATCATGGTTTCGGCCAAGAAAGAAGACATCGACAAGATACGTGGACTCGGCATGGGAGCCGACGACTACATGACGAAGCCATTTTCCACAAGCGAGCTGGTGGCGAGAGTCAAGGCGCATCTGGCCGCCTATCAGCGGCTGGTGAACACGCCGGAAAATGACGTGCTGGAGATCAGGGGCCTGCGGATTGACAAGACGGCGCGCCGGGTATTCGTAAACGGCGAGGAGAAGCAGTTCACGACCAAGGAGTTTGACCTGCTGACATTCCTGGCGGAGCATCCGAATCACGTATACACGAGGGACGAGCTGTTCCGGGAGATCTGGGGCATGGATTCCATCGGCGACATCGCGACGGTTACGGTGCACATCAAGAAGATCCGCGAGAAGATCGAGGCAGACACGAGCAAGCCGCAGTACATCGAGACGATCTGGGGCGTCGGGTACCGGTTCAGAGCGTGAGAAGCATTTGTATCCGCACAGTATTCGTGATAGGATGAGGCAGTATGCACAAGTAAACAGGCGTCTGCCTTTGTGTTATCCGGCAGGGCGCAGGAGAGAGGAACGAAATGGCTGACAACGGAAAATTGGTTAAGGAAATCACCTCCATGGAGGATGACTTCGCCCAGTGGTATACGGACGTGTGCGTCAAGGCGGATCTGATCGCCTATTCGCACATCAAGGGGTTCATGGTGATCAAGCCGTACGGATATGCGATCTGGGAGAATATTCAGAAACTTCTGGACGCGCGGTTCAAGGCGACGGGGGTGCAGAATGTGTACATGCCGCTCCTGATCCCGGAAAGTCTTCTCGCAAAGGAAGGAGAACTGGTGCAGGGATTCGCGCCGGAAGTTGCCTGGGTGACAAGCGGCGGAACAGAGCCTCTGACAGAGCGTCTCTGCGTGCGTCCGACATCTGAGACCGTTTTTTCCGATTTCTATAAGGACGATGTTCATTCCTACAGAGATCTGCCGAGACTCTACAATCAGTGGTGCTCGGTGGTACGCTGGGAGAAGGAGACCAGGCCGTTTCTCAGGTCCCGTGAGTTCCTTTGGCAGGAGGGCCACACGATTCACGCGACAAAGGAAGAAGCCGAGGCGCGCACGCAGCAGATGTTAAATGTCTACGCGGATTTCCTGGCGGATGAGATGGCGATTCCGGTCATCAAGGGGCGCAAGACGGAGAAGGAAAAGTTCGCCGGCGCAGAGGCGACCTACACGGTAGAGGCCATGATGCACGATGGCCGGGCGCTGCAGAGCGGCACGTCCCACTTCTTCGGGCAGAAGTTCGCAGAAGCCTATGGCATTCAGTTCACCGACAAGGACAACAAGCTCAAGTATGTATGGCAGACGTCCTGGGGCATGACGACCAGAGTGATTGGCGCCATGATCATGGTTCACGGCGACAACTCCGGTCTGGTTCTGCCGCCGCACATCGCGCCGGTTCAGGTGGACATCATTCCGATCCAGCAGCGCAAGGAAGGCGTTCTGGAGGCCTGCCGCAAGGCGGAGGCCGGACTTATCGAGGCCGGATGCCGCGTGAAAGTGGACGACACGGACAAGAGCCCGGGCTGGAAGTTCTCCGAGCAGGAGATGCGTGGTATTCCGCTCCGCATCGAGATGGGACCAAGAGACATTGCCGCCGGCCAGGCTGTTCTTGTGCGCCGCGACAATGGCGAGAAGACAACTGTGTCTCTGGATTCGCTGTCAGAGGCAGTGCCGCAGCTTCTTGAGACCATCCAGAAAGAGATGCTGGAGAGGGCCACGAAGCACCGCGACAGTCACACCTGGACGGCGGCCGGATACGACGAGTTCAAGGACACGATCGCGAACAAGCCGGGATTTGTCAAGGCTATGTGGTGCGGCGATCAGGCCTGCGAGGACAAGATCAAAGAGGACACGGGAGCGACATCCAGATGCATCCCGTTCAAGCAGGAGAAGATCTCCGGCGTATGCGCGTGCTGCGGGAAGCCGGCGAAATACATGGTTTACTGGGACAAGGCATATTGATGCTTTGTGCCAGGAGAGGCAAGAGGAGAGAAGATGCCAGAATCCGGCAAGGCGGCGTCCGAAAAGTTTCAGGTTCATGTGCCCGCGGACGTGAGAAGAATTCTTGAGACAATTGAAGATGCCGGATACGAGGCGTATGTGGTCGGAGGGTGCGTGCGGGACTGCGCGCTGGGACTTCCGCCGCATGACTGGGATATCACCACGTCGGCGCTGCCCATGGACATCAAGAGGCTGTTCTACCGTACGGTGGATACCGGGATCAAACACGGCACAGTGACCGTCATGTCCGGAAATCACGGCTATGAGGTCACGACGTACCGGATCGACGGGACGTATGCCGACGGCAGACATCCGGACAAGGTGGAATTCACGGACAGGCTTTCCGAGGATCTGAGGCGGCGGGATTTCACAATCAACGCCATGGCGTACTCGGAAAGCCGCGGACTTGTCGATCTGTTCGGCGGAAGAGAGGATCTTGCGCGCAAGGTGGTGCGCTGCGTCGGCATTCCGCATGAGCGGTTCGGTGAGGACGCGCTGCGCATGATGCGCGCCATCCGCTTTTCGGCTCAGCTAGGGTTTTCCATTGACCAGGATACCTACGGGGCCATCGTCGATCTGGCCGGAAACATCACGCTGGTGAGCATGGAGAGAGTCCAGGCAGAGCTGACTAAGACGCTGATGAGCCCGAATCCGGCCAGATGCAGCCTGTACACGGACACAGGCCTGTTTCACCGGATTCTGCCGGAGCTCGACGGTGCATTTGACATGTGCCGGCGGGAGAAGACGGTCCGGCTGCTGGAGAGTCTGCCGGCAGACAAGACGCTGCGCTACGCGGGACTTCTGTATTTTCAGACACCGGAGGCGGCCGAAAAGACGCTCCGGCACCTGAAGATGGACAACCAGACAATCCGGGAAGTGCGGACGATTCTTGCGGCGAAGGATCTTCGGATCGGAGAAAACGAGGCAGCCGTCCGGTCGGCGATTCACACATACGGGCTTGACGCGCTGAAGCTGATCGCTGCATTTGATGACGGCATGACGGCGGCCAAGGAAAAGATCTCGGGATTCCCGCTCGGAAGGCACCGGGCGCACAGGCAGGTGCTGGACCGGCTGCTGGACACCGTTATTACCCGGAAAGATCCGGTTAACATCACAGACCTGGATATTACGGGAAACGATCTCGCGGCTATGGGATTCAAGGGACGGGAAATCGGAGAAGTTTTGAACCGCCTGATGGCGCTGGTTATTGAAAAGCCGGAACTCAATCACAAAGAAGTTCTGGAAGGATACGGCAGCCGCATGGGCGGAGGCTTAAAGCAGGAATGAAGGAGACAGATCATGAAGGTTCCTTTTTCACCACCGGATATAACTGATGCAGAGGTAAATGAAGTCAGCGCTGCACTGCGTTCAGGCTGGATTACGACCGGCCCCCGCACAAAAGAGCTTGAAAGAGAGGTGGCCGCTCTGACGGGCAGCCCGAAGGCGGCATGCATGTCTTCGGCGACAGCCAGTGAGGAAATGGCCCTGCGCCTCTTTGAAATCGGACCGGGTGACGAAGTCATCGTTCCGGCGTACACTTACACGGCGACAGCTGCTGCCGCCTATCATGTCGGTGCCACTGTGCGCATTGTCGACTGCGCCGCCGGTTCCTATGAACCGGATTATGACGCCATCGAATCCATGATCAATGAGCACACCAAGGCCATTGTTCCGGTTGATCTGGGCGGTATTATGTGCGATTATGACCGGCTGCGCGACATCGTCGAGAGAAAAAAGAGCCTGTTTCATCCATCAAGCCGTTACCAGGAGGCCCTTGGGCATGTGCTTATTCTGGCCGATTCGGCCCATGGATTCGGCGCTTCCCGCGTTCTTGAGAATCCGATTTACGGGGGCGGCAGACAGCTGGTGATGAGCGGACAGGCCGCGGACTTTACGAGCTTTTCGTTTCATGCCGTCAAGAACTTTACCACCGCTGAGGGCGGAGCGCTCACATGGCGTCCGCTTCCGGGCATTGACGACGAAGAAATTTACAAGATGATGATGCTTCTGTCTCTGCACGGGCAGAGCAAGGACGCCCTTGACAAGACAGAGCTCGGCGGCTGGGAGTATGACATCGTCGGTCTCTGGTACAAGTGCAACATGACCGATGTGCTTGCGGCGATCGGACTTGCACAGATGAAGCGGTTCCCGGGACTTCTTGCGCGCCGGAAAGAGATTATCGGACACTACGAGAAGGGACTTCAGGGCAGCGGTGCTGAGCCGGTCTGCCATTTCAGAGAAGGTGTCACATCTTCCGGCCATCTGATGCTGGTGAGAATACCGAAGCTGGATGAAGCCGGACGCAATGCCCTGATCCGGCATATGGCCGAGGACGGAGTGGCAACGAATGTTCATTACAAGCCGCTTCCGATGCACACGGCATACAAGAATCTGGGATTTGACATAAAGGATTACCCGCATGCGTATGATCAGTACCGCTGTGAGATTACGCTGCCGCTGCACACAAAACTGACGGATGAGCAGGTCGATTACGTCATCCGTACGCTGCTGAAGTGGATGTAAACACAAGATGAGACGCTTCGAGGATCTGCCGGAGGATATGCGCACGCCGGAGGTAAAAGAATATTACGACTGTCTGGTATCCCGGCGCGCCTACCGTTTTCTGAAGCGTGCGTTTGATATTGCGGCGGCATCCGTTCTGACGGTGATTCTGCTGATTCCGATGGCTGTTATTGCCGTCCGGATCAAGATGAGCTCACCGGGCCCGGTCTTTTTCCGGCAGACGCGGGTGACGCGCTACGGCAAAACATTTCGGATTTTCAAATTCCGGACGATGGTGACAGACGCCGAGGCGGTGGGGCCGCAGGTGACGATGAACGAGGATCCGCGTGTCACGCCGATCGGTCATGCGCTGCGGGAGCACCGGCTGGACGAGATCCCGCAGCTCTTTAATATTCTGGCGGGATCGATGACATTTGTCGGGACAAGGCCGGAAGTGCCGAAGTATGTGGCGTGCTACACGCCGGTGATGAGGGCGACGCTTCTGATGCCGGCCGGTCTTACGAGCCGCACCAGCATTGCGTTCAAGGATGAGGCGCAGATGCTCGCCGTGGCGGAAAGTCCTGAAGAGGCGGACCGGATTTATGTAGAAGAAGTCCTGCCCCGGAAAATGAAGTACAATCTGGAAAATCTGAAAAACGGCAGCTGCAGAGAAGATCTGAGCGTGCTTTTTCAGACGATCGGAGTTGTTAAGAAATGACAATGTTTGTGACCTTTGCGGTTATCGCTTATAATGAGGAAAAGACGCTGCCGGAACTTCTGAAGCAGATCGCGGCGCAGGATTATCCGCACAAATCCATGGAGATTCTGCTCGTTGACAGCGAATCCGCGGACGGCACGAAAAAAGTCATGGAAGAGTTCGCCGGACGGGAGGGAAAATCGTTTGCGGCGGTCAGGGTGCTTGACAACCCGGGCCGGACGCTCCCCTGCGGCTGGAATGTGATCCTGAAGGAAGCGGCCGGCGAGGCCATCGTGCGCGTCGATGCCCATGCGGAAATCCCCGCTGATTTTGTGAGCAAAAATGTTTCGGTGCTCATGGAAGGGGAGGATGTCGTAGGCGGAAGGCGGCCCTGCATCACGGACGAAGAGACGCCATGGAAGAATACTCTTCTGATGGCAGAATCCTCTATGTTCGGCAGCAGCTTTGCCTCGTACCGCCGGAACGGGAAAGCGGCAGGAGACAAAAACAGCACGGAGAAGCTGTATGTGAATTCCGTCTTCCACGGAATGTACCGGAAAAAGGTATTTGACCGTGTGGGGCCTTACAACGAGTCTCTGAAACGGACGGAGGACAATGAGATGCACTGGCGCATCCGCCAGGCAGGATTTAAGATCCGCTTTGCGCCGCAGATTGTTTCACGGGAACACATCCGGGGGTCGCTTAAGGCCATGCTTGCCCAGAAGGCGGCAAACGGGTACTGGATTGCTCTGACCTGTGCCGTATGTCCCCGGTGCCTTTCTGTTTTTTATTTTGTCCCGCTTGTTTTCACGTTGCTGGCGTTTCTGGGGACGGGAATTTCGATCGGAGGCGCAGTGTGCGGTGCCACGGGGGTGTTTATCCGCACGGTGCAGATCCTCACGGGGCTTCTCTGGGCGCTTTATATCAGTCTGGCCGTGTTCATGTCGATGAACGCCGGTGTGCACAACAGGGACAGAAAATATTATTTCTGGATGCTTCCGGTTCTGTTCCTGCTGCTTCATGTCAGCTACGGACTGGGAACACTGGCGGGCTTTATCTGTCTTCCGTTTAAGCGCGGACAGCTTAAAAAGCCTCAGGCATTGTCAGAGGGGGGAAAGGACTGTACTTTATGACAACGACGTCAGTTGAAAAGAAGGACAGGACGCAGCTGTTTGTGCGGCGTATGTTCCTGATCATCATCGATATTTTCTGGCTGAATGCGACAACTATCTTTGCGCTTCTGATCCGGTTTGACATGCACCTGAGCTTCATTCCGCCGGAGTACTGGAGGGCGTACGTCGAGACGTGCATTCCATTTACCATCATCGGCCTGTGCGTGTTCTGGGCCTGCCGGATGTATCACAGCCTGTGGCAGTACGCCAGCATCGCGGAGGCGTACCGGATTTTCGAGGCGTGCATTCTGACGGAGATTTTCTATGCCTTCCTCACGATGATCACGTTCAACAACATGCCGCGCTCGGTATATTTCGTGGCGGGATGTTTTCTGATTCTGGCGGAGTGTTTCACGCGGTTCTTTTACCGCACAGTCCGGCAGCTTCTTCACCGCTGGCGGGGCATCAAGGACAATAACGACAGCACACGGATCATGATCATCGGCGCCGGCGAGGCGGCAAATATCCTGGTGCGCGAGCTGCAGATGAGCCGGTATCTGGCCGGTTCGGAGGTTGTCTGCCTGATCGACGACGATCCGAGAAAAAAGGGTAAATATATCCGCGGTGTCCGGGTTGTGGGCGGCCGCGAGAAGATCCGTCAGGCGGCGAAAGACTTTCATGTCGACGAGATCATTTTTGCGGTTCCTTCCTGTTCCAATGAGGAAAAGGGAAAGATCCTGAACATCTGCAAGGAGACAAGCTGCAAGCTGAAGATCGTACCGGGCGTATACCAGATGGTGGACGGTGAAATCAACCTGCGGGATATCCGGGATGTTGACGTTCTGGACCTGCTGGGACGGGATCCGATTTCTGTCGATCTGGATTCGATCATGGGATATGTGAAGGGCAAGACGGTTCTGGTGACAGGCGGCGGCGGATCCATCGGATCAGAGCTCTGCCGGCAGCTGATTACACACAAGCCGAAGTGCCTGATTATTTTCGATATTTATGAGAACAATGCCTACGAAATTCAGCAGGAACTGAAGTTCAAGTATCCGGATGCCAATGTCGTGACATTGATCGGATCGGTGAGAAACCGCGGCAGACTGGCGGCGGTCTTTTCCAAGTATCATCCGGACATCGTCTATCACGCGGCGGCCCACAAGCATGTGCCGCTGATGGAAGTCAGCCCGAATGAAGCCGTGAAGAATAATATTTTCGGGACGCTGAATGTGGTGCGCGCCGCGGACAAGTACGGCGTGGAGCGCTTTGTCATGATTTCGACGGACAAGGCGGTGAATCCGACCAATGTGATGGGAGCCACCAAGCGGATCTGCGAGATGATTATCCAGTACTACAACAGCCGCAGCAAGACAGAGTTTGTGGCAGTCCGGTTCGGAAACGTCCTGGGCAGCAACGGATCGGTCATTCCGCTGTTCAAGAAGCAGATCGCGGCCGGCGGTCCGGTGACGGTCACGGACCCGGATATCATCCGGTATTTCATGACGATTCCGGAGGCGGTGTCGCTGGTTCTTCAGGCCGGTGCATACGCGAAGGGCGGTGAAATCTTCGTGCTGGATATGGGCAAGCCGGTCAAAATTGACGATCTGGCGAAGAACCTGATCAGACTCTCGGGCTACACGCTCGGGGTTGACATGCAGATCCGCTATACGGGACTGCGCCCCGGCGAGAAGCTGTACGAAGAGATGCTGATGAAGGAAGAAGGCATGCAGGATACAGCCAATAAGCTGATCCACATCGGCCGGCCGATCAACTTTGACCAGGAGCATTTCGAGGAGCGGCTTGTGAAGCTCAAGGAAGCGGCGTACGATGAAATCGGAGATATCCGCCCGCTGCTGCATGAGCTGGCACCGACATACCATCCGGAGCGAGGCGGTGAGTCTGCGGTCAATGAAGCCGCGAAACTGGAGCTTGCCCGCAAGCGGGAGGCCGAGGAGAGAGCAGCCGAGGAAAATGCGAGCAAAGCGGCCATGGAAGCCAGACGGGACGCCGATGAAAGCGGTAAAAATTCGGAAAGAGAGGGCGAGCGATGAAAAAACTTGTCATCAACGGGGCGTTCCTGGCAGAACCGGTGACGGGTGTCCAGCGTTTCGCACGAGAGACGCTTGCCTGTCTTGACCGGCGGCTTTCAGACGTGCCGGTGGAGATTGCCGTCCCCGGCGACCTTCCGGAAAGCGCCATTCCGAAGTACACGAATATTCCGGCGGTGCGGCTCGGAAAGACAGGAAAAAGCATCCGCTGGTGGGAGCAGATAGAACTCGGAAAATATCTGAAGGAAAAGCAGACGTTCGGAATTCATCTGTGCAATACGTTTCCGCTGTCCTGGCCGAAGGGGCTGATCATGATCCACGATATCGTCTACAAGACGAGGGAGCCTCTGCTTTCCCCGGGACCGGACAAGAAAGAGATCATCTTCCGCAGGCTGCTGTACAAGAAGGCGTTTGAGGAAGCGGATGAAATTGCGACGGACAGCGGCTTCAGCCGGCGCGAGATATTAAACTGCTACAATCCGAAGAACCCGCGGATTACGATCACGGGCTGCGGGTGGCAGCATTTTCTTGCGATTGAGCCGGATGAGACTGTATTTGCCAGAAATCCCCGGATCATCCCGGGCAATTATTTTCTGTACTGCGGTTCTCTTTCCAAGTACAAAAATGTGCCGTGGGTTGTTCACAATGCGCAGCTCCACCCGGAGCTCTGGTACGTGATCAGCGGCGGTGACTTCGGGGAATCGGTCCTGGGACAGGATCTCCCGAATGTAATCCGCACCGGGAGAGTGAGCGACGGTCAGATGAAGGCTCTGATGCAGCACTGCCGCGCATTTCTGTTCCCGACGAAGTATGAGGGATTCGGGATCCCGCCGATGGAGGCGCTCTCCTGCGGCGCGCGGATCATTGTGTCGGATATACCGGTCATGCGGGAGGTTTACGGGCAGACAGCTCTTTACGTCGACCCCGATTCGCCGAACTATGACCTGGAAGATATGCTGAAGACCAGCACGGCGCCTGCGGAAAATGTGCTGATGCATTTTTCATGGGATAAGACGGCAGCGGCCCTTTCGCGGCCGATTCACAGGCTGTCGGACAAGCTCAGAACCTGGAGCTGAAGACAGGAAAGAGAGAATGAAAAAAATCCGGATTGCGGCAGACGCAAGAAATCTCGGAAGCCGGCCCAGCGGAGTCGGGATGTACTTTTATGATTTCCTGAAAATTCTGGGAAAGGATGAGCGGTTTGAGTTCATTCTTCTAACGGATGTGCAGACCAGTGAATATATGAAGGAATGCCGCCGGGCGGGCATGGAAGTGCGCGCGTTCGGATCGGCTGTCAATGTGTCCTCGTCGGTATTTAAGTATTTCCGCTGGATCCGCCGGGAGCTCGCGGATGTGAAACCGGATCTTTTCTGGGAGGTGAATTCGCTGATCCCGGTGCGGCTGGGTGGGTCCTTCCGCACGATGATCACAATTCACGACATGTTTCCGCTGGAATATCCGCAGTATGTGGGCCATGTCTACGGCTTGTATTTCCGGCTCGCCATGCGGCGCACTCTGAAAGACACGGACATGATCCTGTACAACTCGGAGCAGACCCGGAAGTCAACCTATCATTTCTTCCCGGAAGCACAGAAAATTCCGAGTGCGGATTCCTATATTATTGCGCACCCTCTGCGGGTGAAGCGCAAGATCACGGATCAGAATTACTTCCTTTACGTCGGCAACATGGAGCTGCGCAAGGGCGTGGATATTCTTCTGCAGGCATACCGTCTCTACAGAAAGTATGGCGGCACACGGCCGCTGGTACTTGCCGGAAAAATCCAGGAGGAGCCCATCGGGCAGATGATCCGGCAGACGCAGCAGGAAGTTCCGGGAATCACATATAAAAATTACGTTCCGCACGAGGAGAAGCATGCGCTCTACGCCGGCTGCTCCTGTTTTGTGTTCCCGAGCCGTGCAGAAGGATTCGGCATGCCGGTCATCGAAGTCATGAAGTTCTACAAGCCGGTCCTGGTGAGTGATCTTCCGATTTATAATGAAATCGAAGGGCCGGGCGTACTGCGCATATCGCCCTGGGAAGGAAGCGACGAAGACCGCATCAGGAATCTGGCCCGCTCCCTGGCCGGATTTGACGCGGATGCGGACCGGCCGGTAAACCGGGAGCAGTACGATGAGGTGATCAGCCGCTACAGCCCGGAGAAACTCGGGAAGACGGTGGCGGATTTTATTGTGGAGAATGTCGGATGAGTACCGGAGGAGTGCTGGGCGCGGCGGAAAAACTGCGGCCCCTGCTGAAAAAAGTCATCCCGCAGACGGTGCTCTCAGACCTGAAGGCAAAGGCGATCCTTGGAAAAATTCCGAAGATCGAAAAGCAGCTTGCGGCGTTTGACCGTTCGGCGCGTCCGGCAGGTGTCAATCTGATCGGCAACATCAAGGCGCCGACGGGGCTCGGGCAGAGCATGCGCCTTGTCGGGCAGATTCTGCAGGCAGGCGGCGTGCCTTTTGCGGTGCAGCCCTGGGTCGTGCCGAGTGACGCGGCGACGGAGCCGGATCCGTTTGCATCGCTGGAAACAGACAAGGACCGCTACGGAGTCAATCTGATCCACGTAAATCCGTCTGAATTCCCGCTTCCTTTTCTGGATCTTGGGACGGAGCGGTTTTCCGGTCACTATAATATCGCGTACTGGCTGTGGGAGCTTCAGGAGTTTCCGCAGGAGTGGAAGGCGTGCATCCGCCTGGCGGATGAAATCTGGACGCCGTCCGGCTTCATCACGGATACGATCCGGAAGGTGACGGACAAGCCGGTGCTCACTGTGCCTTATCCGGTGCAGACGGCGGCAGATCCGGCCTGGGACAGGAAGCGCTTCGGACTTCCCGAGGACCGCTTTCTGTTTCTGGTGATGTACGACGGCGGCAGCGGTGCTGCGCGCAAAAATCCGGCTGCGGCGATTGAAGCGTACCGGAAGGCATTTGCCGGGCGGGAAGATGAAGCGCCGGAACCTGACGGCAGAGAGAGAGACAGAAAAGTAAAAGGCAGCGGTCTTGTGCTCAAGGTGCACGAAGAGACACCGCAGCAGGCGGCAGAGCGGGAGAGACTGTGCGAAGGTCTTGAACATGTATACGTCATCGGCGGAAACCTGCCCAAGCCGCAGGTTGATGCGCTCACCTGCGCGTGTGACGCATTTGTCAGCCTGCACAGGGCAGAGGGCTTCGGGCTTGTCATGGCGGAGGCCATGGAGCTGGGAACGCCGGTCGTCGCCACAGACTGGTCGGCCAACACGGAGTTCATGGACGAGTCCTGTGCCTGCATGGTCCCCTGCGCGCTGGAAGAGATTGCGCACCAGACGGGGGCGTTCCGAAAGGGCATGCACTGGGCAGCTCCTGACACGCAGGCTGCCGCAGGCTTTATGAGACGTTTATACACAGACACAGAATTCTATGATAAAATAAAACGCACGGCTTCTGAGGCCGTGAAAAACAGGCTGAGTCTTAATGTGCCGGCAGAAAAGGCGGCAGAGCGGATCCGGACGATCTGTTCTGGCGGCTTACATGACAGAGGGCAGAATGATAAAAGGTATTAAGGAAATTTACGCGTACCGCGAGATGATTGCCACACTGGTCCGCAAGGACCTGCGCGGCCGTTACAAGGGATCGGTTCTGGGTTTTTTGTGGACGTTCATCAATCCGCTGTTCCAGCTGCTGATCTACACCATGGTTTTCTCGGTGATCATGCGTTCGGGAGAGGATCAGTACTATCTGTTCCTGTTTGTCTGCCTGATCCCGTGGATGTTCTTCGCAACCAGTCTTCAGGACGGGTCGATTGCGATCATACGGGAACAGGATATGGTGAAAAAGATTTATTTTCCGCGGGCTGTTCTGCCGATCGCAACGGTGACCAGCGGCTTTGTGAACATGCTTCTGACATTCATCGTGGTTATCGCGGTGACGCTCATATCGGGCCGCGGCATCAATCCGAAGGCGATTGCGTGCCTGCCCATTGTCATGATCGTGGAATATATCCTGTGCCTCGGCGTCGCGTTCATCGCGTCGGCGCTGACGGTGTATCTGCGGGATCTGCAGTATATATTCGGCATATTTGTCATGGGTCTGCAGTATGCATCCCCGGTGATGTACCGGGTGGATACCGGTCTCGTGCCGGATCGTCTGATGTGGATTTTTAAGCTGAATCCGATGACGTCGATTCTCAACAGCTACCGCGACTGCCTGTATGACAAGGTGGTTCCTGATTTCGGACAGCTCGGATACGGGCTTGTGTTCGGCGTCGTGCTTACCATATTCGGCTTCTTCCTCTTCGAACATTTGCAGAAGGGGTTCGCCGAGAACTTCTGATGTTTGGAGAAACCAGATGGAAAGTGAATACGCTATCGAAGTCAATAATATAACGAAGGCCTTCAAGGTCTACTACGACAAATCCAATTCCCTGAAGGAAAAGATGATCTTCTGGCGGCGCAACCGCCACGAGAACCGCGAAGTTATCCGCGGCATCAGTTTCAAGGTGAAGAAGGGCGAGTCCATCGGTCTTGTCGGCAAAAACGGCTGCGGCAAGTCAACCACGCTCAAGCTCCTGTCGCGGATTATCTACCCGGACAGCGGCTCCATAAAGATCAACGGGCGTGTGTCGTCGCTCATCGAGCTGGGCGCCGGATTTCATCCGGACATGAGCGGGCGTGAGAATATTTACACCAATGCATCGATTTTCGGTCTGACCAAGAGAGAGATCGACGAGCGCCTGGATGACATCATCGAGTTCTCGGAGCTCGGCGATTTCATCAATGAGCCGGTGCGCACCTATTCGTCCGGCATGTACATGCGCCTGGCGTTTTCCGTCGCCATCAACGTGGACGCGGATGTGCTTCTGATCGATGAGATCCTGGCCGTCGGCGACGCCAACTTTCAGCGCAAGTGCTACAATAAACTGCGGGAAATCAAGGGAGAGGGCACGACGATTGTCATCGTATCGCACGACCTGAGCTCGATCGAGCAGTTCTGCGACCGGTCGCTGTGGATCAAGGACGGAAAGATCGAGAAGGAAGGCCCGCCGAAGGAAGTGCATCTGGCGTACCTTGACTATATGAATGATGCGGCGATCGCCCGCCAGAAGGCGGAGCTCGAGCGGAAAAAGCACGAGCAGGAGGAAGCCGCAAAGCGGCAGGCCGAGGAAGAAAGAAAACGCAAGGAAGAGGAGAAGCGGAAGGCAGCGGCCAGACTGCGCTACGGCAGCCAGGACGCTATGTTCACGGAGATCCATCTTCTGGATGAGAAGGGACAGGACAGCAATTCCTTCACCACAGGAGAACCGATGACGCTGAATCTTCACTATACCGTGAAGACAAAGGTGACGGACTGTGTGTTCGGCTTCGGAATTTTCCGCTCGGACGGACTCTGGGTCTACGGCACCAACACGCGGATCGACCGTCTTCCGAACTTTGATATTGAAAAGGACGGAAGCTATACGGTCAAAATTGACAATCTGAATCTGATTCCGGGTTCCTACTGGTGTGACATCACGATTGAATACGGAGCCGGAATCCCGGTGGATTACTACAAGAAGGCCCTGAAGTTCACAGTCTTCAGCAACACGGCCGATGTCGGCATAGCCCGGTTCCCGCACAGCTGGAAGCTGGATATCTGATTACCGGCTGCTGATCGGCAGACGTGTCCGGAAAGGAAAAGAGGATGAAGACGTACACACTTGGCAGCTATATCGACTTTCTGAAACAGAAAAACCTGGTCGGCAATATCATCTGCCCGGAAACGCTTTTCGGGCAGACGGTCCGGCTGGTCAGCTGCAATTCGAAACAAGTTGAGGAAGGAACTCTTTTCATAGTAAAAGGCGCTCATTTCCGCCCGCAGTACCTGAAAGATGCGGCGGAGGCAGGCGCCTTCTGTTATGTGGCGGAAAAAGCGGTCGAAGGCAGCAGCCTTCCCTTTATACAGGTGACGGACATCCGTGCCGCTGCGGCCTGGCTGGCGCAGAAATTTTACGGGGAGCCCTGGAAACGTCTCACGGTCACCGGCATAACAGGGACGAAGGGGAAGTCGACAACCGCATTTTTCATCAATGGCATCCTTTCTGCGTGGGAGAAGAAGAACGGGAAGCCGGAACCGGCGCTGATCTCTTCTTTCACGACGTATAACGGTGTTGACCGGTTTGAGTCGGTTATAACGACGCCGGAACCGCTCGATCTGGAATATCATTTCTACACGGCGGCGGAACACGGAATTTCGTATGCCACGATGGAGGTTTCGTCCCAGGCGCTCAAGTACGACCGGGTGCTGGGCGTGCAGTTTGACGCGGGCGTTTTCCTGAACATCGGGTATGATCACATCTCTCCGATTGAGCATCCGACCTGGGAAGATTATTTTGCCAGCAAGCTGAAGATTTTCGATCAGAGCCGCATGGCTGTCGTGAATCTGGACTCGGACCATGCGCAGGAGATCCTGAGCCGCGCGAAGGAAAAGACGTCGAAGGTTGTCACATTTTCCATGAAGGATGAGACGGCGGATGTTTTCGGACATTCGCTGAAAAGAGACGGCGGGCGGCTTTCGTTTCAGGTGCGCCGGAAGGGCCGGGACGAGATGTTTGAGCTGAACATGCTGGGGAGCTTTAATGTCTCCAATGCGCTCGCGGCGATCGCTGTGTGCGGCGAATACGGCGTTTCGACGGACTGCATGCGGGAAGGCCTGAAAAATACAAAGGTGCCGGGGCATATGGATTTTTACCACAGCGCCGACGGGAAGCTGACGGTTGTCGTGGATTATGCGCACAACCAGCTTTCATTCCAGAAGCTCTTTGAGGCGGTCCGCGAGGATTTCCCGGGGATGCGGACGGTCATTGTCTTCGGGGCTCCGGGCGGAAAGGCCCTGGACCGGCGGCATGACATGGGCGAGATTGCCGGTAAATATGCGGATTTCGTGTACATTTCCGAGGACGATCCGCAGGAGGAAGATCTCGCGCAGATCAACGAGCAGATCGCGCAGGCAGTTCGCGAGCAGAACTGCCCGTATGAGATTATTCCGGACAGAAGAGAGGCGATCCGCCGGGCCGTGTATGACAGCAAGGTGCCGACGGTACTTCTTCTGGCCGGCCGGGGCGAGGACCCGATTATGAGGCGGGGGACGAAATTCATTCCGTTTCCGACGGATGGAGATCTGATCAAGGAAATTCTGGCAGAATACGACGCGCAGAACCCGAATTCATAAGCAGAAAGGAAACAGAAAGGACAGATATGATGTCCGGCAGGAAAAAAGCTCTGCGGCTTGTTGCATTTTTCGCGGTATTCTTCATACTGGTGCAGATCTGTGATTATGTGTTCATGCCGTACGGGACCACGGAATTTTTACTTCGCAACGTTGGAAAGAAGGATGAGGACTACAATTTTGTCATTGTCGGGTCCTCGCATGCAGCATATGCATATGATCCGCAGGTGATATCCGATGCGCTGGGAGTCAATGCGTATACGCTGGCGGTGCCGGGAGAGACGCTGAATCAGAGCATTGACGTCATCAAATACGCGATCGAGACAAATCACGTGGAAACGGTCCTTTTCGATGTGGACTGGCAGTATTTCTGGAACGACAGCACGGAGTCAGGTCAGCTGTACGAGACGAAATACTTCGCCTGCACGCCATTTTCCATCACGAAATGCACGGAGCTTTTCCGCAACTGCAATACGTACGATATCCGCGGTGCTATTTCCGGGCGTGCCATCTATCAGCTGACGCCGGAAGAGATCCGGCACAATCTGTACGTAAAGTCCACCGACTCCTGGAAGGACGCCACGATCGAAGAGGTGAACACCAAGGGCATGCCGGACAATTACATGGGCCGCGGCTGGTTTTCGGCGCCAGACATGACGGAGGAGCCATCCGGCAAAAAATATGTCCTGAAAATGGCAGAACACTCTCAGGCGCAGTTCTCGCAGAAGATGCTGGAGCAGATGACGGAGATCAAAAAGGTCTGCGATGCGGCCGGCGTCAATCTGGTGTGCTTCTCGGTTCCGACGACGCCGTATGCAGAGTCTGTCTGGGATCTGAACAACATTCACACGCAGCTGGCCACCTATTTCAAGAGCGAGGGCATCGAGTGGTTTGACGGATATTTCATGAAGCAGAGTGTGTTCCTGCGCACCACGATGGATTACCGGGATCTGGAAGGGCATATCACCGGCAGCGCCGGAAGCCGCTTCACGGCTGTCGTGGCGGAAATTCTGCAGAAAAAAGCAGCCGGGACCTATGTGAAATCGGATTATTTTGAGGCAATGCCGGGGGTGGACACGCAATGAGTTTTACAACGGTATCCTGGTTTCTGTTCCTGGCAGCCGGCCTGCTGATCTATTACCTGCTGCCGGGGAAATGCAGGCGTTTTCAGTGGGTCGTTCTGCTCGGAATGAGCCTGTTTTATCTGAGCACATTCAGCTGGAAAGGCATTCTGCTCCTGTTCATGACGATTTTCGGCACCTATGCCGGCGGGCGCGTGCTGGATTATCTGAACAAAACGGAAAAAGAGACGGTTGCCGCCAACAAGGCGGCGTGGCCGCGCGAGCAGAGAAAAGCCTACCGGGCTTCCATGAAGAAGAAGAAACGGGCGGTTCTGATCGTCCTCATGCTGTATGTATTCGGCATTCTGGCGGTCATCAAGTACACCGGCTTCGTCCTGGAAAATGTCAATGCCATCCTCGCGGCGCTTGGGCAGAGCACATTTTCCATCCCGACGATGCTGCTGCCGCTCGGCATTTCTTTCTATACGTTCCAGTCGGCGTCGTATCTGATCGATCTGTACAACGGAAAAATTGAAGCCCAGAAGAACATCGGGAAACTGGCTCTGTTCGTGTGCTTCTTCCCGCAGCTCATGCAGGGCCCGATCGGACGTTTTGACAGACTCGAGCCGCAGCTTATACAGGAGCGCCGGTTTGACTTTGACAATTTCGAGTACGGACTCATCCGCATCGGCTGGGGACTTTTCAAGAAGATGATCCTGGCGGACCGGGCCGGATCGGTGACGGCGACAGTCTTTTCCGCCGGCGTCGGCAATTACCACGGCTTTCAGATCGCGGTGGGCATTCTGATGTACTCGATTCAGCTGTATGCGGATTTTTCGGGCGGCATTGACATCGTCATCGGAGCGGCGCAGATGTTCGGCATCACCATGGACGAGAACTTCCGGCAGCCGTATTTCTCGACGTCAATCAGCGATTTCTGGCGCAGATGGCACATCACGCTCGGAACGTGGATGAAGGACTACATCTTCTATCCGTTCTCGCTCAGCAAGAGCATGAGTAAGCTCGGTCACTGGGCCGGAAAGAAACTCGGACGTTTCGGCCGCGGTCTTCCGATCGCGCTGGGCGACCTGCTGGTATTCTTTGTGGTCGGCATCTGGCACGGAGCGTCGTGGAAATACATCATTTACGGTATCTACAATGGCGGAATCATGGCCTTTTCAAGCTTCATGGCGCCGCTGTACCGCTCGGGCTTCGAGAAGTTCCACATTAACCCGAAGTCGAGAGGCTGGCATATCTTCCAGATCATCCGCACCTTTATTCTGGTGCAGATCAGCTGGTATTTCGACATTCCGAACAACCTGTCCGAGGGCAATCTGGCGCTGAAGCTGACGTTTACGTCTCCTTCGTTTGCGCAGTTCACCAACGGCGACATCGCGGCGCTGGGCCTGCTGAAGTCTGATTATCTGATTCTGCTCTTTGGCTGTCTTGTGATCTTCTTCGTGAGTCTGTACAAGGAACGGACCGGGAAGCAGGTGCGGGAGACGCTTGCCGCAAAACCGCTGGCACTGCGCTGGACGCTGTATCTTCTGATGCTTCTTTCGATCCTGCTCCTTGGCTGGGCAAAACAGACAAGCGGATTTATTTACGCAAATTTCTGATGAGGGCAAATGCAGCATGAAACTCTGTATTGATTCGAGAAAAGTTGAAAAAGGCGATGTGTTTTTCTGCATGCCGGGCTCCGTCACGGACGGGCACCGCTTTGCCGGCATGGCGGCAGACCGCGGCGCGTCGGTCATTGTCTATCAGGACGAGCTGCCGGAGGCGCAGAGCGACGGCGTTTGCTACATCCGTGTCCCGGACGTGGTGAAGGCGCTGAATGAGGCGTGCGATTCGTTTTACGGACACCCGAGTCATCACATGAAGGTGTTCGGCGTGACGGGGACAAGCGGCAAGACGACGACGGCCGCTTTCATCAGCCAGATTTTTGCACGCCGGATGCCCTGCGGCCTGATCAGCAGCAGCGGCATTTCGTTTGAGGGAAAGAAATACGACACTGGTCTTTCTACGCCGGAGGCGGTGACGCTGCAGACGGCGCTGAAGAGGATGCTTGATGACGGCGCAAAAGCTGCCGCTCTGGAAGTATCCGCACATGCCCTGGCGGAAGGCCGCGCGGCCTGTGTTGATTTTGACGTGGCCGTCTTCACAAATCTCTCGGAAAATCATCTGGACTTTTTCGGCAGCATGGACGCCTATTATGAAGCCAAGAAACAGCTGTTCCGGGGACTCAAAGGGGACGCCGCGGCAGTGCTGAATATCGATTCCGACACATACAGCGAACTGTCCGCCATCACCAAGGCGCGTGTTATCTCCTATGGCATCCGCCGGGAAGCTGATTACAGGGCAGTCGACATCCGCCGGCAGGGAATGCAGACTTCCTTCACGTTCCGCAGCGGAAACAGGGAAGAACGCGTATGCGCGGGGCTTATCGCGGAATTTGACATTTACAATCTTCTGGGTGCGATGGCGGCCTGTACTGCCGCCGGAATGCCGTTTAAAGAAGTGGCGGCGGCCGCATCTGAAGTCGGGCCGGTCCGCGGGCGGATGCAATGCATCGACGCGGGGCAGCCGTTTGCGGCGATTGTGGACTATGCACATACGCCGCAGCAATTCTCGGATGTCTTTGCTGTCGGAAAGGAACTTGTAAAAGAGAACGGGCGTCTGATCGCGGTATTTGGCGATGACGGCGGCCGGGACGAGGAAAGCAGACATAAGCTCGGCGCGGCGGCTTCTGAAAACTGCGGCAGGGTTATTCTGACGATGGGCGATCCGGGCGATGAGGATCCGGATGCCATCGCAGCGCAGATCGGCGCCGGAATCAGTCCGCGCACGCCGCACGTGTATCTCCGCGACAGAGCAGAGGCTGTTGAGGAAGCCGTCCGGGAATGTCAGGACGGCGACGTGCTCATGATTCTCGGCCGCGGCGGCGACGGCGATATACGCCTCGGGAGCCGCACAGTTGCGTATCCGGGCGATGATGTGCGCCTGCAGCAGGTACTTGCAAAGCGCAGGTGAAGCAGGCGGGGGCACAGAGAAGCGGTGCACCTTCAGATAACTGCACAAAAAAGACCTCCCGGCTGACCAGCAGGTCAGAACGGGAGGCCTTTGCATCTTTGTGATACAGACAGCGGGTTACCGGGACATTTCCGTGTGAACGGTGCTCTTGTGGTCGGCAATGACACTTTCGAGCTCCTGACGGTCACTGGTCGGAAGGTCGCCCGGAACCGTGTTCTTCACGGCGCTGGCGGCGTCGCCGAACTCGACCGCGCGCTGGATGTTCTCCGGGTCCGAGAGCAGTGCGTAGAGAACACCGCCCACGTAGGCGTCGCCGGATCCGATGCGGTCCACAACCTCGATGTTGTGATACGGATCCTCGGTGTAATACCGGTTGCTTCGCGCGTCATAGATGACAGAGCCGAAGGTGTGGATCTTCGGGCTGTGCACAATGCGCTGCGTGGAGGCAACAATGCGGATCGGGTATTCCTGCGTGAAGCTCTTCATGATCGAGTGCAGGTCGCCCGTCTTTTTGAAGGTGAGCTGCGCGGTACTCTCCGAACAGAAGAAAATGTCCACATACGGCAGAATTCCCTCGATAGTGCGGCGGGCTTCCTCGCCGGTCCAGAGGTTGGCACGGTAGTTTACGTCAAAGGAAATCAGGGCACCGGCCTCCTTGAAGCGCTTGATCATCTCGATGGCGGTCTCGCGGGACTGTTGGCTGAGTGCCAGAGTGATGCCGCTGGTGTGGAACATGCGGGCCGATGCGTACAGGGAATCCGAGTATTCGCTGAGGGCGATCTTGTTGAAGGAAGAGTGCTTGCGGTCATAGACGATGCGCGGCTTTTTCGGATACGAGCCGCTCTCGTAGTAATACAAGCCGACACGGGCGTCCGCCGAAGAGTCCCAGACAAGATAGTCATCGGAGACACCGCAGAAGCGGACCCGGTTCTTTACATAGGTTCCGATATCGTTGGCGGGAAGCTTGGAGATGATGCCGGAGCGCAGGCCGGCCAGCGCCACGCCGGTCAGCACGTTGAGTTCGGCGCCGCCCACCTGCTTCTCAAACGTCTCGCCTCTTGTCAGACGGTCTTCACCCGGAGGGGAAAGACGGAGCATCAGCTCCCCCATGGCGACAAGATCAAATTCCTTGTGATTGTTCATGTTTTCCTCCTGATATGCGTATAATCCGGCTTTCAGGACGCACGAAAGACCGGGTGTCAGCTTCTTTATTCATTATAGTGATTTCGGCCGGCCGGTTCAATCCGCAAGGCGGCCGCTTGTGTTATGATAACAAAATACGGTACTTACATACACGATAAAGGCAGGCAGCATGGGAAAATTCGTACTACATTCCGACTATAAACCGACCGGCGATCAGCCCCAGGCGATCGACGCGCTCAGCCGCGGATTCCTGGAGGGAAATCAGTTTGAGACACTCGAGGGCGTGACCGGATCGGGCAAAACCTTCACCATGGCCAATGTGATCCAGAAAGTCCAGAAGCCGACGCTCATCATGTCCCACAACAAGACGCTGGCGGCCCAGCTGTACAGTGAGATGAAGGAATTCTTCCCGGAAAATGCCGTCGAATTCTTCGTGTCCTACTACGACTACTATCAGCCGGAGGCATATGTGCCGCAGAGCGACACGTACATCGCCAAGGACTCGGCTATCAACGACGAAATCGACAAGCTGCGCCACTCGGCGGTGGCGGCGCTTTCCGAGAGAAATGACGTGATTATCGTGGCGTCGGTTTCCTGTATTTACGGACTGGGTGAGCCGATTGACTACCGGACCCAGGCGGTCAGCCTGCGGCCCGGGATGGAACTTGACCGGGATGATCTGCTGCGGAAGCTGATCGATATCCAGTACACCCGGAACGAACAGGATTTCAAGCGCTCGACTTTCCGGGTCCGCGGGGACATTGTGGAAGTCTACCCGCCGGGGTCTTCTGGTGACGCGTATCGGATTGAATTTTTCGGGGATGAGATCGACCGGATCTGTCAGACCGATGCGCTGACGGGCGAAGTGAAGGCGGAGGTCAACAACGTAGTGCTTTTCCCGGCGTCGCTGTACGTCGTGGACAAGGTGAAGATGGAAAAGGCCGTCGGCCGGATCCGGAAGGAACTGGCGGAGCAGATCGCATTTTTCAAGAAAAATGACCGGCTGATCGAGGCGCAGAGAATCGAAGAGCGTACCAACTACGACATCGAGATGATGCTGGAGACGGGGTTCTGTTCCGGCATCGAGAACTACTCGGCGCCGCTGGAGGGCCGGAAGCGGGGCACGCCGCCGTACACGCTGCTGGACTACTTTCCGAAGGATTATCTGATCATCGTGGATGAGTCCCATATCACGCTGCCGCAGGTGCGCGGCATGTACCACGGCGACCAGCAGAGAAAAAAGACGCTGGTGGATTACGGCTTCCGGCTGCCCTCGGCGCTGGACAACCGGCCGCTGTCCTTTGATGAATTTGAGGGGAAGATCAACCAGATGATGTTCGTGTCGGCGACGCCGGGGCCTTACGAGGCGGAGCATGAGCTGCTGAGAGCCGAACAGGTGCTGCGGCCGACGGGTCTCCTGGATCCGGAAGTGTTTGTGCGGCCGGTGAAGGGACAGATCGATGACCTGGTTTCGGAGATCAACCGGGAGACAGAAAAACACAACAAAGTCCTCGTCACCACCCTGACCAAAAAGATGGCGGAGGATCTGACCAAGTACCTGAAGGAGCTGGGCATCCGAGTCAATTACCTGCACGCGGACATTGACACGATGGAACGCCAGAAGATCATCCGGGATATGCGGCTGGATGGCTTTGATGTCCTGGTCGGCATCAACCTGCTAAGGGAAGGACTCGACATCCCGGAGATCAGCCTTGTGGCGATTCTGGACGCGGACAAGGAAGGCTTTCTGCGCACAGAGACATCGCTGATTCAGACGATCGGCCGCGCCGCCCGCAATGCGGACGGCCACGTCATCATGTATGCGGACAAGGTGACAGACGCCATGAAGGCGGCCATTGAGAAAACCGAGCGGCGCCGGAAGATTCAGCAGGCGTACAATGAGGAGCACGGCATCACGCCGACGACAATCCGCAAGGCCGTCCGCGATCTGATTTCCATCAGCCATGCGGCAGAGGAAAGCAGCGATTCCGGAAAACTCGCGAAGGATATGGAGTCCATGAGCGACAAGGAGCTGAAAGCTCTGAAGACAAAGGTGGAGAAAAACATGCACCGGGCAGCGGCCGAGCTGAACTTCGAGGAGGCCGCCCGCCTGCGCGACCAGATGATTGAAATCAACAAATACCTGTATGAGGAAAGGAAGTAAGAACATGGCCGAAACACGCGGCAGGTTCAGAAAATATATACGGATCCGCGGTGCCAATGAGCACAATCTGAAAAATGTCGATGTCGACATCCCGCGTGACGCGCTGGTGGTGCTCACCGGCCTGTCCGGATCGGGAAAGTCGAGTCTGGCATTTGACACGATTTTTGCCGAAGGGCAGCGCCGCTACATGCAGTCGCTGTCTTCGTACGCAAGGCAGTTTCTCGGTCAGATGGAGAAGCCGGACGTGCAGTCCATTGAAGGCCTGCCGCCGGCGATTTCGATCGATCAGAAAAGCACAAACCGCAATCCCCGCTCGACGGTCGGCACCGTGACGGAGATCTACGATTACTTCCGTCTGCTCTACGCCCGTATCGGCATTCCGCACTGCCCGAAGTGCGGCCGTCCGGTGTCCCGCCAGTCGGTGGATCAGATGGTTGATCAGATCATGGCGCTTCCGGAAGGCACCCGGATCCAGCTGCTGGCGCCCGTTGTGCGGGGCCGCAAAGGAACCCATGTCAAGGTTCTGGATGCAGCGAGAAAAAGCGGATACGTCCGCGTGCGGGTTGACGGAAATCTCTACGAGCTGACGGAAAAAATCGAACTCGACAAGAACCGGAAGCACAACATCGAAATCGTTGTCGACCGCCTGAAGGTGCGCCCCGGCATCGAGCAGCGTCTCACCGATTCCACGGAGACGGCGCTGAAACTGGCTGACGGCCTGATGGACGTGGAAGTCTTCGGACAGCAGGAGATGCTGGCCTTCTCGCAGTCTCTGTCCTGTCCTTTCTGCGGCATCAGCATCGAGGAAATCGAGCCCCGCTCTTTCTCCTTCAACAACCCGTACGGTGCCTGCCCCGAGTGCCTGGGACTGGGCTACAAGATGGAATTCTCGCCGGAACTCATCATCCCGGACGGGACGAAGTCCATCCGGGACGGTGCCATCACAGCTCCGGGCTGGGCATCGTCCGGAAAGTCCGGCTCTTTTACCAATGCGATTCTGACAGCTCTGGCGGAGCATTATCATTTCTCGCTGGATACCCCCTGGGATGAATACCCGGAGGAAATCCGCCATATGCTGCTGTACGGTACCGACGGCGTGTCTGTGAAGGTGCGCTATCAGGGACAGCGCGGTGTCGGCGTGTACGACATCGCCTTTGACGGCATCATCAAAAACGAAGAACAGCGCTACAAGGAAGCATTTTCCGACACGGCCAAGGCGCAGTACGAGGCGTTTATGACGTTCACGCCCTGCCAGGCCTGCCACGGGCAGCGCCTGAAACCTTCTTCGCTTGCGGTCACCGTGGCGGACAAAAATATCTATGAAATCACCAATATGTCGGTCATCAGCCTGCTGGCATTCCTGGACGGCATGGAACTTGACGAGCGGCAGCGCTTCATCGGCGCGCAGATCCTCAAGGAAATCCGATCCCGCCTGCAGTTCATGAAGGATGTCGGCCTCGAATATCTGTCCCTTTCCCGCACGACGGCGACGCTCTCCGGCGGCGAGGCACAGCGCATTCGCCTGGCAACCCAGATCGGCTCCGGCCTCGTCGGCGTGGCCTATATTCTGGACGAGCCCAGCATCGGCCTGCATCAGCGCGACAATGACAAATTGCTGGCAACCCTCAAACATCTGCGCGACCTGGGCAACTCTGTCATCGTCGTGGAGCACGATGAGGACACCATGCGGGCAGCGGACTGGATTGTGGATATCGGACCGGGCGCGGGTGAACACGGCGGAGAAGTCGTGGCGCAGGGAACGGCCGAGGACATCTGCAAGTGCAAAAACTCGCTCACCGGCGACTACCTGTCCGGGCGCAAGTGCATCCCGGTTCCGAAAGAGCGCCGGAAACCGGCCGGATGGCTCACCGTGCGGGGAGCGAAGGAGCACAATCTGAAAAATATCGACGTGCGTTTCCCGACCGGCGTTTTCACCTGTGTGACGGGAGTGTCCGGCTCCGGAAAGTCATCTCTGGTCAATGAGATCCTGTACAAGCATCTGGCCAGAAGTCTGAACCGGGCCCAGTGCATAACGGGAAAGCACGACGGCATCGATGGTATCGAACAGCTGGACAAAGTCATCGACATCGACCAGTCCCCGATCGGCCGCACGCCGCGCAGCAATCCGGCCACGTACACGGGTGTATTTGACATGATCCGCGAACTCTTTGCCTCCACGGCAGACGCAAAGGCCAGAGGCTACGACAAGGGCCGCTTCAGCTTCAACAAAAAGGGCGGCCGCTGCGAGGCCTGCCAGGGCGACGGCATCATCAAGATCGAAATGCACTTCCTTCCGGACGTCTATGTCCCCTGTGAAGTCTGCCACGGCCGGCGCTACAACCGGGAGACACTCGAGGTCAAATACAAGGGCAAGTCCATCTACGATGTGCTCAACATGACGGTGGAGGAGGCGGTAAAGTTCTTTGAGAATGTGCCGGCCATCCGCCGCAAGATCGAGACGTTAAACGACGTCGGCCTGGGCTATATCCGCCTGGGACAGCCGTCCACGGAACTTTCCGGCGGCGAGGCGCAGCGCATCAAGCTGGCGACGGAACTTTCCAAACGCGGCACGGGGCACACTATCTACATTCTGGATGAGCCGACCACCGGACTGCACTTCGCGGATATCCACCGCCTAACCGATATTCTGCAGAAACTGACGGACAACGGAAACACCGTGGTCGTAATCGAGCACAACCTTGACGTCATCAAAACCGCCGATTATATTATTGACATGGGTCCGGAAGGCGGAGACGGCGGCGGCACGGTCATCGCGCAGGGTACGCCGGAGCAGGTGGCATCCGTCCCGGAAAGCTACACCGGACAGTTTCTGAAGAAGATGCTTGAGAAAGACAGACAGCTGCAAAACAGCCGCAGGGGAGAGGAAGCGTGAAGATTCAGGCAGTACTATTTGACATGGACGGCCTGATGGTCGACACCGAGAGACAGTCGGATGCAGGCTGGGTCTGGGCCTGCTCTCAGCAGAACACGCAGATGCCCGTCTGGCTCATGAACAACTTCAAAGGTGCACCCCGTGAGCCGTGCATCCGCATGTTCAACGACTACTTCAAAGGCCGTATCGAGTACTGGCACACGCGGGAGCTCAAGAACCGCTATGTTTCGGCGCTTCAGGCAAAGGAAGGGATACCGGCCAAGCCGGGGCTTTTCACGCTTCTGAAATATTTGCGCGAAAAGAACATTCCCGCTGTGGTCGCCACCTCGACCGAGCACCAGACAGCAGAAAAAATTCTGCGGCAGGTCGGCGCCTGGGACTACCTCTCCGGCGTTGTCTTCGGCGACCAGGTGGCAAATGGCAAACCCGCGCCGGATA
>OMUP01000011.1 GCA_900314255.1 uncultured Lachnospiraceae bacterium | reverse complement strand
GCTACAGCAACGGTTGCTCCGACCATCGGGTTGTTGCCCATGCCGATGAGACCCATCATCTCAACGTGAGCCGGAACGGACGAAGAGCCCGCGAACTGCGCGTCGGAATGCATACGGCCCATGGTATCGGTCATGCCGTAAGAAGCCGGGCCGGCTGCCATGTTGTCCGGATGAAGGGTACGGCCTGTGCCGCCGCCGGATGCTACGGAGAAGTACTTCTTGCCTGCCTCGAGGCGCTCCTTCTTGTATGTGCCGGCTACCGGATGCTGGAAACGGGTCGGGTTGGTGGAGTTGCCGGTGATGGATACATCGACATTCTCATGCCACATAATCGCAACGCCTTCCTGAACATCGTTTGCGCCGTAGCACTTAACCTTTGCTCTCGGTCCGTTCGGATCCTTGCTGTAGCAGTGCTCGGAAACGATCTTCAGCTCGCCAGTGTGGTAATCATAATCTGTCTCGACAAATGTGAATCCATTGACACGGGAGATGATCTGTGCGGCATCCTTGCCGAGGCCGTTCAGGATAACACGGAGCGGCTTCTGACGAACCTTGTTCGCCATGGTTGCGATACCGATTGCGCCTTCAGCAGCAGCGAAAGACTCGTGGCCTGCGAGGAAGCAGAAGCACTCTGTCTCTTCCTCAAGAAGTCTCTTGCCGAGGTTGCCGTGGCCGATACCTACCTTGCGGCGGTCAGCAACAGAACCCGGAATACAGAAGGACTGAAGTCCCTCGCCGATTGCAGCAGCTGCATCGGTTGCCTTGCGGCAGCCCTTCTTGATGGCGATGGCAGCGCCGACGGTGTATGCCCACTTTGCGTTCTCGAAGCAGATCGGCTGAATGCCCTCTACCATGTGATATACATCGAGGCCGGCAGCCTTTGTGATGTCAGCAGCTTCCTGGATGGAGCCGATTCCGTACTCGGCGAGCTTTGCCAGGATCTGCTTCTCTCTTCTGTCATATGATTCAAATAATTCTTCCATTATATTTTCCTCCGTCGGTTGTGCTTCTCACTGCTTGCGGGGATCGATGAACTTCACTGCGTCTGCGCAGCGGCCGTACTGACCGGATGCCTTCTTCAGTGCTGTGTTCGCATCGTCACCAGCCTTGATGAAGTCCATCATCTTGCCAAAGTTTACATACTTGTAGCCGATGATCTCGTCATTCTCATCAAGTGCCAGATCGGTGATGTAGCCGTCTGTCAGTTCAAGGTAACGCGGTCCCTTCTCAAGCGTGCCGTATGTCGTGCCGACCATGGAGCGGTGACCCTTGCCGAGGTCCTCAAGACCCGCGCCGATCGCAAGGCCGTCTTCCGAGAATGCACTCTGGGAACGTCCGTATACGATCTGAAGGAAGAGCTCACGCATAGCGGTGTTGATTGCGTCACAAACGAGGTCTGTGTTCAGGGCTTCCAGAATGGTGAGACCCGGAAGAATTTCCGCTGCCATTGCTGCGGAATGCGTCATGCCGGAGCAGCCGACTGTCTCAACAAGCGCTTCCTGAATCACGCCGTTCTTCACGTTCAGAGACAGCTTGCAGGCGCCCTGCTGCGGAGCGCACCAGCCTACACCATGTGTATAGCCGGAGATGTCCTTGATCTCCCGGGCCTTCACCCACTTTGCCTCTTCCGGGATCGGAGCGGCGCCGTGATGTACTGCCTGGGTTACAGGGCACATTTCCTTGACCTCTGCTGAATAAATCATGTTTAACCTCCTTGCATTTTAACCGGGAACCCATATCCCGCATGCTTTCAAACCAATTCATTTTAGCATGGCCGGATAGCTTCTGCAACCATAACAAGCCTCTCTAACCCTTGTGTTTCCGGCACTTATGCGCGCCGCACCCGGCCGGAAATCATTCACCGAGAATCAGGCGTATGAGCGGTTTTTCAAGATAAAGTGTCCGGTTCCAGGGATTGATGATCAGTCCCGAGACGCCGTCCATCGCCAGCACCTTTGTCAGCACTTCCCGCATGTCGGCGAGGAACGTCGACACCACCGGCTGACTGCCTTTTTCCTGCTCCGCAAATCCGGTATACCCGACTGCCCACCGTTTTCCGTCCGGAAGCTGCATGAGCTGCACCGCAAGCCCCTTGTCCGCATTCGGACTCACCGCGATGACAAATTGTCCGCCGGCCTTCATGCGCCGGCGGATTGCCGTCAGCGTCACGGCCAGCATCTCCTGCGTCGGCTCCTGCTGCAGATAGCCGATGTACTCTTCGATCTTCTCGTTCCCCACAAGGCCCGGATCCTGGTTCCGGCCGTTTTCTGCCATTCCTGCCATATGCTTCTCCTGCGCGTTCCTTACATTTCCTGAAAATGTATTTGTCATATATTCTATAATATGGTATCTTAGAGGTGTAAAAATTCGTGGTTATTTTAACATATTTCAAAGGAGGTTCTGCACTATGTCTTTTAAGAACGTCACAGTTGCCGGCGGCGGTGTACTCGGCTCTCAGATTGCCTATCAGGCAGCTTTCTGCGGCTTTAATGTCACGATCTGGCTGCGCACGGACGCGTCCATCGGACGCTGCCAGCCAAAGCTTGACCGGCTCCACGGCATTTATCTGGGAACACTGGAAGCGATGAAAACCAATCCGGCGGCATACTGCCGCGGCTTCACCAGTGAAAAGCATCTGAGCGATGAACAGATCGACGCGCTCAAACAACGCGCGGATGACGCCTATAAGAATCTGAAGCTGACGACAAGCTATGAGGAAGCCGGTAAGGACGCGGATCTTGTGATCGAGGCGATCGCAGAGAGCATCGAGCAGAAGGAAGCATTCTACACCGAGCTTCAGAAGCATCTTCCGGAGAAGACGGTTATCTGCACCAACTCTTCCACGCTGCTTCCGAGCACGTTCGCGCATTTCACCGGCCGCCCGGAGAAGTTCCTGGCACTGCACTTCGCCAATGACATCTACCGGATGAACACCGCGGAGATCATGGGCCACGCCGGCACCGATCCGAAGTACATCGATGAGGTCGTGGAATTTGCAAAGCAGATCAACATGGTTCCGCTTCTGGTGAAAAAGGAGCAGCCGGGTTACATTCTGAACTCCATGCTGGTTCCGTTCCTCACCTCCGCCGAGGCACTCGCAGCCAACGATGTCGCCGATCCGGAGACCATCGACAAGACCTGGATGCTGGCAACCGGCGCTCCCATGGGGCCGTTCAGGATTCTGGATGTTGTCGGCCTCACGACCGCGTATAATATCGTCATCATGAATCCGCAGGCAAAGGATCCGGGTACGACGCCGGGCAAGATCGCTGCCATGCTGAAATCGATGATTGATGCGGGAAAGACCGGTATTAACGCCGGAGAAGGATTTTACAAGTACAAAAAATAATGGACGAACTTATTAGTCAGAAAATGCGGGAGCTGTCCCCGGAGATGGACCCGCTGCGGCTCGGAAGCGGCTGGACAAAAGAGGATCTCGCCAAGCCGCAGATTTTCATAGAGAGCACGTTCGGGGATTCGCACCCCGGCTCGGCACATCTCAACAAGCTGGTTGAAGCGGCAAGAGAAGGGATCGCCGAGGCCGGCGGCCACGGGGCCCGGTATTTCACGACGGACATCTGTGACGGAGAAAGCCAGGGAACGGACGGGATCAACTATTCCCTGGCCTCCCGCGAGATGATCGCGAACATGATCGAAATTCAGGCAAAGGCGACTCCGTTTGACGCGGGCGTCTTCATCGCCTCCTGCGACAAGGGACTGCCGGGGAATCTGATCGGTCTGGCCCGTGTCAACATTCCTTCGGTCGTCATTCCCGGAGGCACCATGGCGGCCGGTCCGCAGATGCTCACACTCAACGAGCTCGGCGTGTACAGCGCGAAATACCAGCGGCACGAAATCAGCCGTGAAAAGCTGGAGTGGGCAAAAGAAAACGCCTGTCCCTCCTGCGGGGCCTGCTCCTTTATCGGAACAGCCAGCACCATGCAGATCATGGCGGAATCACTAGGCCTTACGCTGCCCGGGTCTGCCCTTCTTCCGGCGGAAAGCCCGGATCTGCTGCGGTATGCAAAAGAAGCGGGGAAACTGGCGGTCAGACTCGCAGGAACTCAAAATGCCAGACCTTCGGATATATTGACGGCAGAAAGTTTTGAGAATGCCATCCTGGTCCACGCGGCCATCTCCGGCTCCACCAATGCCCTGCTGCACATTCCGGCCATCGCACACGAACTCGGGATCACCATCACCGGTGAGAGCTTTGACCGGATTCACCGGAACGCGCGGTACCTTCTGAACCTCCGGCCGTCAGGGGCTTATCCGGCGGAATTCTTTTACTACGCCGGCGGGGTTCCTGCCATCATGGAAGAAATCCGTCCGATGCTTCATCTGGACGCAAGAACTGTGACCGGGAAGACACTCGGCGAAAATCTGGATGAGCTGAAGAACAGCGGCTTTTATGAACACTGCGAAAGTCTCCTGCAGCAGGCGGACAATGCAAGGGGTACGCACATCACGAAAGAAGACATCATCCGGCCCTTTGACCATCCGATTGACACAAACGGCTCCATCGCTGTTTTAAAGGGAAATCTGGCTCCCGAAGGTGCCGTGATCAAACACACGGCCTGCCCCCGCGAAATGTTCTCTGTCACGCTGACGGCCCGGCCGTTTGACTCGGAAGAAGAATGCCTTTCGGCTGTCATAAGCCACAAGGTTCATCCGGGCGACGCAGTCTTTATCCGCTACGAAGGGCCGAAGGGAAGCGGTATGCCGGAAATGTTCTACACATCGGAGGCCATTTCTTCGGACCCGGAACTTGGTAAGAGCATTGCACTCATCACGGACGGCCGCTTTTCCGGTGCCTCTACTGGCCCGGTCATCGGTCACTGCAGCCCGGAAGCCGCTGACGGCGGCCCGATTGCTCTGGTAGAAGAAGGCGACCTGATTCACATTGATGTACAGGCCCGCGTGCTGGAGATCACCGGCGTAAAGGGAGAGAAAAAATCCCCGGAGGAAATGCAGGCGATTCTTGCAGAGCGCAGAAGAAAATGGAAGCCCCGCAAGCCGAAATACACAACCGGTGTCCTGGCGCTGTACCGCCTTCTGGCGGCCTCGCCGATGAAGGGCGCCTATCTGGACTACAGCCGGTTTGACGAGATCCGGCCTGAATAATCCGCTATCTGCAGAACCGGCAGAGGCAGCCTTCTGGCTGTCCCTGCCGGTTCACTTATCATTCTTGCTTTTCCGGACCGACCGCACTATAATCAGGCTGTCTATAGCGTTTCTCTATTTTTGTTTTTCACCCGCCGCCAAATCAGAAGGTTTATGATGAAACATTTTCATCCGCTGACACTGCTTTGTGTCTGCTCTGTCAGTCTCAGTCTGACACTCGCTTCCTGCGCTTCTGCCGGAAGCACTTCCGGAAGCACAGGCACCGGAACACTTGCAGCCGGAACATCCGCCGCTGTTTCTTCTGCCGCTTCCAAGATCACATCAGAGACTGCTTCAGAAGAAACCACCCTTTCCGAAACGGCCAAAGAGTCATCCGGTCAGGAGGAAGGTACGGCCGAAGAAAGCAGCGCCGCAGCAGAAGCTGACACAGACTTAAAAGCAGCCGGGGAAACTGCCGGCGAGTCCGCTCAAACCAGCAGTGCTGACCCGGAAACAACTGCACAGTCTGCTTCTTCTGCAGCCGAAACAGCTGCTCCCGGACCTGAGACCGAAACGGCCACAGAAGCGCAGACGCCCGCCCCGGAGCCAGAGACAGTGCCTGCCGCGTACAATACCGTTCTTTACAATGACGCGCAGGGTCGTTACCTCGTCTACGGGTCAGACGGATCCGCATCCCCGCTCTCCACGATCGTCCTTCCGGTCAGCAGCTATATCGACCAGGTGGCGGAAGGAGCGCCGATGGGCTGTGAAGCCGCGGCGCTGCTCATGGGACTGTGGTCAAAGGGGTACTGCACGGATATGTCCTATCAGGAATTCCTCACGACAATGCCGTACGCGTCCGATGACAATCCGAATCACGGATTTGTCGGCACGCCGTACGCCAATGACGGAAATTTCGACGGCATCAACATGCCGGCTGTCGCCAGCTGGGGCGCCCGTTATGCATCCACAGCCGACATCACCGGTGCAAGTGAGGAAGATCTGATCTACCAGCTGTATCTCGGGCATCCGGTTGTCGTGTGGACATCCTACAAGTTCGGGCCGACTGAACCGGAAAACTACTGGTGGGGCAGCTACAAGACCAACGCGCACGTCATGCTTCTTTGCGGATTCAACCCCGCCACGCGCGAGTTCTACATCGCAGACCCGGCGCCGGGCGGTGCTTATTCCGGCATGGTCTGGGTTTCCTGGCCGACCTTCGCAGACAGCTACGACGTCATGCGCGGTGCCGTGGCAGTCTGGTAATGTAAACAATCCCTGATAATTTAAATAAATCTGCCATGGCCGTCAGATCAGCCATGGCAGATTTTTTCATATCTTGTTTTACATCGTATGCCTGCTTAAGAGAGCGACTGTCTCGATTCCCGTCGTTGAAGGGAACAGATCCACGCAGGCCGCTTTCTCGAGCTTATAGCCCGCATCCTGAATCATCTCAAGGTCTCTGGTGAGTGAGGTCGGCTTGCAGGATACATAAATAATATGCTCTACCCCGTAGTTCAGAATGTGCGCCAGCGCCTTCGGGTGCACGCCGTCGCGGGGCGGGTCCAGCACGATGCTGTCCGGGTGCTCTTTGATCTCGTCGAGGACCTTCAGCACGTCCCCGGTGAGGAATGTGCAGTTGTCCAGCCCGTTCCTTGCCGCATTGGCCTTTGCCGCCTGCACGGCTTCCGGCACGATCTCGACTCCGATCACTTTTTTTGCAACGGGAGCCAGGATCTGCGCGATCGTTCCCGTTCCCGAGTACAGGTCAAAGAGAACCTGCCCGTCGATGCTCCCCGCGTATTCCCGCACCTTGCTGTACAGGACTTCGGCGCCCGCCGTGTTGGTCTGAAAGAAAGAAAACGGCGTGATGGTAAATGTGAGTCCCAGCACGGATTCCGTGATCTCCGGCCGCCCGTAGAGAACTTCCGTGGCCTCATCGGTCACCTTGTCCGCCGTCGAATCGTTGGTCGTGTGCAGAATTCCGCTCACCTTTCCCTGCATCTGCCCTTCGCAGTCAAGAATTGCCTCGACAAATGGTCTCAGATCCTGCTCTTTCTGGCTTGATGTCACGATATCAACCATGATGTCGCCGGTCGTACAGGAGCGGCGCACCAGCATATGCCGCAGATACCCGGTAAATGTCTTTTTCTGGTAGAACGGCAGATTCAGCCGGCGGGCCGTTTCCGTCACGGCCCGGACAATCAGGCTGACGTCCGGACTTACAAGCCGGCAGCCGTCGGCCGGGATTACGTCGTACATGCTGCCGGCCCTGTGGAGGCCGAGCACCAGTGGGCCGTCCTTCACCGAATCGCCGAATGTGAATTCCATCTTGTTGCGGTAGAATTCCGGCTCCGGGCTGCCGTAAATTCCCTCAAACAGGTACGGCTCCCGCACCGCACCGTCCAGCAGTTTTTTTACCTGGTTTTTCTTCAGTTCCAGCTGCTTGTCGTACCCGACCGTCTGATACAGACATCCGCCGCAGTCCCCGAAATGCGGGCACGGCGTCTCCGTCTCCAGCGGCGAGTTTTCAAGTGTTTCCCGGCATATTCCGGAAGGGTTGTCCCTGCGGTTTTTGTTTACCAGAAACCGGATCTTTCGGCCGGGGATGACATTTTTCACAGTGACGATCCGGCCGATATCCTCCGGGTCATCACTCTCCGTCACCGTAACGGCGGTCCGGTTCGGATACCCGACGGTCCCGGCCGTTCCGATGTAGCATTTTCCTTTTTTCATTTGGTTATCCTTGCTGCAGGCAGCGCCGCATCATATCGGCGCTGTCTGTACCGCCAGCTGTGTCCGCTCTTCTTCCGTGAGTTTCGGCGCGAGGGTTTCGTATACCTGCCTGTGGTACGCATTCAGCCGAGTCACATCCTCCTGCCGCAGATATTTTTTGTCGATCAGGTCTCTGTCAACCGGAACCATCGTGAGGAAGCGGAACTTCAGCCAAGTTCCGTATTCATTGGTCAGATCTTTTTCGCAGAGCATCAGGTTTTCGATGCGGATTCCGTACTGCCCGTCCACATACACGCCCGGCTCATCCGAAGTGACCATGCCCGGCTCCTGAACGGCCAGTTCATTCACGCCGCGGATACGGTGCCAGCGGAAGCCATTGGGCGCCTCGTGCACATTCAGGCAGAATCCGACGCCGTGTCCCGTGCCGCAGCGATAGTCCACATGCTCATTCCACAGCGGTCCTCTGGCCAGAATATCCAGTCCGTAGCCGTCGACGCCTTTCAGGAAATGCGCATTGCCGAGCGCGAGCATTCCGGCCAGTGTCAGGGTGAAATGGCGCTTCATGTCCTCACTGACCGGCCCGAGCGCCCACGTGCGGGTGATGTCCGTCGTGCCCCGGCGGTACTGACCGCCGGAGTCCACAAGCAGCATGCCTTCCGGCCGCAGTCTTGCGCAGTTCTCCTTTGTCGGCGCATAGTGCAGCTGCGCGGCATTGGCGCCGTAAGCCGAAATCGTCGGGAAGCTCAGCTCGATGAAATCCGGAATCTGCGCCCGCAGAGAGTCGAGCTTGTCTGCCGCGTCAAGTTCCGTGATGCAGATATCCTCTCCCGCAGCCATCCGCCGCATCTGATCTTTCAGCCACAGGGAGAAGCGGAACACCGCCGCACCGTCGTCTGCGTGCACATCCTTCAGGCATGCGGTTTCCGTGTCATTTTTCACCGCTTTCATCAGCACGGACGGATTCTCGCACTGGTATACGCCGCACTCACCCGCCACGATGGATACCAGACGGAAATTGGTCCGGCGCGGGTCAAGCATTACACAGTGTTCGCGTCCGGCAAGCTCACGGATTTCTTCATATGCATCCGCATACGGCTTGAGCCCCACGCCGTCTGCTTCAAGCTCTCCCCGGATCTGTGCAGAAAAGGCATCTTCATTGGCAAAAAGGACAGCCGTCTCTTTTCCGATCCACAGATATGCCATGAATACCGGGTTGCACTCGACGTCATTGCCGCGCAGGTTGAGAATCCACGCGATGTCATCCAGCGAAGCGACAAGAGACGCGCCGCAGCCGGAAGCTGCCATGGCGGCCCGGATACGGGAAAGCTTCGAGCTTCTGGATTCGCCCGTCCAGCGCTCGGGAAGTTCATAGACCGCGCTGTCAGGGAACGGCGGGCGGTCAGGCCACAGTCCCTTCACAGGATCAAAGTCCGCCCGGACATGGCCGCCGAAGATCTCCGCCATGCGCGCGCCGCTGCCATAGGCAACCGTTCTTCCGTCGAATCCGATGACACGATCTCCTCCGCTTTTCCCCGCCAGATACTGCATCATGTCCGGGACACCTTCCTGTCCCATCTTCATGAGCGTGATCCCGGTGCCTTTTATCTGAAGAGCCGCCTGAACGAAATAGCGCCCATCCGTAAAAAGCGCCGCGTCATCCGCACTCAGCACCAGCGTCCCGGCTGAACCGGTGAAGCCGGTGAGATAGCGCCGCGTCTGGAAATATGCGCCCGAGTACTCTGACTGATGAAAATCATCGGTCGGAACGACGCACACATCAACGCCTTCCCGCTGCATGTTTTCCCGCACCGCCGTCAGGCGGTCCCGGATTATTTCCGGATCTGTAATAACAGGCATCGCTTACACTTCCTTTTCTTTTTCCTCAAGATCTTCTGTGCTTTTTCTGCGCAGGATATCCCACGGCTGCGCCGGTACATCCAGCTGTACATGAAGCATCTGTTTCGGATGCGGCGCACTTTCCATCGCGCAGCCGTCATCGTCCCAGATTCCTTTGACATGCGCCGCAAGATTGCGCCCGTCCGGCTTCATGAGTTCCAGAGTCTCGCCGACCGTGAATTTGTTCTTCTGCGGGAACATGACGCGCCCGGCATCGTCCGTCCCCTGCACCGTCCCGATGTACACGTAATTGTGCAGATACGGGACGTCCTCGTAGACCTGTGTCTCAGAAGTCGGCTTGCCGAACATGAAGCCGGTGGTGTACGGGCGGTAGGTGCATTTGCGGATTTCTTCGTGGTAGAACGGAAGCTGCCTTCTGTACTCCTGCGGATCGCGGACCGCCGCGTCGATGGCCATGCGGTATGTGCGCACCACGGTCGCCACATAGAGCGCCGTCTTCATACGCCCCTCGATTTTAAACGAATCAATCCCGGCATCCATCATCTCCGGGATGTGCTCGATCATGCACAGATCCTTGGAGTTGAAGATAAACGTCCCTCTGTCCGTCTCGTCCACATCCATGTACTGTCCCGGACGCGTCTCCTCCTGCACGCGGTACTTCCAGCGGCAGGGGTGCGTGCATTCGCCGCGGTTCGCGTCGCGTCCTGTCAGGAAATTGGAGAGCAGGCACCTGCCGGAATACGAAATGCACATCGCCCCGTGGACAAATGCTTCAATCTCCCGGTCCGCCGGGATGTGTTCCCGGATCTCGCGGATTTCTGCCAGCGAGAGCTCTCTGGCCGCCACCACGCGCGTCGCGCCAAGATCAAACCAGAAATTATATGTCCCGTAGTTGGTGTTGTTGGCCTGCGTGCTGATGTGAATCGGCACATCCGGCATCTCTTCCTTTGCGATGAGGAAGAGTCCCGGATC